>NZ_JABWQS010000056.1:0-32108 GCF_014268545.1 Pseudomonas sp. SWRI81
CAAATTTTGCATTCACCACAAAACCCTGTGGGAGCGAGCCTGCTCGCGAAGGCGCCAGGCCAGGCAATGCAGAACTATTTGAACAGCCGCTCCCACAGGCTTCGGGTATGCCTGCAAATTTTGCCTTCACCCCAAAACCCTGTAGGAGCGAGCCTGCTCGCGAAGGCGCCAGGCCAGGCAATGCAGAACTACTTGAACCGCCGCTCTCACAGGTTTCGGGTGTGTCTGCAACTTTTGCATTCACCACAAAACCCTGTGGGAGCGAGCCTGCTCGCGAAGGCGCCAGATCAGGCTATGAGTAACTACTTGAACCGCCGCTCGACGCCTTTCTCGACAAGGATCTTCGCCGAGATCTCTTCCACGGAGAAATGCGTCGAGTTGATGTGCGGGATGTTCTCGCGACGGAACAGATTTTCCACTTCGCGCACTTCGAATTCGCACTGGGCGTAGCTCGAATAACGGCTGTTGGGCTTGCGCTCGTTGCGGATCGCGGTGAGGCGGTCCGGGTCGATGGTCAGGCCGAACAGCTTGTGCTGGTGGGCGCGCAGGGCGGTGGGCAGGGTCAGGCGTTCCATGTCGTCTTCGGTCAGCGGATAGTTGGCCGCGCGGATGCCGAACTGCATCGCCATGTACAGACACGTCGGGGTTTTGCCGCATCGCGACACGCCTACTAGTATCAGATCGGCTTTGTCGTAATAGTGGGTGCGTGCGCCGTCATCGTTGTCGAGGGCGAAGTTCACCGCCTCGATGCGCTCCATGTAATTGGAGTTGTGCCCGATGGAGTGCGACTTGCCGACGGTGTAGGACGAATGCTCGGTCAGCTCCTGTTCGAGCGGCGCGAGAAAGGTCGAGAAAATGTCGATCATGAAACCATTGGACGTTGCGAGAATCTCACGAATGTCCTGATTGACGATGGTGTCGAAGATGATCGGACGAAAGCCGTCGGTTTCAGCGGCTTTGTTGATTTGTTGTACCATGGCTCGCGCTTTTTCCACGCTGTCGATGTACGGACGCGTGAACTTGCTGAAGGTAATGTTTTCGAACTGCGCCAAGAGGCTTTGACCCAGGGTTTCGGCGGTAATGCCGGTGCCATCGGAGATGAAGAAAGCAGATCGTTTCATTTGCACCTTGGGCCTTAAGTTAATTGACACTCTTGGATATGATAGGCGCGATTTGCCGGTCGCCATTGGCCCGCATTCTCACTTATTTTCCAGGTCCAGGCCATACAACCGGCCGAGGCTCCCCCGGGCCGCCGGTTTCTGAGCTTTTCCAACACAGTTAGTGGAGAGATCACCTTGGTAGAGTACGTAGTTTCCCTCGATAAGCTCGGCAAACACGATGTTGAGCATGTGGGGGGCAAGAACGCATCCCTGGGCGAGATGATCAGTAACCTGGCAGGCGCCGGTGTTTCGGTCCCCGGCGGCTTCGCCACGACGGCTCAGGCCTATCGTGATTTCCTCGAACTGAGCGGCCTGAACGAGCAGATCCACAAGGCCCTCGACGCGCTCGACGTCGACGACGTCAATGCCCTGGCCAAGACCGGCGCGCAGATCCGCCAATGGATCATGGACGCCGAATTCCCGGAAAAACTCAACGCCGAGATCCGCACCGCGTTCGCCGCGCTGTCGGCTGGCAACCCTGACGTGGCCGTGGCCGTGCGTTCCTCCGCCACCGCCGAAGACCTGCCGGACGCTTCGTTCGCCGGTCAGCAGGAAACCTTCCTGAACATCCGTGGCGTGGACAACGTGATCCGCGCCGCCAAAGAGGTGTTCGCCTCGCTGTTCAACGATCGCGCCATTTCCTACCGCGTGCACCAGGGCTTCGACCACAAACTGGTCGCCCTGTCGGCCGGCGTGCAGCGCATGGTGCGTTCGGAAACCGGCACCGCCGGCGTCATGTTCACCCTCGATACCGAATCGGGTTTCCGTGATGTGGTGTTTATCACCGGCGCTTACGGCCTGGGTGAAACCGTGGTTCAAGGCGCGGTCAACCCGGATGAGTTCTACGTCCACAAAGGCACGCTGGAAGCCGGTCGTCCGGCGATCCTGCGCCGCAACCTGGGCAGCAAAGCGATCAAGATGATCTACGGCGACGAGGCCAAGGCCGGTCGTTCGGTCAAGACCGTCGAGGTCGACAAGGCCGAACGCGCGCGTTTCTGCCTGACCGACGCCGAAGTCAGCGAGCTGGCCAAACAGGCGATGATCATCGAGAAGCACTATGGCTGCCCGATGGACATCGAGTGGGCCAAAGATGGTGACGACGGCAAGCTGTACATTGTGCAGGCGCGTCCGGAAACCGTGAAAAGCCGCACCCAGGCCAACGTCATGGAACGTTACCTGCTGAAAGAAACCGGCACCGTGCTGGTGGAAGGCCGTGCGATTGGCCAGCGCATCGGCGCCGGCAAAGTACGCATCATCAAGGACGTCTCCGAGATGGACAAAGTCCAGCCGGGCGACGTACTGGTCTCCGACATGACCGACCCGGATTGGGAACCGGTCATGAAGCGCGCCAGCGCCATCGTTACCAACCGTGGCGGGCGTACCTGCCACGCGGCGATCATCGCTCGCGAGCTGGGCATTCCGGCGGTGGTCGGTTGCGGCAACGCCACCCAACTGCTCAAGGACGGCCAGGGCGTGACCGTGTCCTGCGCCGAAGGTGACACCGGTTACATCTTCGAAGGCGAACTGGGCTTCGACATCAAGAAAAACTCGGTCGACGCCATGCCGGAGCTGCCGTTCAAAATCATGATGAACGTCGGCAACCCGGACCGCGCCTTCGACTTCGCACAACTGCCGAACGCCGGTGTGGGCCTGGCCCGTCTCGAGTTCATCATCAACCGCATGATCGGCGTGCACCCCAAGGCGCTGTTGAACTACGACGGTCTGCCGCCGGAGATCAAGGAAAGCGTCGACAAGCGCATCGCCGGTTACGACGATCCGGTTGGTTTCTACGTCGAGAAACTGGTCGAAGGCATCAGCACCCTCGCTGCAGCGTTCGCACCGAAGAAGGTCATCGTGCGTCTGTCGGACTTCAAGTCCAACGAATACGCCAACCTGATCGGCGGCAAGCTGTACGAGCCGGAAGAAGAAAACCCGATGCTGGGCTTCCGTGGCGCTTCGCGTTACATCAGCGAATCGTTCCGCGACTGCTTTGAACTCGAATGCCGTGCGCTGAAACGTGTGCGCAACGAGATGGGCCTGACCAACGTCGAAATCATGGTGCCGTTCGTCCGTACCCTGGGCGAAGCCAGTCAGGTGGTCGATCTGCTTGCCGAGAACGGCCTGGCCCGTGGCGACAACGGTCTGCGCGTGATCATGATGTGCGAACTGCCATCCAACGCGATTCTGGCGGAAGAATTTCTCGAATTCTTCGACGGTTTCTCGATCGGCTCCAACGACCTGACTCAACTGACGCTGGGTCTGGATCGCGATTCCGGGATCATCGCGCACTTGTTCGACGAACGTAATCCAGCGGTCAAGAAGTTGCTGTCGAACGCGATTCAGGCGTGCAACAAGGCCGGCAAGTACATCGGTATCTGTGGTCAGGGCCCTTCCGATCACCCGGATCTGGCCCGTTGGTTGATGGAGCAGGGCATCGAAAGCGTGTCGCTGAACCCGGACACCGTGCTGGAAACCTGGTTCTTCCTTGCCGAAGGTCAGGCGCAGGCTTGATCAACATGTGAACGGGCCGCTTCCTGCTGTAGGAGTGAGCCTGCTCGCGATAGCGTCATGACAGTCAACATTGATTCGAATGACACACCGCCATCGCGGAATGTCATTCAACATAGATGTCGACTGACACGGCCTCATCGCGAGCAGGCTCACTCCTACAGGGGGAAGGGGCCTTGAGATTGAAGTAGGGCGGGCTCCATTGGATGCCGCCCTTTTTTGTGCAAGAGCATTATGCAAAGCAGCAGCAACCTCTTTCCTGTCGCCCTGATCAGCGCCGAGCGGCGCGGCGATCTGAGCGAAGACGTCTATCGATTGAAACCCGGCAACAGCCGTGACTGGTCCGTCGAGATCGCGGTGACCCGCCTGGGCATGGCCGATGAGGCGGTGCCACGTGGCGTGCCGGTGATTCTGCTGCACGGCAGTTTTTCCAATCGGCGCTTCTGGTTTTCACCCAAAGGCCTGGGTTTGGGCGCGTATCTGGCGCGGCTGGGCTTCGATGTGTGGATTGCGGAAATGCGCGGCCATGGCTTGTCGCAACGCAACGAGGACTATCGGCACAACTGCGTCGCCGACTACGCCCGTTACGATTTGCCGGCGATCGCTGCGTTCGTCCGCGAGCAAAGCGGGCAGATCCCGCACTGGATCGGCCATTCTCTGGGCGGCATCACCCTGGCAGCCGCGCTCGGCGGTGAATATCTCGGCGAGCCGGCGGTGGCCTCGGCGGCGTTTTTCGGCACCCAGGTCAGCCGCACGTACTGGCCGCTGAAAATTCCACCGGTGGAGTGGGGCGGACGCTTCATTCTCAAGCGTTTTGCACAGTTGTCCGGCTCCCGGCTCAAACGCGGTCCGGAAGACGAGCCGATCGGCCTGGCCATCGAAAGCATGCGCTGGTACGGCTTGTTCGGCCGGTTTGGCGACAAGGACAAGGATTGGTGGGCGGGTCTGGCGGATGTGCAGGTCCCGGTGCTTGCGGTGAGCGCAGCGGGGGATCACCAGGACCCGGTCTGGGCCTGCCGCAAGCTGTTCGATCAGATAGGTTCCGAGCACAAGCAATTCATCAACCTGGGCCGCGAGCAGGGCTTCTCGGATAATTTCGGTCATGTCGAGATGCTGGTCAGCAAAGCGGCGCAGGCTGAAGTGTGGCCGCTGGTGGCGCGCTGGTTGAACGATCAGCAGACGCCGTTGCTGGCGCGGAAGGCGGATCTGGCGGCTGCGGGATGAACCGGCAGGGCTGAAAAGGGCGTTCCGTTCAGCGGGGGTTGCGGCTAAGATATGACGCGTTGTGCGGTTCTGGTCATATTTCGTGGCTGTTTAGCGATTACGTTTCAGCGTTTGTTCAGGTTCGCTCAGCGACCATGGCATGAACTAAGGTAAACAGCGACCGCCGGAACTCGTCTCATCAGAATGCGGCATCCTTGATCCCCTGCTACAGGAGTTTTTCGATGGAACATTACCTTACGCCTGACCTGTGCGACGCCTATCCGGAACTGGTGCAGGTGCTGGAACCGATGTTCAGCAATTTCGGCGGTCGTGACTCGTTCGGTGGCGAGATCGTGACCGTCAAATGCTTCGAGGACAACTCGCTGGTCAAGGCTCAGGCCGAGCTCAACGGCAAAGGCAAGGTGCTGGTCGTTGATGGCGGAGGTTCCCTGCGCCGCGCGCTGCTCGGCGACATGATTGCCGAGAAGGCTGCAAAAAACGGCTGGGAGGGGATGGTGATCTACGGCTGCATCCGTGACGTCGACGTCATCGCCCAGACCGATCTTGGCGTGCAGGCGCTGGCCAGCCACCCGATGAAGACCGACAAGCGCGGCATCGGTGACCTTAACGTTGCCGTGACGTTCGCGGGTGTCACCTTCCACCCGGGCCACTACGTTTATGCGGACAACAACGGCGTGATCGTCTCGCCGAGCCCGCTGAAAATGCCTGAATAAGCTTTCGATAAAGGGATGCGGATGTTCGAGGAAGAAAACGCGCAGTGGGGGCTGGTGCACGCCCTGGTGCTGGACGGTAAAGGCGGTGCGCGTTCGATAGCCCGGACTGAACTCGACGACTTGCAGTTGCAGGCTCATGAAAGCCTGTGGCTGCATTGGGATCGCAGTCATCCGCAGACCCAGACCTGGCTGCGTAAATCCAGCGGGCTCAACGAATTCACTTGCGACCTGCTGCTGGAAGAAAACACTCGACCGCGGCTGCTGCCGTTGCCGGACGCCGAGCTGCTGCTGTTTCTGCGTGGCGTCAACCTCAATCCGGGGGCCGAGCCGGAAGACATGGTCTCGGTGCGGATTTTTGCGTCCGCCCAACGGGTGATTTCCCTGCGTTTGCGTCCGCTGCGCGCCACCGATGAATTGCTGGCGATTCTGAGTGAGGGCAAAGGCCCGAAAACCTCTTCCGAATTGATGCTGTACCTGGCGCAGTTTCTCACCAACAAGGTTCAGGATCTGGTCGCTTGCCTGTCGGAAGTGGTCGATGAAGAGGAAGAAAAACTCGATGCCGACGAACGGTATACTCCGGAACATGGAGCCATTTTGCACATCCGCCGCCGGGCCGCCGGACTGAAACGTTTTCTTGCACCGCAGCGGGATATTTTCGGACAACTGACGCGGATAAAACTGCCCTGGTTTGTTGAAGACGATGCCGACTACTGGAACGAACTGAACAACAGCCTGACCCGTTATCTGGAAGAGCTGGAATTGACCCGAGAGCGCGTGGGGCTTGTGCTTGAGGCCGAAGACCGACGCTTGAGCGTGCGTATGAATCGCACGATGTACCGCTTCGGCATCATCACCTGCATCTTTTTGCCGATGAGTTTCATCACCGGTCTGCTGGGCATCAACGTCGGCGGGATTCCGTTCGCCAGCAGCCCTTACGGTTTCCTGATCGCCTGCTCCACGGTGCTTGCCCTGGCCTTGGGCCAGTGGTGGTTGTTTCGCCGTTTGCGCTGGGTGTGAACATGGCGCATGTGACCCGAGCAAATTTGCCCGCGTCTTTCACAGACATCACGAGAGGTGCGTATGCACGATCCGTTTGAACAGTCTTTGCGCGACATGCTCAACGCTTCGCCGTCCAGCCGCGACGACGATGCCTGCCTGGGCCGCGTTCTTAAAACCGCCAACCGCCAGGTCGGCGCCGGTGATCTGTTCAGCCTGCTGGGCCGCTGGCTGCCCGCGCTGATGATCGCCCTGAATAACGGATCGGCTCATGTCTCGCCGGTTTCCCGTCTGCGTAAACCTACCGCTCGCACTGCTGATAAGGCTGATTGAATATGGAACTTGATCTCTGGACCCAGAGCCTCGTCACTGCAATGACTGCGTTGTGGACCAAAGTCGCTAATTTCATCCCGAACCTGTTCGGCGCACTGGTCGTGCTGCTGTTGGGTTTCGTCGTGGCCAAACTGCTCGACACCTTGTTGTCCAAACTGCTCGCCAAACTGGGCCTCGATCGCCTGATGGGCGGCACCGGACTGACCAAGCTGATGTCGCGCGCCGGGCTGCAAGTGCCGATCTCGACACTGATCGGCAAAATCGTTTATTGGTTCGTTCTGCTGATTTTCCTGGTTTCTGCGGCAGAATCCCTTGGCCTTGAGCGAGTTTCAGCTACGCTGGACATGCTGGCGTTGTATTTGCCGAAAGTATTCGGCGCCGCGCTGGTGTTGCTGGTAGGGGTTTTGCTCGCGCAACTGGCCAACGGGCTGGTGCGCGGGGCGGCAGAAGGCGTAGGCCTGGACTACGCTTCCGGGCTGGGGCGGATTGCCCAGGGGCTGGTAATCATCATCAGCATCTCGGTCGCCATCAGTCAGCTGGAAGTCAAGACTGACCTGCTGAACCATGTGATTGTCATTGTATTGATTACCGTTGGTCTGGCAGTTGCGCTGGCCATGGGGTTGGGAAGCCGGGAAATTGCCGGTCAGATTCTTGCGGGAATCTATGTGCGTGAGCTGTATCAGGTTGGGCAACAAGTGCGTGTAGGCGAGGTCGAAGGCCAGATCGAGGAAATCGGTACGGTTAAAACCACCGTGCTGACCGATGAAGGTGAGCTAGTCTCTCTTTCCAATCGGATCCTGCTGGAACAGCATGTGAGTAGCCGCTAATCCGGCAAACCCTGCTAATGTATGCCGCCGCAAAATGCCAGCTGAGGCTGGTTGTGGCGGACATTGACCTGACTGTCGGCACGACTTGTTTTGAATAAAGCCCAACCGCTATCTACGCGCTACGACCCCCGCGAGCTCTCTGATGAGGAGTTGGTCGCGCGCTCGCATACCGAGCTGTTTCACGTAACGCGCGCCTATGAAGAGTTGATGCGGCGTTACCAGCGAACATTATTTAACGTCTGCGCGAGATATCTTGGGAACGATCGCGACGCAGACGATGTCTGTCAGGAAGTGATGCTGAAGGTGCTGTATGGCCTGAAGAACTTCGAGGGGAAATCGAAGTTCAAAACCTGGCTGTACAGCATCACTTACAACGAATGCATCACGCAGTATCGGAAGGAACGGCGTAAGCGTCGCTTGATGGACGCTCTCAGCCTGGACCCTCTTGAAGAAGCGTCTGAGGAAAAGGCGCCGAAGCCGGAGGAGAAGGGTGGGCTTGATCGCTGGCTGGTGTATGTGAATCCGATCGACCGCGAAATTCTGGTGCTACGATTTGTCGCAGAGCTGGAATTTCAGGAGATCGCAGACATCATGCACATGGGTTTGAGTGCGACAAAAATGCGTTACAAACGTGCTCTAGATAAATTGCGTGAGAAATTTGCAGGCATTGCTGAAACTTAGTTCAGCGCAAATATCTCTTACGTGTAGGCAAGTTCTGATAGACTTGCCGCCGAGTTGTCCCCCGGTTTGCGGGACTGCTTCACAATCACCAGATGGGGATTTAACGGATGAAACTGAAAAACACCTTGGGCTTGGCCATTGGTTCTCTGATTGCCGCCACTTCGTTCGGCGCTCTGGCACAAGGCCAAGGCGCAGTTGAAATCGAAGGCTTCGCTAAGAAAGAACAATTCGACAGCGCTCGTAACTTCAAGAACAACGGCAACCTGTTCGGCGGTTCGATCGGTTACTTCCTGACCGATGACGTAGAACTGCGTCTGGGCTACGACGAAGTTCACAACGTACGTGCCGACGATGGCAAGAACGTCAAAGGCGCTAACACCGCTCTGGACGCTCTGTACCACTTCAACAACCCAGGCGACATGCTGCGTCCATACGTCTCGGCCGGTTTCTCCGACCAGAGCATCGACCAGAACGGCTCGAACGGTCGTAACCGTTCCACCTTCGCCAACGTTGGCGGCGGTGCCAAGCTGTACTTCACCGAGAACTTCTACGCCCGTGCTGGCGTTGAAGCTCAATACAACATCGACCAGGGCGACACCGAGTGGGCTCCTAGCGTCGGTATCGGTGTGAACTTCGGTGGCGGCTCCAAGCCTGCTGCTGCTCCAGTTCCAGCACCAGCTGAAGTCTGCTCCGACAGCGACAACGATGGCGTTTGCGACAACGTTGACAAGTGCCCGGACACCCCAGCCAACGTAACCGTTGACGCTGATGGCTGCCCAGCAGTTGCTGAAGTTGTTCGTGTTGAGCTGGACGTGAAATTCGACTTCGACAAGTCGGTAGTCAAGCCTAACAGCTACGGCGACATCAAGAACCTGGCTGACTTCATGAAGCAGTACCCATCCACCACCACTACTGTTGAAGGTCACACTGACTCCGTCGGTCCTGACGCTTACAACCAGAAACTGTCCGAGCGTCGTGCAAACGCCGTCAAGCAAGTTCTGACCAACCAGTACGGTGTTGAATCGTCCCGCGTTCAGTCTGTTGGCTACGGCGAATCCCGCCCAGTTGCTGACAACAAAACTGACGCTGGCCGCGCTGTAAACCGTCGCGTAGAAGCGCAGGTTGAAGCTCAAGCTAAGTAATTAGCTGCCGCTCTGAGAAAAGCCCGGCTTAGGCCGGGCTTTTCTTTGTCTGCGATTTGGCTCTGGGATCTAAAGCGCTTGCAGGCCTTGCGCAGTGTTGGAGCTGCCGCAGGCTGCGATCTTTTGCTCTTCAACAGCAGCAGCCACAGCGCCAATCACCAGAATCGCCGGGCTCTTCAATTCAAACGCACACGCATCCTCAGCCATCGCCATCAAATCACTGCGACATTCGCGCTGATGCGGCAACGAGGCGTTTTCAATCATCGCCACCGGCGTATCCGCCGCCATGCCGCCCGCCAACAGCTGATCGCGAATCTCGCCCAGCTTGGCCACGCCCATGTAAACCACCAGCGTCGTCCCGCCTTGGGCCAGAGCCTGCCAATTCAGCTGGCTGTCGTCCTGCGTGTGGGCAGTGACCAGCGTCACGCCACGGGCGACACCGCGCAGCGTCAACGGAATATCGCATTGCGTTGCCCCGGCCAGTCCGGCAGTAATGCCGTTAACCAACTCTACCTCGACCCCGCGCTCGCGCAGCCATTGCGCCTCTTCACCGCCGCGGCCGAAGATGCACGGATCGCCGCCCTTGAGCCGCACCACGCACTTGCCGTGACGGGCGTAACGCAACATCAGCCGGTGAATGAATGCCTGTGGCGTCGAACGGCAGCCGCCACGCTTGCCAACAGGAATGACCCGCGCCGTGGGGCAATGCTCCAGCACCGCGTCATTGACCAGATCATCGATCATCACCACATCTGCCTCACGCAATGCGCGCACGGCCTTGAGCGTCAGCAGCTCGGGATCGCCAGGGCCTGCGCCCACCAGCCAGACTTTCGCATTCATGGTGTTGTCCTCATTAAATGACCGCGACCGGCCGCGTTTCGTCAGCCAGCAGACGCTTGATTTCCGGCACGCAGGAACCGCATTGCGTACCGCATCGGAGATTGGTTTTCAGGGCCTGCAAGTCCATGCCCTGGCGAATGCCCGCGCAGACTGCGTTCAGGCTGACGTTTTCGCAATTGCACAACGTCTTGTCAGTCGCGATGGCCCCGGCACCGCCCGGTGGTGCGCTCATCGGGGCCAGCAGCCAGCGCCGCAGTTGTTCGTCTGCACGACCTTCGAGCCACAGGCTTTGCAGCCAATGTTGCGCAAGGGTTTCGCCGGCGAGGCGAATCGCTGTGATTCGGCCGTTTTCGATGCGCACGCGTTTACCGATGGCACGACGCGGGTCGTCGTAGGCCAGAACCGGACCCTCTAGCAGCGCCAGGCACTGATCGATCTCGCCAAGCAGCCGTGGATCCGGCGCGACGGTGCTGGCAGCGCGTATCAGCAATGCCGGACGTTCACGTCCTACAAGGCTGATACTGACGTAGGAAAATGCCTCACAGAGCGGTCGTAGAGTCTCCAGGTGCCGTTGGACATCGCCCTCGATCAAGGCAAACAGTTGCCACGGCAGGTTCACCGGTTCCAGACGGACGCCGCTGTGCTTGAGTTCTGGTTGTTTGGACAACGGATCGAAGGCCGGCAAGGTCAGGCTGTTGACGCCGCCCTTGAGGAAACGATCGCCCCAGTGCATCGGCAGAAACGCTTGCCCCGGACGCACGCTGTCATCGCTGCCAACCGCGACAATCACCGCGCCGCGGCGGCTTTTCAGATTGACCAGATCCCCGGGTTGCAAGCGATGCCGGCGCATCTCGTCCGGGTGCAGGCTCAAGACCGCTTCGCTGACATGGCCGAACAATTGCGCGGCGGTGCCAGTACGGCTCATGCCGTGCCACTGGTCACGCAGGCGGCCGGTGAGCAAGGTCAGCGGGAAGCGCGCATCGCGCTGCTCTTTGGCGGCGCGGTAGGGATCGGCAATGAACTGCGCGCGGCCATTGCCCGTAGGAAAAATTCCGTCGCTGTACAAGCGCGCCGTGCCCTGGCGGGCGCCAGCCGGGAAGGGCCACTGCTGCGGCCCGATCTCGTCGATCAGTGCGTGGCTGATCCCGGACAAATCCAGATCACGCCCGCGGGTCAGCAGTTTGAATTCATCGAACAATTGCGAAGGCTGATCAAAGCTGAACAGGCTTGCTTGCAGCGGCCGCAGACGTTTCTCCAGACGCTGTGCGAAATCTACCGTGATCGCCCAGTCCGGCCGTGCTTCGCCCGGAGCGACAACGGCTTTGCGTACGTGGGAAATGCGTCGCTCGGAATTGGTCACCGAGCCTTCCTTCTCGCCCCAACTGGTGGCGGGCAAGAGCAGGTCGGCAAACGCAGCGGTTTCGGTGGTGCGAAAAGCTTCCTGCAACACCACAAACGGGCAGGCCTCAAGCGCTGCGCGTACTGCGCTTTGATCCGGCATTGACTGTGCGGGGTTGGTACAGGCAATCCACAGCGCCTTGATCTTGCCGCTGCGCACCTGCTCGAACAATTCGATTGCACTCAGGCCAGGCGCTTCCGGCAAGCTTGCCACGCCCCAATACGCCGCCACCTCGGCGCGGTGCTCAGGGTTTGCGGCGTCACGATGGCCGGGCAGCAAGTTCGACAAACTACCGGTTTCCCGCCCACCCATGGCGTTCGGCTGACCGGTCAGCGAGAAAGGTCCTGCACCCGGACGACCGATTTGCCCGGTAGCCAGATGCAGATTGATCAGTGCGCTGTTTTTCGCGCTGCCAGCCGTGGACTGGTTCAGGCCCATGCACCACAGCGACAGAAAGCTTGGCGATGTGCCGACCCATTCCGCGCATTGCTGCAACTGTTCGATGCTGATGCCGCACAGTTGCGAAACCATCTGCGGGGTGTAATCGCGGACCAGCGTTTTCAGCGCGGCGAGGCCTTCGGTATGCGCGTTGATGAAATCGCGATCGACCCAGTCTTCCCACAGCAGCAGGTGCAAAATCCCATGGAACAAAGCGACATCGGTGCCCGGAAGAATCGCCAGATGCAGGTCAGCCAGATCGCAGGTGTCGGTACGACGAGGGTCGATAACGATGACTTTCATCTGCGGACGACGGGATTTTGCTTCTTCCAGCCGGCGAAAGAGTACCGGGTGGGCGTAGGCCATGTTACTGCCGACGATCATCACGCAGTCACTGAGTTCCAGATCCTCGTAGCTGCACGGTGGTGCATCGGCGCCGAGGCTGCGCTTGTAGCCAACCACCGCTGAAGACATGCACAGCCGCGAGTTGCTGTCGATGTTGTTGGTGCCTACCAGTGCCCGCGCAAGCTTGTTGAACGCGTAGTAGTCCTCGGTGAGCAATTGCCCGGAGATGTAGAACGCCACGCTGTCCGGACCGTGTTCGGCGATGGTCGCGGCGAACACATTGGCGGCGTGCTCCAGCGCGGTGTCCCAGTCAGTGCGGCTGCGCGCCAGGCCTTTGCCCAGACGCAGTTCCGGGTACAAGGCACGGGCGGCGAGGTCGCCGGTCAAGTGCAGCGTCGAGCCTTTGCTGCACAGTTTGCCGAAGTTGGCCGGGTGCGCCGGATCGCCGCTGACGCCGAGGATGCGCTCGCCGTCATGCTCGATCAGCACGCCGCAGCCGACTCCGCAGTAACAGCAGGTCGAGGCGGTCGTCTGGCGGTTCATCAGATGGCGTCCCGCAGGGCCAATTGCACCCGGCCGTTCTCCACCCGTGCCGGATGGTGATGGGCGCAACCGACATCCGGCGCCTGAGCTTCGCCCGACTCGAGGTCGATCTGCCAATTGTGCAGCGGGCAGGCCACACGCTTGCCGTAGATCAGGCCTTGGGACAGCGGCCCGCCCTTATGTGGGCAGCGGTCGTCGAGGGCGAAAACCTCGTCGTCGCTTGTACGAAAAATCGCGATGTCGCCTTTGGGGCCGGCGATGATCCGCGAACCGAGGGCATTGATCTCTTCCAGGGCACAGATATCGAGCCAGTTCATGCCGGCACCTCCAGATTTTTCACAGGGATCACGTCGAATTCTTTTTTCAGCTGCGGCTGCGCCAGACGTTCTTTCCACGGGTCCTGTTCGAATGACAGGGAGAATTGCAGGCGCTCGTTCAAGGCTTTGCGCCGCTCGGCGTCCTCCAGCACGTTCTTCTTGATGTGCTCCATGCCAACCCGTTGCAGGTAGTGCACGGTGCGCTCCAGATAGAAGGCTTCTTCGCGGTACAGCTGCAGGAAAGCGCCGTTGTACTCGCGAACCTCCTCGGCGGTTTTCAACTTGACGAAGAACTCGGCGACTTCGGTCTTGATCCCGCCGTTACCGCCGATGTACATCTCCCAGCCAGAGTCGACGCCGATAATTCCCACATCCTTGATGCCCGCTTCCGAGCAGTTGCGTGGGCAACCGGACACTGCAAGCTTCACTTTGTGCGGCGACCACATGTTGAACAGATCGTGTTCGAGTTCGATGCCCAGTTGCGTCGAGTTCTGCGTGCCGAAGCGGCAGAACTCGCTGCCAACGCAGGTTTTTACCGTGCGGATGGATTTGCCGTAGGCGTGGCCGGACGGCATGTCGAGGTCTTTCCAGACACCTGGCAAGTCTTGCTTTTTGATCCCCAGCAAATCGATGCGCTGCCCGCCGGTGACCTTGACCATCGGCACGTTGTACTTGTCCGCCACGTCGGCAATCCGCCGCAGTTCCGATGGATTGGTCACGCCGCCCCACATGCGTGGCACTACCGAGTACGTGCCGTCCTTCTGGATGTTGGCGTGGGCGCGTTCGTTGATCAGACGCGATTGCGGGTCGTCCTTGGCCTCGCCTGGCCAGGTGGAAATCAGGTAATAGTTGAGAGCCGGGCGGCACGTCGCACAGCCATTTGGCGTGCGCCAGTTGAGGTAGCTCATGGTGCCGGCGATGGTCAGCAGGTGCTGTTCGCGGATGGCCTGGCGGATTTGCCCGTGGTTGAGGTCGCTGCAACCGCAGATGGCTTTTTCGCTTTTCGGTTTGACGTCAGCCGCGCCGCCCACGGTGTTGATCAGGATCTGCTCGACCAGCCCGGCGCAGGAGCCGCAGGAGCTGGCGGCCTTGGTGTGTTTTTTCACTTCATCGACGCTGAACAGGCCGTGTTCCTGAATCGCTTTGACGATGGTGCCTTTGCACACGCCGTTGCAGCCGCAGACTTCGGCGCTGTCGGCCATGACCATGGCTTTGTCCTGGCCCTGATGTCCTACGTCACCCAAGGCGTTTTCACCGAACATCAGATGATCGCGGATCTCGCCGATGGCGTGGTTCTCACGAATCTGGCGGAAATACCAACCGCCATCTGCCGTATCGCCGTACAGACAGGCGCCGACCAGTACGTCATCCTTGATCACCAGTTTTTTGTACACGCCGCCGATCGGGTCGGAGAGGGTGATGGTCTCGGTGCCTTCACCGCCCATGAAATCGCCGGCAGAAAACAGATCGATGCCGGTGACTTTCAGCTTGGTCGAGGTCACCGACCCCTGATAACGGGCGAAGCCAAGCTGGGCGAGGTGGTTGGCGCAAACCTTGGCCTGTTCGAACAGCGGTGCGACCAGGCCATAGGCGATGCCGCGATGGCTGGCGCATTCGCCGATCGCGTAGATGCGCGGGTCGTAGGTTTGCAGGGTGTCGTTGACCAGAATCCCGCGATTGCACGGGATGCCGGCCTTTTCCGCGAGTTCGGTGTTGGGGCGGATACCGGCCGCCATCACCACCAGGTCGGCGGGAATGATGTCGCCGTTCTTGAATTGCACCGAGCCGACCCGGCCATTGCCGGCGTCGTGCAGGGCCTGGGTCTGTTCGCACAGGCGAAAGTGCAGGCCGCGGGACTCAAGGGCGCTTTGCAGCAACTGGCCGCTGGTTTTGTCCAGCTGACGCTCGAGCAGCCATTCACCAAGGTGCACGACGGTGACGTGCATGCCGCGCAGCATCAGACCATTGGCCGCTTCAAGGCCGAGCAGGCCGCCGCCGATGACCACGGCATGTTTATGGGTTTTTGCGGTGTCGATCATCGCCTGGGTGTCGGCGATGTCGCGGTATCCGATCACGCCCTGCAAGGTGTTGCCGGGGATCGGCAGGATGAACGGCGTCGAGCCGGTCGCGATCAGCAGCCGGTCGTATTCGGCTTCGGTGCCGTCCTCGGCGATCACCCGGCGCTTGACCCGGTCGATCTCCACCACTTTGCGGTTGAGCAGCAACTTGATGTTGTTTTCCAGGTACCAGTCGAGGTCGTTGAGCACGATCTCTTCGAAGGTTTGCTCGCCGGCCAGCACCGGCGACAGCAGGATGCGGTTGTAGTTGGTGTGCGGTTCGGCACCGAAGACCGTGATGTCGTAGAGCTCGTCGCTCAGCTTGAGCAATTCTTCCAGGGTGCGGACCCCGGCCATGCCATTGCCGATCATCACCAGTTTGAGTTTTTTCATCAGGTTCTCCGGGGAGCTGCGGCTGGCCTCTGGTGGGCCGTCGGGCCTTGCTCGACAAATTTTGCGCCAACAAAAAAAGGCGTCCCGCTAGTTGCCTAGCGAGGACGCCTTTGTCCTGGTCCCGTTCTCTCGGGAAGCGCAGCCTTCATCGTTGAAGGTTGGGCTTTTATGTATGGTGATAAGAGTAATGCAGTGGTTGTGCCAACTTGGATGAGGGCGGGTTTATTGGGCCTGGGGATGGGGTGGGTGGTTTTTTTGCACCGAATCGAGGCGTGTTGCTCGTTCGTGGCGCGTTAATTCCTGTGGGGTCAGGCCTGGCCTCATCGCGAGCAGGCTCACTCCTACAGGGGAACGCATTTCAAATTGTAGGAGTGAGCCTGCTCGCGATAGCCGCACTTCGGTCTCAGCTGTGAAACAACAACACCAGCAGCACAACATTCCCAAGCAAGGCCACCAAAGCCATGGTCCGCCAGACCTTCAACGGCTCCCGCTCCAATAAAGGCCGGGGCCGCACACTCAAACTGCGCCGCTCGCCCTGTTCCAGTACCAGCAACCACTCTTCGGCCGTTTCGAACCGTTGTTGCGGGTCAGCGGCCACGCCGCGCTCAAGACTCTGCGCCAGCCATTCCGGCAAGTCCGGCCGATAGCGACTGGCGCTGACAGGCACGCCAAATCGGGGGCGCTGGAACGCTTCGATCTCACCGTAGGGAAAGTGCCCGGTCAGCAGGTAATAGAGGGTGATGCCGACCGCATACAAATCCTGTTGCGCACTCGGCGGATCCCCGCGAAACGCTTCCGGGGCGATAAAGCTTGGCGTTCCGGGCAGCGTTGACGGCGTGTCTTCGGACAACCCCGGGCAATACGCCAGGCCGAAATCCAGCACCCGCAACTCGCCGTCATCGGCCAATAACAGGTTTTCCGGTTTGATATCGCGATGAAAAATCTGCCGCCGATGCAGCAACCCGAGCGCACGTAACAGCCGTTCGGCGATGTCCTGCCACTGCGCCATCGGCAACGGGCCGCTCTGCTGGAAGCGCTGCGCCAGAGTGATGCCGGAATATTCACGCATCACGTAGTACAAATGCTGACGCTGATGGCAGGCATGGACTTCAGGAAAGTGGCGGCCGGCCACGCGTTTGAGAAACCATTCCTCAGACAGCAGCGCTTGCCCGGCCTGAGCATCAGCGCTTGAACGCGAGGGCAGGGTTTTCAGCAGCCATGGCAGGCCCTGTCCGTCCGTGACCCGATACAACAGCGATTGCTGACTCTGCGCGGCGATGCCCTGCACTTGCCAGCCTTCAAAAGCCTGGCCGGGTTTCAGCGCTGGCGGCAAGGGCCATTGCTGCAAATGAATCAGCGCATCGCCAAGGTTCGCCTCGCCGACATGATCGACCCGAACGAGCAAGGCACTGGCATTGTCCTGACTTCCGGCCAGATGCGCGGCGTTGATCAAGGTGCGGGCGGCGCTGTGCAGATCGGGCTGATCGCGCAAGATCGCGGCGATCGCGGTATCGCCCAGGGTCGACCACACGCCGTCGCTCAGCAGCACAAAACGCTCGCCGTCACGCAGCTCGCCGTCGAGAAAGTCCAGCACCAGATGTTGATCCAGCCCCAGCGCCCGTTTGAGCACATGCTGCATGCCCGGTTGCTCCCAGACGTGATCCTCGGAGATCCGTTGCAGGCTGTCGGCGTGCCAGCGATAGACCCGGCAGTCGCCGACATGGGCGAGGGTGAACCGCCGGCCGCGCATGACCAGCGCGCTGACGGTGGTGAGCAACGGCTGACCACCGCCATTGGCCTGCAGCCAGCGGTTCTGCGCGAGCAACAGGCGATCCAGTGCCTGGGCCACGCTCCAGGTTTCCGGGGTGGCGTAATAGTCCAGTGCCAGGGCCTGCAAGGTCGAGCGCGCGGCGAGGCCGCCATCGGCACATTGACTGACGCCATCGGCGATGGCGAACAGATAACCCTTGCTCGCGGCCAGCGCCGGCGCCGGTGTCACCGAACGCAAAGCGTCCTGGTTTTCCGCACGCGGGCCGGTGGCGCTGGCTTCGGCAAAGCTCAATTGCAGGGCCATTGAAGCCTCAGACCCGTGCCGCCGTGACCGCCGCCGAACCCCAGGTGGTTCTCCAGCGGCGTTTCACCCCGTGCAGACCAAACCAGGCGAGGATGCCCAGGCTGGCGAACAACCACAGGGCGAGCTGATAACTGCCGGTGCTTTGCTTGATCGCGCCCATGCCGGCGGCCAAGGCGAAACCACCGATCCCGCCGGCCATGCCGATCAGCCCGGTCATCACGCCGATTTCCAGACGAAAGCGCTGGGGCACCAACTGGAACACCGCGCCATTACCGGCGCCCAGACCGAGCATGGTGCAGACGAACAGTGCCAGCGCCGCGTAGGAACTTGGCAGGTTGAAGCCCACGGCCGCGATGCAGGTGGCCGCCACGGTGTACATCGCCAGCAGCGTGCGAATGCCGCCGAAGCGATCCGCCAGTGCGCCACCCAACGGCCGCATCAGGCTGCCGCCGAACACGCAGGCCGCCGTGTAGTAGCCGGCGGTCACCGGGCTCAGGCCGTATTGGTCGTTGAAGTAGCCGGGCAGGGCGCTGGCCAGACCGATGAAGCCACCGAAGGTGACGCTGTAGAAAAACATGAACCACCAGCTGTCACGATCACCAAGGGCCTTGAAGTAGTCGGCCATGGCTTTCGGTTTCGGCCGCTGTGGGGCGTTTTTCGCCAGCCACGCAAATAGCACCAAGGTCAGGATCAGCGGGATCAGAGCGAAACCGAACACGTTGCTCCAGCCGAACGCGGCGGCAATCACCGGGGCGAGCAGCGCGGCGAAAACGGTGCCGGAGTTGCCCGCACCGGCAATGCCCATGGCTTTGCCCTGATGTTCTGGCGGATACCACTGCGAGGCCAGCGGCAGGGCTACGGCGAACGAGGCGCCGGCCATGCCGAGGAACAGACCGAGGATCAGCGCCTGTTCATAACTGTGGATGCCAAGCTTCCACGCGCCGAACAGCGCGCAAATGACGATGACCTGGCCGATCAGTCCGGCCGTCTTCGGCGACAAGCGATCGGCCAGCATGCCCATGGCGAAGCGCAACACCGCACCGGCCAGGATCGGCGTGGCGACGACGAGGCCGCGCTGTTGCGTGGTCAGGTGCAAATCGGCGGCAATCTGCACCGCCAGCGGGCCGAGCAGGTACCAGACCATGAAGCTCAGGTCGAAATACAGGAAGGCCGCGAACAGGGTCGGGGTATGGCCGGATTTCCAGAAGCTTGAATTCATCGCGCACCTCGGCTGAAAAGAGTCTCGAAAGGAGTCATGTACAGCAGGTGGAGCGCCGCACGGCCGCACCACCGGCCCCGGTCTGTGGGGCCAAAACGCAAAAACGCCGCTACCTGATTCGCCGAAGGGCGAACGGGGTGAGCGACGTCTTTGTCGTAGGTGGGGCAACCGCCGTTGGTTACCTGTACTGAATGCTTAGCCAGATCTGTGCCAACAGTTCCGGACCGAGGCGCGGCCCTTCTCGAGCAGGCTCGCTCCCACAGGGGGACCGCATTCCAATGTGGGAGCGAGCCTGCTCGCGAAGGGCCCTGACCATCAACACGACTTAGCCCAGCAACTCACTCATGGCAATGATCTGCTCCGCCACCTGTATCAGTTTCTGCTGACGGCTCATGGCCTGGCGGCGCATCAGGGTGTAGGCCTCTTCCTCGTTGCAATCCTTCATTTTCATCAACAAGCCCTTGGCCAGCTCGATGCGCTTGCGCTCGGCCAGTTGTTGGTCGCGCGCCTGCAACTGCGCGCGCAGGGCCTGATCGCTTTCGAAGCGGGCCATCGCCACATCGAGAATCGGCTGCAAGCGCTGTGCGTGAATGCCTTCGACGATGTAGGCACTGACGCCGGACTTGATCGCCTGACGCATCACCCCCGGATCATGCTCGTCGGTAAACATCACGATCGGCCGTGGCTGATCGCGGCTGACCAGCACCACTTGCTCCATGACGTCACGGCTCGGTGACTCGGTATCGATCAGGATCACGTCCGGGCGCACCGTTTCGACGCGCGCGGGCAGGTCGATGGTCAGGCCGGACTCGTCGATCACCTCGAAACCGGCTTCGGTCAGCGCGGCTTTCAGGCGGCCGACTTTTTTCGCGGTGTCGTTGATCAGCAGAATGCGCAACATGTTCGCGGTCTCCTGTCAGCGGCGGGCAAGAAGGGGAGCGTCGTCGCTCAGGGCGTGCAGCCGAAAGCTGCGCGCATAGCCGGCCGGGTCGCTGCCATCCCAGATTTTGCCGTCGAGCAATTGGCTGCTGCGCATGTCCGTGTTCCCCGCAGTGACCCCGACTGCGCTGGCCGCTGCGCGATAAACGTCCAGCTGTTGAACCTGACGCACCACGGCCAGGTAATCCGGGTCTTCGCGCAGCAGGCCCCAGCGGCGAAATTGCGTCATGAACCACATGCCGTCGGAGAGGTACGGCAGATTGACCTCGCCCTGAGCGTGAAAGCGCAGCGCATGCGGGTCCTGCCAGCGATTGCCGAGGCCGTCGGCGTAGTCTCCGAGAAAGCGTGGCTCGATACAGGCGGCGGGCGCGTCGAGGTATTCGGCGGCACTGAGCAGTTGTGCCGTGCTGCGCCGGTTCTCCGCGCTTTCTTCGATGAAGCGACTGGCTTCAAGAATTGCCATGACCAGGGCCCGCGCGGTGTTCGGGTACTGTTCGACGAATTCGCGGGTGCAGCCGAGGACTTTTTCCGGGTGGTCGGGCCAGATGGTCTGGCTGGTGGCGAGGGTGAAGCCCAGATCCTGCTGCACAGCGCTGGCGGCCCACGGTTCGCCGACGCAGAAACCGTCGATGCGGCCGGCTTGCAGGTGCGCGACCATTTGCGGCGGCGGCACGACCACGCTGTCGACATCCTGCAATGGATGGATGCCCTGGCTCGCCAGCCAGTAATACAACCACATTGCGTGAGTGCCGGTGGGGAAGGTCTGGGCGAAGGTCAGTTTTGCGCGGCTTTGGTGCACGTGCCGATCCAGCGCTTCAGGACTGGTCACACCGAGGGTTTGCAGGCCGTGCGAAAGGTTGAGGCTCTGCCCGTTCTGGTTCAGGCCCATCAGCACCGCCATGTCGGTCGCAGCGACACCGCCGATGCCCAGGTGCACCGCGTAAATCAAGCCGTACAAGCTGTGCGCGGCATCGAGTTCGCCGCTGACCAGGTTGTCGCGCAGGTTCGCCCATGAGGCCTGGCGCTTGAGATTCAACGTCAGGCCGTAAGGCTGGGCGAAACCCTGTGTCGCGGCGACGACCACCGAGGCGCAATCGCTCAGGGCCATGAAGCCAAGGTTGATCGCGGTTTTTTCCGGGGCATCGCTGCCATTGACCCAGGCCAGCGGCCCTGGCGAAAGTTCATTCATACAACCCACCTCAAAAAAAACGCCGTCCCGGATGTTGCGCTGCAACCCCGGAAACGACGCCATTGTCCTTGCCCGCCTGCCGCCATTGGTCTGCGCGCTGATACTGCATCGGTGCAAGGCATATGCCAGTGCCAGCGATTTGTCCGTGCGCCTCGCGCGGTGGGGCGATGCCCGGCTATAATCGCCGCCTCTTTTCGCCGCCCGAGTCATCGCCGCCCATGTACACCCTGGCCCGTCAGCTGTTGTTCAAACTTTCCCCGGAAACCTCCCACGATCTGTCGCTGGACCTGATCGGCGCGGGCGGGCGTTTGGGCCTTAACGGTTTGCTGTGCAAGGCGCCGGCAAAAGTGCCGGTGACGGTCATGGGTCTGGAGTTTCCCAACCCGGTGGGCCTGGCCGCCGGTCTGGACAAGAACGGCGCGGCCATCGATGGCTTTGCCCAACTGGGCTTCGGGTTTGTCGAAATCGGCACCGTGACGCCGCGTCCGCAGCCGGGTAATCCGAAGCCGCGAATCTTCCGCCTGCCGGAAGCCGAGGCGATCATCAACCGCATGGGTTTCAATAACCTGGGCGTGGATAACCTGCTGGCGCGAGTGGCTGCGGCGAAATACAAGGGCGTGCTGGGTATCAATATCGGCAAGAACTTCGACACCCCGGTCGAGCGTGCGGTCGACGATTACCTGATTTGCCTGGACAAAGTCTACGCCCACGCCAGCTATGTGACAGTCAACGTCAGCTCGCCCAATACCCCGGGCCTGCGCAGCCTGCAGTTCGGTGACTCGCTCAAGCAACTGCTCGCCGACCTGGCCACCCGTCGCGCCGAACTGGCCTTGCGCCACGGCAAGCACGTGCCCCTGGCGATCAAGATCGCACCGGACATGACCGACGAAGAAACCGCTCAGGTCGCACAGGCACTGATCGAAACCGGCATGGACGCGGTGATTGCCACCAACACCACCCTCAGCCGTGTCGGGGTTGAAGGCATGGAACATGGCGACGAGGCGGGCGGCCTGTCCGGTGCGCCGGTGCGCGACAAGAGCACGAACACCGTAAAGGTGCTGGCCGCTGAGCTGGCGGGACGCTTGCCAATCATCGCCGCAGGCGGGATTACCGAGGGCAAGCATGCGGCAGAGAAGATCGAGGCGGGGGCGAGCCTGGTGCAGATTTATTCGGGCTTCATCTATAAAGGCCCGGCGCTGATTCGCGAATCGGTGGATGCCATCGCTGCGTTGCGTTGATGGTTGCCGAGGATTTGTGGGAGCCTTTGTGGCGAGGGGATTTATCCCCGTTGGGCTGCGCAGCAGCCCCAAATCCTTCAACCGCGATGTATCGGGTAAGTTGAGGATTCAGACTTCGCGACTGCTGCGCAGCCGAGCGGGGATAAATCCCCTCGCCACAGGGATCTCTGTAAACCTTGTTTTCGGGCATAAAAAAGGGCTCCTCAAAGGAGCCCCTGGGCCGTAGCCCGCCGTCCGGGAAGGACGTGCGTGGTTAATTCGTTGCTAGTCAGATTGTCGTGTCGGAATAAATGCCCTGTGTCAGCCGACGGCGTGAAGTTCGTTGAGTCTGTGGATTCCCGCAGTGCCGGTCATACCGTCCCAGTTGTCGCCGCGTCCTTCTCGCCAGCCGTTGATCCAGGCTTGGCGTACCGACGGTAGAGTAAATGGGCAAAGCTCACGGGATTTGCCACCAACGCCATATTGATATCCGCGCAAAAATGCTCTTTCCAACGGATCACGCTTAAGTCTTCTCATAGGGTGTTTCCCTCACTTGTTGACTGTTTGTGTCGCGTCGACCTCAACCGAGGCCTGGCAGAAAGAAACCTGCCATGATGCGGCTCGCTGCCGGCGTGGCGAGCCAAGGTGTTGACGCCGTTGCGACGTCAACCTGTGCTCAGTTCTAACCAATGAGTCACACCGAGGGAATGATCGTTTTGTCATAAGGACGTAACGAAAGTAGTGCTACAGCCATAAGTAAAGATGTGTTTCATCGACGTTTTTTCGGCAAACCCCGGTATGATCGGCGCTGCGCTGAATGATGGGGTTAATGCTTAAGTGAGAATGACCTACGTTCGCGCTGGGGTACTAAGCGACGAAGGGTCGCTTTAAGACTTTTTATTTCGCCAACTTTTTTATCTGTCCTGGCATCTAAGCTCTTTTAACCCGAGCAGCGGGGACGGAACGGCACACCTTCGTGCCACGCGGGCGTTCTTTTAGAAAAGCGCCTGATTGAAAACCGGGTCGGCAATGCGTTGCCGATTCACTAGCCAAAGGCTCTGGAAATACCATGTCCGACCGTTTCGAACTCTTCCTCACTTGCCCAAAAGGCCTCGAAGGCCTGCTCATCGAGGAAGCCGTCGGGCTTGGCCTTGAAGACGCGCGCGAGCACACCTCCGCCGTGCGTGGCATGGCAACCATGGAAACCGCGTATCGCCTGTGCCTCTGGTCACGTCTGGCCAACCGCGTGTTGCTGGTACTCAAACGTTTCCCGATGAAAGACGCCGAAGACCTGTACCACGGCGTTCTCGATATCGACTGGCAGGACCACATGCTCAGCGCCGGCACCCTGGCCGTTGAGTTCAGCGGTCACGGCTCGGGCATCGACAACACGCACTTCGGCGCCCTCAAAGTCAAAGACGCCATCGTCGACAAACTGCGCACCCCGCAAGGCGACCGTCCGTCGATCGACAAGCTCAACCCGGACCTGCGCATTCACCTGCGTCTGGATCGCGGCGAAGCGATCCTCTCCCTTGACCTGTCCGGCCACAGCCTGCACCAGCGTGGTTATCGCTTGCAGCAGGGCGCCGCGCCGCTGAAGGAAAACCTCGCGGCAGCGATCCTGATCCGTTCCGGCTGGCCGCGCATTGCCGCCGAAGGCGGCGCACTGGCGGACCCGATGTGCGGTGTCGGTACCTTCCTCGTTGAAGCGGGGATGATTGCCGCCGACATGGCGCCGAACCTGCGTCGCGAGCAGTGGGGTTTTACCGCCTGGCTCGGTCACGTACCGGCGCTGTGGAAAAAACTTCACGAAGAGGCCGTCGAACGTGCTGCGGCCGGCCTGGCCAAGCCACCGCTGTGGATTCGCGGTTACGAAGCCGACCCACGCCTGATTCAACCGGGCCGCAACAACGTCGAGCGCGCCGGTCTGAGCGAGTGGATCAAGATCTATCAGGGCGAAGTCGCGACCTTCGAGCCGCGTCCGGATCAGAACCAGAAAGGTCTGGTGATCTGCAACCCGCCGTACGGCGAGCGTCTCGGCGATGAAGCCAGCCTGTTGTACCTCTACCAGAACCTCGGCGAGCGCCTGCGTCAGGCCTGCCTGAACTGGGAGGCCGCGGTGTTCACCGGCGCGCCTGATCTGGGCAAGCGCATGGGCATCCGCAGCCACAAACAGTATTCGTTCTGGAACGGCGCGTTGCCGTGCAAGCTGCTGTTGATCAAGGTGTTGCCGGATCAGTTCGTCACTGGCGAGCGCCGCACTGCGGAACAGCGTCAGGCCGAGCGCGAGCAAGCGGCCTACGATCAGACCCCGGACGAGCCGCAAGAACGCAAGTTCAACAAGAACGGCAACCCGATCAAACCGACACCCGCGCCGGCACCGGTGATCGAGCAACCGCGCTTGAGCGAAGGCGGGCAGATGTTTGCCAACCGCCTGCAAAAGAACCTCAAGGCGATGAGCAAGTGGGTCAAGCGCGAAGGCATCGATTGCTACCGCGTTTATGATGCCGACATGCCGGAATACGCGATGGCGATCGACCTGTACCACGATTGGGTGCATGTCCAGGAGTACGCCGCACCAAAGTCCATCGACCCGGAAAAAGCTTCGGCCCGGATGTTCGACGCCCTGGCCGCGATCCCGCAGGCACTGAACGTCGACAAGAACCGCGTAGTGGTCAAGCGCCGCGAGCGCCAGAGCGGCACCAGGCAGTACGAGCGTCAGGCTGCGCAGGGCAAGTTCGTCGAGGTGAATGAAGGCGGTGTGAAGTTGCTGGTCAACCTCACCGATTACCTCGACACCGGCCTGTTCCTCGATCACCGGCCGATGCGCATGCGCATTCAGAAAGAGGCCGCCGGCAAGCGCTTCCTCAATCTGTTCTGCTACACCGCGACCGCCAGCGTGCACGCGGCCAAGGGCGGGGCGCGCAGCACCACCAGCGTCGACCTGTCGAAAACCTATCTGGACTGGGCGCGTCGCAACCTGTCGCTGAACGGCTTCTCGGACAAGAACCGTCTGGAGCAGGGCGACGTGATGGCGTGGCTGGAAAGCTGCCGTGACGAGTACGACCTGATCTTTATCGATCCGCCAACGTTCTCCAACTCCAAGCGCATGGAAGGCATCTTCGACGTGCAGCGCGATCAGGTGCAGTTGATCGACCTGGCCATGGCGCGCCTGGCACCGGGCGGCGTGCTGTACTTCTCCAACAACTTCCGCAAGTTCCAGTTGGAAGACAACCTCGCCGAGCGATACGCGGTCGAGGAAATCAGCGCGCAGACCATTGATCTGGATTTTGCCCGTAACACCAAGATTCACCGCGCCTGGAAAATCACGGCCCGTTGACGCTGCCGCTGGCTGGATTCACAGAGCCTTGATTTTTAAAGGCTCCGTGGATCCGCCGGCGCTAGCTAAATTAGTGGCTAATAGCTATAACTCACACACGGTCAATGGGGTTTTTCCCATGAATGCTGGCGTAGTGAGTTGTCTTTATGTCGTTACACCCCGTGCGCCCCAAAATCCTGGGTTTTATCAGCGAAGACGTCTCGGCCTGGCTGGTCGCGCTGCTGGTATTGCTTGCCGGCGGGATACTCACGGGGCTGCTCGCGTGGGGCACCTTCAACCAGTTTGAGCAACAATCGCGTCAGCGCTTTCAACTGCTGGCCAATGAACGTTACAGCCGCATCGAAGAGCGTTTCCAGGACCAGGAACAGCGTCTGGACAGCCTGCGCCGCTTCTTCGCCAATTCCGAATCGGTGACCCGCGCTGAATTCGACGGTTACGCCCAACCTTTGTTGCTACGCACCCAAGCCTATTCGTTTGCGCTACGCGTCAGTGATGCCGAGCGCCCGGCATTTGAGCTGCGTGTGCGGGATGAGGGATTGAGCACGTTCAGCATTCGCGAGCTGGATGACCGAGGCGCACTGCAACTGGCCGCGCGCCGCGATGAGTACGTGCCGGTGCTCTACAGCCAGACTCAGAGCCGTCTCGCCGTGCCGTTCGGATACGATCTGCTGGCTCAGCCGCTGCGTCGTGACGCCCTAGATCGGGCAGACAGACTCGGCAGCCTGGTGGTGTCGCAACCGATGCATCTGGTTGGCATCGAGCCGTCCTACGCGCGCGGTGTGCTGCTGCTGGCGCCGGTGAGCCGTGCGGGTCAGTCACGGCCGTTTGGCTACGTCATGGCGGTGATCAGCATGCGCCAGTTGCTGGCGGACGGCTTGCCCGATGCGCTCCACGATTACCTCTCGGTGCGCATCCTCGACCTGTCGACCCATGATCAGCACGAAGTATTGTTCGAATCGACCAATGAGGCGATACCTGGTGATTTGTCGGCGACCCGGCTGGTGCGCATGGCCGATCATGATTATCAGGTCGATATCCTGCCCAGCTACGCCTTTATGCAGGCCAACCATTCGTCGGTTGGCAGCGTGATCGTTCTTGGCGGGTTGCTCAGCGTACTGCTCAGTGCCTTGTTGTATGTGCTGGTCAGTCAGCGCCAGCGCGCATTGCGCCTGGTCCAGTTGCGCACCCAGGAGCTGCACGCGCGTGAGCAGGAACTGCGCGGCACCCACGGCCAGTTACGCGGGGTATTGAATGCCGCCACCCAAGTGGCAATCATCGCTACCGATCTGCGTGGCGTGATCAGCACGTTCAACCCCGGCGCCGAACAGATGCTTGGTTACAGCAGTGCCGATGTGGTCGGGCGCATGACTCTGGAAAACCTGCACCTGCCCCGCGAGCTGTCCGCGCGGGCGGCGGAGTTGAGTGTGCGTTACGGCAAAAGCATCCCCACTTGCCACGCGATGTTGGTCGAGGGCGGCGAAGTCGGCGGTCACGAAGCCCGTGAATGGACGCTGGTGCGCAGCGATGGCAGCCATTTGCCGGTGAACATGCTCGCCACGCCGGTGCTGGATGAACAGGGCTTGTGGGTCGGGCACCTGGCGATTTGCATCGACATCACCGAGCGCAAGCGCGTGCACGAAGTCTTGGCCGCGCGCGATGTACTGCTCAAGAAGCTGAGTGCCCATGTGCCCGGAGGTATTTATCAATTCAAAATGGAATTCGACGGGCGTTTCAGCGTGATCTATGCCAGCGATGGCATCCGCGAGATCTACGAGCTGGAGCCCGACGTGCTGTTGTTCGACGCTGAGGCGATTTTCACGCGGATCCATCCACAGGACGTCACGCGCGTGCGCACCTCCATCCGCACTTCGGCGGAGAGTCTCAGTCCGTGGCGCGAGGAGTACCGTGTGCAATTACCCGAGCGAGGCCTGCGCTGGGTACGCGGCGAGGCAACGCCGGAAGAGCTGCCGGGCGGTGGCGTCCTCTGGCATGGCTACATTTCGGATATTTCCGACCTCAAGCGCGTTGAGGAAGAGTTGCGCGCGTTGTCGGTGACCGACTCATTGACCGGCATTTACAACCGCCGCTACTTCCAGGAGCGCCTGACCACCGAGATGGCCAGGGTCGAGCGTGGCGGCGGCGAGTTATCGGTGATCATGCTCGACATCGACCATTTCAAACGCATCAACGACCACTACGGCCACGCGGTCGGAGACCGGGTGCTGCAAGCGGTGTGCGAACGCATCGGCCATCGCCTGCGCCGCACTGACGTGTTCTGCCGCTTGGGCGGTGAAGAATTCATGGTGCTGTGCCCGGACATCGACGCCGAGCACGCTTACATGCTCGCGATGGAGCTTTGGGAAGGCTTGCGCAGTGCGCCGGTAGATGTGGTCGGCGTAGTCACCGCCAGCTTCGGCATCGCCAGTTGGCACCCGGGAGAGGGCGCGGACGCCTTGTTGCTGCGTGCGGACTCAGGGGTATACGCAGCGAAGCAGAATGGCCGCGACCGGGTTGAGCGGCCGATGAACTAATTCAAACCTGACACCTGACCCTATGGGACAGGTGGGCAGATGGGGCTTGGCGCTGGTTTCCTGTGGGAGCGAGCCTGCTCGCGAAAGCGGTGTGTCAGTCACTGAACAAGCTGACTGAACCGACGCCTTCGCGAGCAGGCTCGCTCCCACAATTGAATCTGCTGCGCTTACAGGGCCGAAGCGGTCTGTGGCAGTTTCGGCTGTTTATACAAATCCAGCAGCACCTGATCGAGCACCGACGAGGCGCCAAACGGTGCCTTGTCGTTGAGGATCGCCACCACCGCCCAGGTGTTGCCGTTCACATCACGGCTGAAACCGGCAATCGCCCGCACGGTGTTCAGGGTGCCGGTCTTGACGTGCGCTTCACCGCGCATCGCCGTGGTTTTCAGGCGTTTGCGCATCGTGCCGTCGGTACCGGCGATTGGCAGCGAGCTGATGTATTCGGCGGCGTACGGGCTGTGCCAGGCGGCTTGCAGCATGTTCGCCATCTCGCGTGCGCTGACCCGCTCGGCACGCGACAGACCGGAGCCGTTTTCCATCACCAGATGCGGTGCGGTGATGCCTTTCTTCGCCAGCCACTGACGCACCACGCGCTGCGCTGCCCTGGCGTCATCACCGTCAGCTTCGTTGCGGAAACGCTGGCCGAGGCTGAGGAACAGCTGCTGGGCCATGGTGTTGTTACTGTATTTGTTGATGTCGCGGATGATCTCCGCCAGGTCCGGCGAGTAGGCACGGGCGAGCAGCTTGGCGCTGCTCGGTGTCGGCGCCAGACGATCCTTGCCCTGGATGCTGCCACCCAGTTCTTTCCAGATCGCGCGAACGGCGCCGGCGGTGTAAGTCGCGTGGTCGAGCAGTGACAGGTAAGTCTGCGAGCTGCAGCCTTCGCCCAACTGCCCACCGACGGTTACGGTCACGCTGCCATCGGCCTGCGCCACCGGGTTGTAGCGTACGCCGCCGGTGCATTGTCTGGATGGCAGCGCCTTGACGGTGTTCTCGATGCGGATGCTGGCGATCGGCGGCTCTACCGAAATCAATACGCGGCCACCGTCATTGCGCGCGACAAAGCGCAGGGCCTTGAGGTTGACCAGCAGCGAGTCGGGCTTGACCAGAAACGGCTTGTTGTCGTCGTTGCCGTCGTCGTTGAACTCCGGCAGTTGCGGCTGCACGAAGAAGTTGCGGTCAAGGATCAGGTCCCCGGTGATCTGGGTCACGCCGTTGGCGCGCAGGTCGCGCATCAGCAGCCAGAGTTTCTCCATGTTCAGCTTCGGATCGCCGCCACCCTTGAGGTAGAGGTTGCCGTTGAGAATGCCGCCGCTCAGGTCGCCGTCGGTGTAGAACTCGGTTTTCCACTGATGGTTGGGGCCGAGCATTTCCAGCGCCGCATAGGTGGTGACCAATTTCATGGTCGAGGCCGGGTTGACCGACACATCGGCGTTGAACACGGTCGGCGTGCCCGGACCGTCGAGCGGCACCATGACCAATGACAGTGCGCTGGATTGCAGCTTGCTGGCCTTGAGGGCTTTTTCGACGTTCGGAGTGAGAGAGGTGTTGATAGCGGCAGCGCAAACGGGTAGGGCCAGGGGCAGAAGAAGGCCGGCGAGAAGCAGTGGACGCAACGATTTGATCATATGAAATAAAACCCTGCTGAAGAGGGGGAAAAAGACGAGGACATGGATGAAAAGGTCCTCAGTGGTCATGAAAGTGTCGGCATTATGCCCCAAGCTGTTACAGCTTGTGCCGTGTCAGGGGCGGCCAATACGTTATTTTTTTACAGGCGGTCGGCCACAGCGGCCAGAGAGTCGGGCAATCGCTGGCTTAAACTGGTAAAGTGCCGGCCGTTATTACTTAAGAGGATTGTTCCAATGGCGACTAACCGTTCCCAGCGTCTGCGCAAAAAACTGTGCGTTGATGAATTTCAAGAGCTGGGTTTCGAACTGAACCTGGACTTCAAAGAAGACTTGTCCGAAGAAGCCATTGACGCTTTCCTCGAAGCATTCATCAAAGAAGCCATGGAAGCCAACGGTCTGGGTTATGTTGGCGGCGACGACTTCGGTCTGGTGTGCCTGCAGAAGCGTGGCTCGGTCAACGAAGAGCAGCGCGCTGCCGTTGAAGCCTGGCTGAAAAACCGCTCCGAGCTGACCAAGTACGAAGTCAGCCCGTTGCTGGACGTTTGGTATCCGGAAAAGCCGATCAACGCGGCGAAGTGATACTGAAAAAAACGGCGACCTGAGGGTCGCCGTTTTTTTATGCCTGCCTGCCAGGGTTGTCGTCCTGCAGGACGCATTCGCGAGCAGGCTCGCTCCCACACGATTCACCTGAGCGACTCGAATTACCTGTGGGAGCGAGCCTGCTCGCGAAGCTTTTATACAGTCAACGCTTGTTCCAGTTCAGAATCACCAGCGTCAACACCCCCGCGACAATCCCCCAAAATGCCGAACCAATGGAAAGCAGCGTCAGCCCCGACGCCGTGACCATAAAGGTGATCAACGCCGCTTCCCGTTCCTTCGCCTCGCTCATGGCAATGCTCAAACCGTTGATGATCGAGCCGAACAGCGCCAGCGCGGCAATCGACAGCACCAGTTCTTTGGGTAACGCGGCAAACAACGCCGCCAGCGTCGCGCCGAAGACACCGGCAATCCCGTAGAAAACCCCGCACCACACCGCCGCGGTGTAGCGCTTGTTGCGATCTTCGTGGGCATGCGGGCCGGTGCAGATCGCCGCGCTGATGGCCGCGAGGTTGATGCCGTGGGAGCCGAACGGCGCCAACAACAGCGAAGCGATGCCGGTGGTGGTGATCAGCGGCGAGGCGGGCACGGTGTAGCCATCGGCACGTAACACGGCGATTCCTGGCATGTTCTGCGATGTCATTGCCACGACGAACAACGGGATGCCGATGCTGATGGTTGCGGCCAGGGAAAAATGTGGCGTGGTCCATACTGGTGTCGCGATTTCCAGATGAAAACCACTGAAATCCAGCAGCCCCATGAAGCCTGACAACGCGGTGCCGATCAGCAGTGCGGCGAGTACCGCATAGCGCGGCGACAGGCGCTTGACTATTAAATAGGTAAAGAACATCCCCAGCACCAGCCCGGTGCGGTGTTGCGCGGCGACGAAGATTTCGCTGCCGATCTTGAACAGGATCCCTGCGAGCAACGCCGCCGCCAGCGAGGCCGGAATCTTTTTCACCAGCCGTTCGAAGCTGCCGGTCAGCCCGCAGATCGTCACCAGCACCGCGCAGGTGATATAGGCGCCGATGGCCTCGCCATAACTCACGCCGCCCAGACTGGTGATCAGCAGGGCCGCGCCGGGCGTTGACCAGGCGATGGTGATCGGCGTGCGATAGCGCAGCGACAGGCCGATCGAGCACACCGCCATGCCAATCGAAATCGCCCAGATCCAAGAGGAAATCTGCCCGCTGGTCAGGCCGGCCGCTTGCCCGGCCTGGAACATCAGCACCAGGGAACTGGTGTAGCCGGTCATCATCGCGATGAAGCCGGCGACGATGGCGGAGGGGGAAGTGTCGGCGAGCGGGCGCAGTCGGGTGTGGGTGGCGTCGGTCATGACGGCGGTGTTCCTTATACCAATGAAGATCTCCCCTTTGACGCAATCCCCTGTAGGAGTGAGCCTGCTCGCGATGGCGGTGTGTCATTCAGCAATAATTCGACTGACACACCGCCATCGCG
>NZ_JABWQS010000057.1:0-31728 GCF_014268545.1 Pseudomonas sp. SWRI81
GCTCGCGATAGCGGTGTGTCAGTTATATAGCCATGTCTGAATAACCGCTATCGCGAGCAGGCTCACTCCTACAGGGGACAGTGTCGCCTGGTAGTTTTATAGCTGTAGCACCAGCTCCACAAACGCCAGCGCCGCCGCACTGTGATAATTATTGCGCCGGCGCAACAACGCCGCCCCCCGCTGCGGCGCCTCGCCTTCAACCGCGAGCCTGCGCAAGGCGCGATCTTGCGTTGCAATCGCCTGCGGCAACATCGTCGCCATCGGCGAACAACGCACCACCTCAAGCAGCGTACTCACCGAATTCACCTCAATCCGCACCTTCGGCGTGATGCCGTTCTGGCGGAAATATTCATCCACCGATAACCGCGTGATGAAGTCCGGCGCCAACAAGGCAAAATCAAGCTGTGCGATATCGTTCGGCGTCAGCACAGAGCGGCAGTCATACATCGGATGCCCACGCCCGACCATGATTCCCAGCGTCTCGGTAAACGCCGGGATGCACTCAATGTCGGCGTTGCGCACCGGCGTAAAGGCAATCGCCACATCCAGCGAATCATCCGCCAGCCCGGCCTCGATGTCGTCCATCGACAATTCGAAGATCTGCAAGTGAATCCCCGGAAACCGCGCCGCATAGTCGCGCACCAGAGGCCCGACCAGGTACGCCATGAACGTCGGCGTCATCGCTAGACGCAGCGTGCCGCGAGACAAGTCTTTCACATCGTGCAGTGCGCGCTGCCCCGCCTGCAATTCCACCAGCACTCGCCGCGCGCATTCGATGTAGGCCGCGCCAGCATCCGTCGGTTTGACCGTGCGTGATGTGCGATCAAACAGACTCACGCCCAAGGTCTCTTCCAGTTGCCGAATCTGCTGCGACAGCGTCGGCTGCGACACGTGCAGCGCTTCGGCCGCGCGAGTGAATCCGCCATGATCGGCAACGGCCAGCAGATAACGCAAATGTCGCAGCAGCATGGGAACACCATCTATAGGAAAGGCTTATGCGAAGCATTGTATATCGGTCTTGGACGCTATGAATCAATCGGCCGAACATGGTTGCCACACAGCAAGCCAACCCTGAAAGGAGTGACACCATGCAACAGTCCCACGCCTACAACGACAACAGCCTGGCCCTGACCACCCGCGTTCTTGACGCCAAAGCGAAGAAAGATCTGTCGTGGCAGGATCTGGCCGATGGCACAGGTCTGAGCCTCGCTTACATCACCGCCGCCCTCCTCGGCCAGCACCCGTTGCCGGACCACGCCGCTCAGGTAGTGGGTGACAAGCTTGAGCTGACCGCCGCCGATGTCGCCGCCCTGCAAATCATTCCGCTGCGTGGCAGCCTCAGCGGTGTGCCGACCGATCCGACCATCTACCGTTTCCACGAGATGATCCAGATCTACGGCACCACGCTCAAAGCGCTGGTTCATGAGCAGTTCGGCGACGGCATCATCAGCGCCATCAACTTCAAACTCGACATCAAAAAAGTCGAAGACCCGGAAGGCGGTTCCCGCGCCGTGGTCACCCTCGATGGCAAATTCCTGCCGCTGCGTCCGTTCTGATCCGCACCGGCCCGCATGCCTGGGGTGTGCGGGCCCACCGATCTGCATTGAAGAGGACACACCCATGAAAGCCCTGATCGATGGTTTCCTGAAATTTCAGAAAGAAGCCTTTCCGCAACGCAGCGCACTGTTCAAACACCTGGCGACCACCCAGCAGCCCGGCACGCTGTTCATTACCTGTTCCGACAGCCGCGTGGTGCCGGAACTGCTGACCCAGCAAGAACCCGGTGAGCTGTTCGTGATCCGCAACGCTGGCAATATCGTGCCGTCCTACAGCCCGCATCCGGGTGGGGTATCGGCCACCGTGGAATATGCGGTAGCGGTGTTGGGGGTGACCGACATTGTGATTTGCGGCCACTCGGACTGCGGCGCGATGACGGCGATTGCCCAGTGCAAGTGCATGGATCATCTGCCCGCCGTCAGCGGCTGGCTGCAACACGCCGAGTCGGCGAAGGTGATGAATGAAGCGCGCGCCCATGGCAGCGATGCGGCGAAGCTGAGTTCGATGGTGCGCGAGAATGTGATCGCCCAACTGGCGAATATCCAGACCCACCCGAGCGTGCGCCTGGCCCAGGAACAAGGCCGACTGAACCTGCATGGCTGGGTGTATGACATCGAGACCGGCTCGATCGACGCGCTGTCTGCGGATCGCCGCACATTTGTAGCGCTGGCCGAGCAACCCGAGACTTGTGCGATCAGCGCGCAAACCAGCAACGCCGCCTGACACCTCTGTGGCGAGGGAGCTTGCTCCCGCCTGGGCGCGCAGCGGTCCTTGGTTTTTCAGGTCTGCTGCGCAGCCCAGCGGGAGCAAGCTCCCTCGCCACAGGGGTCAGCGTTTTACCGTGAGATCAACCTGACTCATGCGGCTGCGCACGGTAAACACGCCATCGCCCGACAGAATCGCACTGCGCGCAAACAAGCGCCCGCTCTCCCAGTTCGAAAGCCCCAGCTCCGGCTTGCTCAGGGCGTATTGCCCATCGACCCAACGGGTGATGCCGTTGCCTACAAACGGCGCATTCACCGCGTTGTAGAAGCGCTCCTGAACCGCCGCACCCTCACTGATCAACGACACCGTAAATTGCGGGCTGTAACGGTTGAACAAGGCAATCGCCTGATTCAAATCGTCGACGATCATCAGGCTGACTTCCGGGGTTTCTTCCCATTCCCACTCACGGCCCAGTTGTGCCTCCGCCAAAGGTTCGGCCAATGCTTCGGTCTGATAGCCCTCGGCGCGATAAACCTCGACCGTTGCGTTTTGCCATTCGGCCGGCAGGCAATGTTCGCTGCCTTCGACGATGTGCAACTTGCAGCCCTGACCGCGAGCGGTCCCTGCGTCCTTCAGTGCAGCGAGGAACAGCGGCACCAACTCGGCGGCGCGGTCGCGCTGGATCAGGCAGACGTTCAGCGTGTTACAAACCTTGCGATCCAGCGAGTTGCGCACCACCGCCGCAAAGCGTGTGGCGTCGGCGTCACGGTCGGCGATCAGCCACGCGCCACCGGTGCCGTGCAGGCTCACCGCAGTGCCGGCCTGCTGGGCGATGCTGCCCAATTGACTGACCGCACGCCCCGACCCGCGCGCCACAGCCAGTGACAGACGGCGGTCGGCGAACATCGCCCAACCGGCCGCATGGTTGACGCTCTCCACCAGCGACACCGCGCCGGCCGGCAGACCGGTATCGGCCAGCGCCGGGTTCAGTGCGTGGGTAACAATAGCCTGCGCGGTGCCCAGCGCATCGCTGCCGATACGCAATACGGCGGTGTTGCCCGTGCGCAGCACGCCGGCGGCGTCGGCGAACACGTTCGGCCGGCCCTCAAAAACAAACGCGACGATGCCCAGCGGCGAGACCACTTGCTCGACTTTCCAGCCGTCGTGCTCGACGCTGCTGATGACCTTGCCGCGCGTCGGCGGCGCGTCACGCCAGGCGCGCAGGCCGGCGATCATGTCGCGGCGCATGCGGTCATCGGCGAGCAAGCGGGTGGTGGAGCGGCCACGGCCCCTGGCGCGCTCGATGTCGGCAAGATTGGCAGCTTCGATCTGCGCCCAGCATTCAGGGCTTTCGAGACGCTCGGCGAACCGGTCGAAAAACTGGCTGATGGCTTCATCGGACACCGCCGACAACGCGGTGAAGGCTGCCGCCGCCCGCTCGATCGCCACCGACGCGGCCTGTTGATCCGCCACGGGGATCAGCAACAACTCGCCACTGACCTGCTCGACCAGCAAATGGTCACCGGGCTGAAACCGCGCCGCCAGTTCGGGGCTGACCACGGTGACGCGGTTACCGGCGAAAGGGATCGGCGTGCCAGCGACTAGACGTTCGAGCGCAAGAGACATGAAACGGATTCACCATGCAGGGGGCGGCCGGAAAATGTAGCGGATTACTTCGTGGATTACACCTACCAGATCCACCGAATATCCTTTGTAGGAGTGAGCCTGCTCGCGATAGCGGTACATCAGGCGAGATGATGCCGACCGGTCCAGCGCTATCGCGAGCAGGCTCACTCCTACAGGGGGCATTGGGTGTATCAGAACACCGACCAGCCAATCCGCGAGCTGAGCAGTTCCAGCGCCGCCATGCCTGCCAGCGAATTGCCGGCCGCATTCAATTCCGGCGACCACACGCACACCGTGAACTGCCCCGGCACCACCGCAACAATCCCGCCGCCGACACCGCTCTTGCCCGGCAAGCCGACGCGATAGGCGAAGTTGCCCGCTTCGTCGTACAAACCGCTGGTGGCCATGATCGAGTTGACCTGCTGGGTCTGCCGGCGCGTGAGGATCTGCTCGCCGCTGTGTTTGCAAAAACCATCGTTGGCCAGGAAACAAAACGCCCGGGCCAGATCGATGCAATTCATGCGCAGCGCGCAATGGCTGAAGTAGCTGCGCAGCACCGCCTCGACGTCGTTATGGAAATTGCCGAACGATTGCATCAGATAAGCCATCGCCGCATTGCGCGCACGGTGCTGGTATTCGGAGTCGGCCACTTTGCCGTCGATCATGATCTGCGGATTGCCGGAAAGACGTCTGACGAAATCCCGCATCGACAGCGTCGGGGCAGCGAAGCGCGACTGGTTGATGTCGCAGATCACCAGCGCACCGGCATTGATAAACGGATTGCGCGGCCGACCTCGCTCGAACTCCAGCTGCACCAGCGAGTTGAACGGCTGCCCGGACGGCTCATGACCGAGGCGCTCCCAGATCGCTTCACCAGAATGGTCGATGGCCTGCACCAGGCTGAACACCTTGGAAATGCTTTGCACCGAGAACGGCGTATCCGCGTCGCCGGCGCAGTACATTTCGCCGTCATTGCCATACACGGCGATGCCCAGCTGATTGGCCGGCACAGTGCCGAGGGCAGGAATATAGTCAGCCACCTTGCCCTGCCCGATGAGGGGCCGGACAGCGTCAAGAATCTCGTTCAACAGCGCTTGCATGCCGGGTTCCGAAGTCTCGCCCCATGGGATCGCGGGGACACTGGGGCTAGACGCTGCGCCCGCCGGTCGAATCACACCGGCAAGCGCTATGCGGCCTGTTCCAGGCTGAAGTGAACCGCCGACACCCCGGGACAGCGCCATGCTAGCTGACGCCGCGCCTCAAAACTGTTGAGCAACGCGTTTATACGGATAGTCCGGTTCACGGTACTTGCCCGGTTTCTGCCGTTTCGGCAGTTCGACTTTCTCGCGCTTGACCTCTTTATAAGGTATGCGACTAAGCAGGTCGGTGATGATGTTCAGCCGCGCCCGGCGCTTGTCGTTGGAGTCGGCCACCAGCCAGGGCGCCCGGTCGGTATCGGTGTACTTGAACATCTCGTCCCGCGCACGAGAATAGTCGTACCAGCGGCTGTAGGATTTCAGATCCATTGGCGTCAGCTTCCAGATCTTGCGGCCGTCGTTGATTCGCGCTTCGAGCCGGCGGGTCTGCTCCTCGGGGCTGACCTCCAGCCAATATTTGAGCAGGATCACGCCCGAATCGACGATGGCGTTCTCCACCCAGGGAATCGATTTGAGAAACTTGTCAGCCTGTTCATCGGTGCAAAAGCCCATGACACGCTCGACACCGGCGCGGTTGTACCAGCTGCGATCGAAGATCACCACTTCCCCGCCCGCCGGCAAATGTGGCAGGTAACGCTGCACGTGCATCTGGCTTTTTTCCCGATCGGTCGGTGCCGGCAGCGCCACGACCCGGAACACTCGCGGACTCACACGTTCGGTAATCGCCTTGATCGTCCCACCCTTGCCGGCGCCGTCGCGCCCTTCAAAGACGATACACACCTTGACGCCTTCGGCGATGACCCACTCCTGCAGCTTTACCAGTTCAACGTGCAGCTTGCGCAGCTGTTCGAGGTAGTCCTTGTTTTTCAAGCGGGGACTCGCCGCCGCTTTCGCAGGTTTTTGCTTATTTTTTGCCATGCACCAGCCCTCACGAAATCAACAGCGCAACGAAATTGTTTATTGACCGGACCCGTCTGATCCGTGAGGTTAGTTCAAGCCTTGCCGTTTGCCATTGCCGGGCGAAAAGGCCCCTTCGCCATGTGTTTCCTTCGTACTTTGCAACGTCGCACTGTTCATTGCCCGTTCCTGTGCTGGAGTTTCTCGATGCCGTCGTTCAAATCCGTGCCCACCGCCCTGCTCGGCCTGGCCCTGGCCTGCCCGGCACTGGCCGAGACTCAAGGTCTGGAGCTGGGGCAAGTGCTGATTTCGGCGGATGAACGCAACGGCACCGAGGCCTCCGTCGACGAGGCCAGGGGGCGACTGGAACAGGTGCCCGGCGCGACCAATGTGGTCGACATGCGTCAGCCGTTGCAGGGCCGCGTGGCGAGCAATCAGGATGTGCTGGCCTATCAGCCAGGGGTCTATGCGCAGTCTTCCGGTAATGAAGGCGTGAAGATTTCCGTCCGCGGTTCCGGCATCAACCGCGCGCCGGGCGCCCACGCATCGGGGCTGTACACCCAGCTCGACGGCTTGCCGCTGACCGGCCCCGGCGGCACGCCTTACGAATTGCTCGAGCCGCTGTGGGTGGAGCACGTCGAAGTGCTGCGCGGGGCCAACGGTTTCGATCGCGGCTCACTCGCCTTGGGCGGCGCCATCGATTACGTCAGCCACACCGGCTACACCGCGCCAAAGTTGCAAGTGCGCTACGCCACCGGCAGCCATGGTTATCAGCAGCGTCAGGTCAGCTCCGGGCAAGTGCTGGGCGACTTCGACTATTACGTGTCGCTGACCAACGCCATCGCCGACGGCTATCAGGACCACACCGCCAGCGACAGCAAGGGTGTGATCGCCAACTTCGGCTATCTCTTCAACCCGAACCTGGAAACGCGCTTCTATATCCGCTACCGGGAAACCGACAACGACCTCGCCGGCCGCGTGACCAAGCATTCCGTCGAACACAGCCCACGGGCGGCCAACCCGGCCTATGTCGCGCGCGACGACAGCCGCAAGCAACCGGGCAGCACCTTCATCGGCAACAAGACCACGTTCTACATCGACGACGATTCGAGCATTCAGACCGGCCTCGTCTACCACGACTACCCCATGGATTTGCGCGAAGGCCCGAACCGGCTGAAGGTGGCCTACACCGATGTCAGCGGCACCTTCGACTACAAGCGTCGCGACACTCTGTTCGGCATGGAAAGCCGCAGCAACGCCGGCCTGCGGGTGACCAAACACCTGCCCAACGACGGCGCCAGCGAATTCGTGCGAATCCCCACCGGCAATACCGCCGGCTATGTGCCGGGCACACGCATGCGCAACTTCACGTACCAAGGTTCGGACACCGTCCTGCACGTTGGCAACGACCTGGAAATCGCTGACGACCTCTGGCTGACCACCGGCCTCGCCGCCATCTATACCCGCCGCGAAAGCGCCGTGACCTACCCGCAGGGCGGCGGCAAAACCAGCCTCGGCGACTGGGACTACGCACCGCGTATCGGCCTGCGCTACCAGATCACCCCGCAGGTGCAAGTGTTCGGCAACCTCAGCCGCTCCGTCGAAGCGCCGCACCCGTGGTCGCTGATCTACAGCTCCAACGTGCGCTTCCCCGCGGGTAACGGCGCCGCGACCGGCGCCCAGCGCAACCCGATCGAACTGCAAAACCAGACCGCGACCACCTTGGAACTCGGTGGTCGTGGCGACAGCAAACTGGGCGAATGGAGCCTGGCGTGGTACTACGCCCAGGTCCGCCACGAACTGCTCTCGGTCCTGCCAGACGCCAATGCCGTCACACCTTACGAACTCAATGCCAGCCCGACCGTGCACCAAGGCATCGAAGCCAGCCTCAACAGCCAGCTTTGGCGCGCCGCTGATGGCCGCCGACTGAGCTTGCGTCAGGCCTATACCTTCAGTGACTTCCATTATCGCGACGACGATCGCTTCGGCGACAACCGGCTGCCGGGCCTGCCGATGCATTACTACCAGGGCGAGCTGCGTTACGACTGGCCGCAGGGCTTCTTTGCCGCCGTGAATACCCAGTGGGTGTCGAAGGTCGCCGTTGATTATGCGAACAGCTATTACGCCGACCCCTACGCCCTGTTCGGCGCCACGTTGGGCTACAACGCGCCAAAGGGCGATTGGCAAGGTTGGGTGGACATGCGCAACCTGACCAACAAGCGTTATGCCGCGACGGTGACGCCTGGCTATGACGACAAGGGAATGGATGCAGCGCGATCGACGCCGGGTGAAGGGATGGGCGTTTACGTCGGGGTTTCATGGAGTTTGTTGTAAGGCTACTCTGCGGGCGGCTTTGAGCCGGTGCTAATCTGTTGCGCTTTATTCATCAAGGACGATAACCCCATGAAAAAATCTTGCGGCGCGCTGCTTCTCGTCTTGCTGACAACTCAGGCTGTCGCTGGCGTCAGTGCGATCGGCTTCCACTCCTCCACCCTGCCCGACCCGCACAACGAACGCCCGCTGGCCATGGTCGTCTGGTACCCCGGCACCACGACCACCGCGGCGCAGTTGATTGCCGACGATGGGGTATTTGCCGGCACGCCAGCCGTTCGCGATGCACCCGCCACTGCGGGCGAGCATCCGTTAGTCGTGCTCTCCCACGGATACCGAGGCAACTGGAGCAATCAGGCCTGGCTGGCAAGCGCGTTGGCGCACCAGGGCTATATCGTCGCTGCGGTGAACCACCCCGGCACCACGACCCATGACCGCAATCCGCAGGCGGCGGCGCAGTTGGCCCAGCGCACTGCCGACCTGAGCCGGGTGATTGATGCGGTCACGGCTCAACCCGATAAATTTGGCATCGTCGCCACGCACCGAATCGCTGTCGCAGGCCATTCCCTCGGCGGCTGGACCGCGATGGAAATCGCCGGTGCCCGCTTCGACCCGCAGCTGTTTGCCCGGGACTGCGTTGCTCATCCGCAGCTTTCCAGTTGCAGCGTCTATCAACAGATCAACCCGGTCAGTACGCCAGCCGCGGAGGCCGCACTGGCGGGTGACTTGCGCGACAAGCGCATCACCGCGGTGGTATCGCTGGACCTGGGCCTGTCACGCGGGATGACCGACGAAAGCCTTGCCGCATTGCCGGTACCAGCACTGGTGATTGCCGCAAGGGCGCCGTCACAGGATCTGCCGGCGACGCTGGAATCTGCCGACCTGGTCAGACGCCTGCCTAAGGCTTCCACACGTTATGTCGAGATTGGCGATGCCAGCCATTTCAGCTTCATGTCGCTCTGCAAACCGGGCGCGGTGGACTTGCTCGAAGAGGACAGTCCGGGCGATGGCATCATTTGCCGCGATGGCGAAAATGCGCGACCGCGTGCAGTGATTCAGCAGCAGGTCACCGCGCTGATCGCCGACTTCCTGACGCAGAACGCGAACAACCCACACACCCCTTGATCAGATTCTCTTCGCACATGACCTTGGAATCGGCCGACCCGCCCACATAACGCTTAGTATCCCCATCGTCTCCGAGAGGAAGGACACACCATGACCACCCAAACCGAAACTGCCATTCTCGCCGGCGGCTGCTTCTGGGGCATGCAGGATCTGTTGCGCCGTTACCCCGGCGTGCTTAAAACCCGTGTCGGTTACACCGGCGGCGATGTGCCAAATGCGACGTACCGCAATCATGGCAATCATGCTGAAGCCATCGAGATCGAGTTTGACCCGGCGGTGATCAGTTACCGGCAGATTCTTGAGTTCTTCTTCCAGATTCACGATCCGAGCACTCCCAACCGACAGGGCAACGACCTCGGCCCGAGTTATCGCTCGGCTATTTATTACCTCAACGCCGGGCAACGCGCTATTGCCGAAGACACCGCTGCCGACGTCGATGCATCGAAACTGTGGCCCGGCCGGGTGGTGACCGAAATCGAAGCGGCCGGACCGTTCTGGGAAGCAGAACCGGAGCATCAGGATTACCTGGAGCGGATACCGAATGGCTATACCTGCCACTTCATCCGGCCGAACTGGAAACTGCCGAAGCGCGGATGACCTGGGGGTTTCGCGCGCCAAACCTGACGATCGTGTGGGAGCTGGCTTGCCAGCGAAGGCGTCGGGTCAGTCAGAGCAGCTTTGACTGATAGTCCGCTTTCGCGAGCAGGCTCGCTCCCACAGTGAGCTTGTGTTTGGCCCGCAATTTCACATGCACCGCCAAACCCTGTGGGAGCTGGCTTGCCAGCGAAGGCGTCGGGTCAGTCAGAGCAACTGTGGCTGATAGTCCGCCTTCGCGAGCAGGCTCGCTCCCACAGTGAGTTTGTGTTTGGCCCGAATTTCACATGCGCCGCCAAACCCTGTGGGAGCTGGCTTGCCAGCGAAGGCGCCGGGTCAGTCAGAGCAGCTGTGGCTGATACTCCGCTTTCGCGAGCAGGCTCGCTCCCACAGTGAATATGTGTTTGGCCCGCAATTTCACATGCGCCGCCAAACCCTGTGGGAGCTGGCTTGCCAGCGAAGGCGTCGGGCCAGTCAGAGCAACTGTGGCTGATACTCCGCTTTCGCGAGCAGGCTCGCTCCCATAGTGAATTTGTGTTTGGCCCGCATTGCCCATGCACCGCCAAGACTTGTGGGAGCTGGCTTGCCAGCGAAGGCGTTGGGTCAGTCAGAGCAGCTGTGACTGATAGTCCGCTTTCGCGAGCTGGCTCGCTCCCACAGTGAATATGTGTTTGGCCCGCAATTGCCCATGCACCGCCAAAACCTGTGGGAGCTGGCTTGCCAGCGAAGGCGTTAGTGAAACTTTTCCGCCTCATTCGGCCCGATCACCTAACCTCATAGGCTGTGTGATCCATTCGAGCCGCCCCGCCCATGCGCCACCCATTGAAGCCGCTGTTTTTCATCGCCCTGCTGCTGTTCCTGCCGAGCGGCTCTGCGCTGTGGGCGGCCGATCTGCCGGCGCCGTCCGTCAGCAGCGCAGCGCCGCTGCCGGTGATTTCGCAAAGTGATCTGCAAGCCCTGCAGCAACGTCTTGACGGGCTTAAACAGCAAATCTCCGCCGCGAACAATTACAACCAGCTCGAAGGGCCGCAAGATCGCGTGCAGGCCTTCATTCTCGACGTCGATCGATTGTCGGCGGCGTTGTTGCCGCAGCAGGCGCAACTGGCGGTGCAGTTGGGTGTACTGGGGGCAGCCCCGGGAACGGAAGTGGCGGCCGAGCAGGCCGATATCGTCGCGCAGCGCGCAGCGCTGGCGGAACAGAAGAGCAAGGTCGACGGGACGCTGAAGAATCTGGCGGCGCTGAAGCAGAGCGCGGCGGATCTGATTACGCAGATTGCCGGGATTCGCCGCACGCTACTGGAAAGCGAACTGACCCTGAGCACCCGCAGCGTGCTGAGTCCGCACTTCTGGTCGCCGCTGGTAAATCCGACGCTGGATGACCGCCAGCGACTGAGCTTTTTTGTCGATCAGGTGCGCACCACGGGCGCTACTGTCTGGGCCCCGGGGCAACGTTTTTTCACCTGCGTGCTGGTGCTGCTCGCGTTGCTCGTCTGGACATCCGGCCGAAGCCTGGCTGATCGCTGGCTGACCTGGGTGTGTATCCATCGCGTGCCGGAGGGACGTCTGCGCCGCAGTGCGCTGGCGTTTGCCTCGGCGATGGCGACCATCGTCACCACCGCGATTGCTCTGCAATTACTGTTTTACGCGTGTACCCGCCATGCGCCCTTGCCGCCGATGTTGGAGACGTTTTCCGAGGAGTTCGAAAAGGTCGTGTATGCCTGCGTACTGATCACCGGACTCAGCCGCGCGCTGCTGTCGACCCAGCATCCGTCCTGGCGTCTGCCAGCGATGGCCGATCCGGTGGCGCTGGCCCTGCAACCCTACCCGCGCATTCTCGCCTGCACGCTGCTGGTGCTGGTGACGCTGGTGCAGGTCAGTAACGCCACGGGCATGAGCAGCCAGATCGTGGTCGCCGGGCGCGGGGTGATCTCACTGGTGATGCTGGTGATTTTCACCACGCTGCTGCTGCGTGTCGGCCGCGTGCGCAAGGCGCTGTTGGCGGCCAACGACCTGTCGGCTGCACACAGTACGTTCGCCGGGGTGATCTACACCGTCGCCAGCGTTTCGATGTTTGTCTCGGCCATTGCGCTGCTCGCCGGCTACGTGTCGCTGGCACGCTTCATCAGTTATGAATTGGTGTGGGCGTACATCGTGCTGTCAGGTTTTTATTTACTGATCCAGTTGGTCAAGGACGCCTGCGAACATCTGTTTTCGCCCCGGCATGCCAGCGGCAAGGCGCTCAAGCAGTTGCTCGGCATGGGCGACCGGCGCCTGGAGCAGATTGCAATCCTGCTCTCCGGGGTCAGCCGCGCGGGGCTGCTGCTGATGGCGGTGATCGCGCTGTTTGTCGGCGGCATCGGCACCACGCTGGGGCAGTTGGCAACCAACATCATGGCGATCCTCGGCGGCGCCGGACTGCGCAAGCTGAACATCGTCCCTGGTCATCTGCTCAACGCCCTGCTGGCGCTGATGATCGGCATTTGGCTGATTCGCGCATTGCGCCGCTGGCTCGACAATGAGTTCCTGCCCAAGACCGACATGGACCCGGGCATGTGCGCATCACTGAGCACGCTGTTTTCCAATATCGGCTATGCCTTCGTGATTCTGCTGACCCTGTCATCACTGGGGGTGCAGTGGACCAACCTGGCATGGATCGTCAGCGCGCTGTCAGTGGGGATCGGGTTTGGCCTGCAGGAAATCGTCAAAAACTTCGTCTCAGGGCTGATTCTGCTGACCGAACGCCCAGTGAAAGTCGGCGATCTGATCAGCATCAGCGGCGTCGAGGGCGACATTCGCCGGATCAACGTGCGCGCCACGGAAATCCAGCTCAGCGACCGCTCGATCGTCATCGTGCCCAACTCGCAACTGATCTCGCAAAACCTGCGCAACGTCACTCTCGGTGGCAGTGCTCAAGGCGTAGCGTCGCTGGAACTGGTATTCCCGCTGGACATCGATCCCGAGGCTGTCAAGGACCTGCTGCTGGACACCTACCGCGAAAACGAAACCATCCTCGACAAACCGGCGCCGTTCGTGCGTTTCAGCAAGTTGTCAGCGGAGGGCATTACCTTGACCGTGACCGGCTACGTCAGCAGCCCGCGAATTGTCGGGGTGACCAAAAGCGATTTGTTGTTCGAGATACTCCGGCGCCTGGGCGTGGCCGGGATTGCCTTGGCAACGCCGCCGGCGGCGAGTTGATCGACTTCCCCATACCGTTCACTCGCAGCCCCGGCCGGCCGAGTCGCTGTCCCGCTACCGAGCCGCCCCGCCGAATGGCGCCGTGCTGCTGCGCGGGGTCAGGGTAAACGGCAAGACCACATGCCGCGTCGCCAGTGCTTGCTTCTCGATCAGCGCAATCAGCATCTCGACGGCTTTCTCGCCGAAGGCCTCGGCCGGTTGCGAAATGGTGGTCAACGGCGGGTCGCAGTATGCCGCCATCGGAATGTCATCGAAGCCGACCAGCGACATGTCCTCAGGAATGCGCAGCCCCGCCTGGCGGATGCGCTTAAGTGCACCGATGGCCATTTCGTCGTTTTCGCAAAACAGCGCACTGGGCCGATCGGCCAGTGCGAGCATTTTCGCAGCCCCGGCAAATCCGGCGTCGAGGCTGAAATTGCCATGGCAGACCAGCGTTTCGTCGAAAGCGATGGCGGCTTCGGCCAGCGCCGCCGCGTACCCTGCCAGTCGGTCACGGGTCAGCGGACTGTTTTTCGAGCCCTTGATCAAGCCGATACGCCGGTGCCCAAGGGCAAGCAGGTGTTCGGTCATGGCTTTGGCAGCGGCGAAGTTGTCCAGGCTGATCGTTGGATGACGTCCGCCGTGGATGACTTCGCAGGCGTTGACGATGGGTGGCAGATCGGCGTCGGCTGCGACGTTTTCGAATGGATCAAAAGCGCGCAACTGGATCACGCCGTCAGCCTGATAGGCATACACCAGCTCGGCGAATTGTCGTTCCAGCGCTTCGCGACCCTGAGTATCGCAGAGCAGCAATCGATAACCGGCGGCCTGGGCCGCTTGCTGCGCGCCGCTGATCACCCGGGCGAAAAAGGTGTTGGCGATGGTCGGCACCAGAATCACCAGGTTGCCGGTGCGCCGTGAGCGAAACTGCACCGCCATCAGGTTCGGCCGATAACCCGCCTGCTCCACCGCAGCCAAAACGCGTTCACGGGTGGGCGCCAATACGCGCTCGGGCGATTTCAATGTCCTCGACACGGTCGCTACCGAAACGCCAGCCAGTCGAGCCACTTCGCGAATATTGGACAAAATCACCTCGTTGTTTCACGCCGATCAGGCGCGGAGCTTACCGCACGCGACGCCTGACCGAAACGCAGTTGCTGATTGAGCGCGATTTGACACCCGACCATTTCGAGCCTAGATTTCGACCACGATGTAACCGGTTACATCACCCATCAAACTCAGATCCAGCGAACGAGACGACCGCCATGCACAGTGCCGCGAAAAAAATAAGAATGGGGTTTGTCGGAGGCGGTGAAGGTTCATTCATCGCCCGCGCCCACCGTCAGGCCGCCGGCCTCGATGGACGCTTTGAACTGGTCTGCGGTGCCTTCAGCCGCGACCGGCAGAATAATCAGCGCACAGGTGCCACGCTGGGCCTGGCCGCCGACCGCTGCTATGACGACTGGAGGGCCCTGCTCACCCGCGAGGCTGCGCTCCCGGCTGAGCAACGCATGCAGCTGCTGGTCGTCGTCACGCCCAATCATCTCCACGCACCGATTGCCAGCCAGGCATTGAGCGACGGTTTCCATGTATTCAGCGAGAAGCCCGCCGCGCTGAATCTGGCGCAAGTGCAAGGGCTGCATTCAGTGGTCGCCAGCAGCAAGCGAGTCTACGCGCTGGCACACACCTATCTCGGCTATGCGATGGTCTGGCAGGCACGAGAGATGGTCGCCAGTGGTGTCATCGGTCGCGTGCGCAAAGTCTTCGTCGAATACCCACAGGGCTGGCTCAGCACCGACGTCGCCGGGCAAGGCAACAAGCAGGCCGGCTGGCGCGACGACCCGGCGCAATCCGGGATCGGCGGCTGCATCGGCGACATCGGCACCCATGCGTTTTCTCTGGCGGAATTCGTTGCCGGGCAGTCGATTCAGTTCATCAGCGCGATGCTCGGCTCGCATGTCGCGGGCCGGCAACTGGACGACGATGTGGCAATGCTGTTCAAAATGACCGAGGGCGCGAGCGGCGTCTTGCTCGCCAGTCAGGTGTGCGCGGGCGAAGAAAACCCGCTGAAGATTCGCGTCTATGGCGATAAGGGCGGGCTGGAATGGCGTCAGGAACAGCCGGCGAGTTTGATTCACCGTCCGTTGAACGAGCCGATGCGCATTCTGCGTTCGGGCGTGGGCCAGCCATGGCTGTGTGCTGATGCAAGCCGGCGCATGCGCCTGCCCGCCGGGCATCCTGAAGGCTACCTCGAGGCCATGGCCAACCTGTACGGCGACCTCGCCGAGGCGATTCTTGGTGGCACCGAAGACCATCAGGCGCCGGGTGTCCCGGGCATCGAGACCGGCCTGCGCGGCATGGCCTTCATCGAAACCGCCATCGCCAATCACCTCGGCAACGAAAAGTGGAGCGAGATCCCCGGCCACCTGACAGGAGTTGCGAACCATGAACACGGTTAAGCAAAACGCTACAGGAATGAAAGGCCCGGGGATTTTCCTCGCGCAGTTCATCGCTGACGAGGCGCCCTTCGACACGCTCGGCAACATCGCCGAGTGGGCGGCTTCGCAAGGCTACAAGGCCATTCAATTACCGACCCTCGGCACTCGCTTCATCGATCTGCAGCGCGCCGCTGACAGTCAGGATTACTGCGACGAGCTGATTGCCGTCTGCGCCCGCGCGGGCGTGGTCATCAGTGAGTTGTCGACGCACCTGCAAGGGCAACTGGTGGCGGTGCACCCGGCCTTCGATAGCCTGTTCGATGACTTCGCCCCGCCCGCACTGCGCGGAAAACCGGGTGAGCGCACCGAGTGGGCCATCGAACAGTTGAAACTCGCCGCGCGCGCCAGCCAGCGTCTCGGACTCACCGCTCACGCAACCTTTTCCGGCGCCCTGCTCTGGCCCTACGTCTATCCGTGGCCGCAACGTCCGGGGGGTTTGGTCGAGCAGGGTTTCGCCGAGCTCGGCAAGCGCTGGCTGCCGATTCTCGACTGCTTCGAAGAAGCCGGCGTCGATCTGTGCTACGAAATCCACCCCGGCGAAGACCTGCATGACGGTGCGTCTTTTGAACAGTTTCTCGACGCGGTGAATCATCACCCACGTGCCGCAATCCTTTACGACCCGAGCCATCTGTTACTTCAGCAAATGGATTACCTGGGGTTCATTGATCGCTACCACGCGCGCATTCGCATGTTTCACGTCAAGGACGCCGAGTTCCGCCCCGACGCGCGCTCCGGCGTTTACGGGGGTTATCAGGGCTGGGTCGAACGCCCCGGACGCTTCCGCTCTTTGGGCGACGGCCAGATCGATTTCAAGTCGATCTTCAGCAAACTGTGCCAATACGACTTCAGCGGCTGGGCAGTGCTGGAGTGGGAATGCTGCCTGAAAGACGCCGCGCAAGGTGCGGCCGAAGGCGCGGCGTTTATTCAGCAGCACATGATCCGCAAGACCGCCAAGGCCTTCGACGATTTCGCCGGGGTCAGCGCTGACACGGCTTCCAACCGGCGCTTGCTCGGGCTGGCCGACGACTGATTCATCCGCGTTACCGACATAAAAACAATACGGTGATCTGAAATGAACGTAATGAATGCGCGACTCAGCGTGATGATGTTTTTGCAGTTCTTTATCTGGGGTGGCTGGTTCGTCACCCTCGGCACGTTTCTGGCGACCACGCTCGCCGCCAGCGGCGGGCAGATCGGCATGGCGTTCGCCACGCAATCATGGGGTGCGATCCTGGCGCCGTTTGTCATCGGCCTGATTGCCGATCGGTTTTTCAATGCCGAACGCATCCTGGCGGTGCTGCACCTGCTCGGTGCCGTGTTGCTTTATCAGCTTTATCGCGCGGCTGATTTCAGTACGTTTTACCCGTACGTACTGAGCTACATGATGGTCTACATGCCGACACTGGCGCTGGTCAACGCCGTGGCGTTCCGCCAGATCAAAGACCCGGCGCTGGAATTTTCGCGCATCCGCGTATGGGGCACGGTGGGCTGGATTGTTGCCGGCGTGGTGATCAGCTTCGGGTTTGCCTGGGATTCCCAGCAAAGCATCGCAACGGGTGGCTTGCGCAATACGTTTCTGATGTCAGCCGTCGCTTCGTTGCTGTTGGGGATTTACAGCTTCAGCCTGCCGAACACGGCACCGCTGAAAAGCGCAGCAGGCGCATCAAGCCTCAAGCAGATGCTGGGGGTCGATGCGCTGGGTTTGCTCAAGGACCGCAGCTACCTGGTGTTTTTCCTCGCCTCGATCCTGATCTGCATTCCGCTGGCGTTTTATTACCAGAATGCCAATCCATTTCTGGCCGAGATCGGCGTGACCAATCCGACGGCGAAAATGGCCATCGGTCAGGTCTCGGAAGTGTTGTTCATGCTATTGCTGCCGCTGTTTATCCATCGATTCGGCATCAAGATTGCCCTGTTGGTCGGCATGGCGGCCTGGGCGTTGCGTTACGTGCTGTTCGCCTTCGGCAACAACGATGATCAGGCATTTATGCTGCTGGTTGGCATCGCGCTGCACGGCGTCTGCTATGACTTCTTCTTCGTTTCCGGGCAGATCTACACCGATGCCAAGGCGCCGGAACGCTTCCGCAGCTCCGCACAAGGTTTGATTACCTTGGCCACTTACGGTTTGGGGATGTTGATTGGTTTCTGGATTGCGGGACGGATTACCGATCACTTCACGTCAGGCGCGGGTCACGACTGGAGAAGCATCTGGCTATTCCCCGCCGGTTTTTCCGTGGCGGTGCTGCTGTGTTTTTGGGCGACATTCAAGGGCCGCGATCGCGACAAGGCTGTGCTGCCGACGGCGGTTTAAACGAGGATCGTGATGCGCGAGTAAATCGAATACCGCCGATGTTTGAGGCGGCATTCGCGATCAACGCTCATTGTTACGCTCAAGCGGTGCGACGTTCGAGCAGACGATCAGCACCGCCTTCGGCGACCCGATTGCCTTGCAGATGGTCGGAACCGTCAGAGGCGACGGCATCGCTGAACAGCGGGTCGGTTTCGGTCGCCGCGACGGCGTCGCTGAACAGACGATCGGTTTCAGTGGCGGCGACGGCATCGCTGAACAGGCGGTCGGTTTCGGTGGCGGCGACAGCGTCGCTGAACAGTGGGTCGGTTTCGGTGGCGGCAAAAGCGTTCAGTGCAAAAACCGAGAAAGCAATACCGAGGATAGTCTGGCGTTTCATGATGATGTGCTCCGGGTTGCAGTGGTTGGGTATGGAGCCGATCTTACGCCGCGCCAGGGATATGAGAACTTCATTGACTTAATGGTTGTTATTGACGCAATCAATGATTGCTGCGTGCATTAGAAGCAACTTTGATCGACCTACACTAATGCTTACGTGTCCAAGCGAAACGCCTTACAACGTCGAGATCACAAAACTTACAAATCCTATTTATGACAGTTTTTTGGAACAAAAAAAGACCCGGATCGGTCGAAACCGAAACGGGTCTTCCCCACCAAAACGACCTCTACTTCAGGTCGTCAAAGTGGTCTCGCAGGAACTCGTAAAAGCGCAGGGCTTTCAACAATCTCCATACAAGGCTCAGCGTACGCAGCAAAAGCTTCATACGTTTTGGCCTCCAGGGCTGGCGGCCAAACCTCCAGCAAACTTACCGGACCCTGCGTGCCTTCAGCCGACTGGTTAGAGTGGCTGGTGAGGCGGCCGGTTGAAATCCCTTCGAGACATCATTCCGGCACGGGTGCGAATCCGCGTCGAAGGGCGTAAAACCTTTTGCGCCCCCAGCCAAACCTCTCCGCCGCTCTATCAGTTGAGCGCGGGCATATTAACCTGAAAACTCCAGGGCAAAAGCGCCGCTCACGCCATTATTCATCAAACGCCGCCACTCCTTTGTTAAATGTTATTTCTGCCAGACTACCTTCAACAAACACAAACATGTAAATTCTTCGCAGGGCTGAAGGCGCACTTGTTTCGAACGTCTGTTCAACCGTTGCAAGGAACGGTAAAACTCCATACCATGGCAATCCTGGTTAGGGTGGCTGGTGAAGCACATGGCTTCGACCGCAAATCGAGGCTTACTAAAAAACCGCCCCGCGAAGGCGGTTTTTTTTCGTCTGCGTTTTCTCGTCCCGCCCGACCAAGACACCTTCTCTGACTTGCCCCCTCCTCATCTGCACAAATCTTCTAAACACCCAACTCCCCCAAGCGGTATTTTAAGAGCGCCTCTGCTCAACCTCCCTTGGAGTGCCCCGATGGACAAACGCAACTGGATCTCCCTCTCCCAGGATGTCGATACCGGGATCGAGTCGATTCGTGCGCATTTCCGTGGGCATGCCTACGATCCGCACTGGCATGACAGTTTTCTCGTCGGGGTCACCGAGCAAGGCGTGCAGCAATTCAATTGCCGGCGTGTGCGCCACCGCAGCACGCCGGGCCACGTGTTCCTGCTCGAACCGGGTGAAATCCACGATGGCCATGCGCCGACCGAGGACGGCTTTACCTACTCGATGCTGTACCTCGATCCACACTGGCTGGAGCGGGAACTGCACGCGCTGTTTGAAAATGCGCCCGCCGACAGCCAGCCGGGTTTTGCCGACACGCTGAGCCACGACCCGCTCCTGTCGACGGCGATTGTGCAAGCCTTCCACGCGTTGCACGAAGGCGATTTGCGCATCGTCCGCCAGACCGCCATCGATGCCCTGCTGGCGTCCCTAACCCGCCACCTCGACTGGCGCAAGCGTCAGGACTTCGACCCGCGCCTGCCATTGGTTGCGCAGATCGCGCGCGATTATCTGCATGCCCACACTTATGAAGACATCGGCCTCGACGACCTCGCCCGGGTCTGTGGTGTGGACCGTTTTCGCCTGACCCGCGCGTTCAAGGCCGCTTTCGGCCTGGCGCCCCATGCGTACTTGATCCAGCTGCGCCTGGCCAAGGCTCGGCAGTTACTGGCGCGCGGCGAAACGCCGGCGCAGGTCGCCAGCGTGCTCGGTTTTGCCGACCAGAGTCATCTGGGGCGCTGGTTCCGCCGCGCCTATCAACTGACCCCCGCGGACTACCGCAAACGCTGCACAAACCTTCCAGACTGACGCCCGCCCGCGGACGATCATGGTGTCCTGTTTTGACTTTCAGGAATCTGCACCATGGCCTCGTTACTGCCCTTTCTGCTGTTCGCTTTCGTCGCTTCGATCACACCGGGGCCGACCAATATTCTGGTGTTGAGCCACAGCGCGCGGCGCGGACTGATCGCCACGTTACCGATCATTTTCGGCGCCTGCGCGGCGGCGGCGTTGATCGTGCTGGTGGTCGGGCTGGGCGCTGGCGAAACCCTGTTGCGTTTTCCGCGGGTGCAGCAAGCGATGGCCTGGGGCGGCGTGCTCTGGCTGAGCTGGCTGGCGTGGCAGATCTTTCGCAGTACGCCGCCATCACTGGACCCTTCTGCCGCGCAAGAACAAGGCCTCAGCGTGTTCAGCGCGGCCATGCTGCAATTGGTCAACCCCAAGGTGTGGATGATGGCCGTGGCGGTGGTCAGTGTGTTTGTCGGCGGCGGCGACAAAACGCTGCGGCTGCTGGTGTTGTCGCTGACGTTTCTGCTGGTGTCGTTGCCGTGCATGACGCTCTGGGCGTTACTCGGTGTTGGCAGCGCACGGTTGCTCAGTTCACCGCAGGCGTTCAGGTGCATGAACGCGGTTTTGGCCGTTCTCCTGCTGCTCTCCGCTTGGCTGGCCGTGTTGGTCTAACGCCCGGTGGCGTGGCGATACTCACGCGGCGTAAAGCCGGTCGACGCCTTGAACTGACGGGTAAAAGCGCTGTGATCGGTGTAACCGCATTGCAGCGCAACCTCCGTAATCGGCAAGTCGCTGTGCAGCAATCGATGCGCGTGTTCCAGACGAACCTTCTGGATCATTTGCCGTGGCGTCAGATGGAATACCCGCTTGCAGTAGCGCTCCAGTTGCGCCACGGAAATACCGGCGATCCGTGTCAGTTCACCGAGGGTCACGCGCCGGTTGAAGTTAGCGCGAATATGCGCGTCGACAGCGGCCAGTCGCTCAAACGCCGGATGGGTTTCAGTGGCTGATTGCAGATCCACCGAAATCCCCGCCAAGCCGATGATCACTCCATCACGGTTATAGATCGGTCGTTTGTGGGTCAAACACCAGCCCGGTTCGCGGCTACCGTACAAATGCAGTTCGAGCTGATCCTCCAGCACAAAACCTTCCTCCAGCACTTTGCGATCCTGCTCGGTATAGCCCGGCCCCAACTGCGCCGGGAACACTTGTGCGCTGGTCTTGCCGAGCAACGGACGCAAGTCCTTCAGGCCACAGCGCTGCACCAGCGTGCGGTTGGCCAGCACATAGCGCGCTTGCAAATCCTTGATAAAAATCGCCGCGTTGGGGATCACATCGAGTATCGGCAACAGCTGCGCGACGCTGATGACCATCTCTTCGAGGGTCTGCGGCCGCAGGCCGTCAGCACCTTGGCACAGGATCGAGAATCCAGGCTGCATCTAAACCATCCCCCTTGCGATGAACCGCCGGAAAAGCGTCCGCGAGCAGATTGCAGCAACGTCGGCGCGCTGTCGAGGCCGCGCATTCGTCGCGGCGATTGTGCTGATTTCGTCATCGATCGCTGCGCAAAACATCAATCGCCGTCATGTCGATCGGTTCAAAGTCTGGCTGTCCCGGTGACACAACTGCCTATCCAATAACTCACAAGAAGGCGATGCCATGTCAGGCCAAGGCAAGTTCAAAAAACAGCTTTCACTGATCGACCTCACATTTATCGGACTCGGAGCGATCTTCGGTTCCGGCTGGCTGTTCGCGGCCAGCCATGTGTCCGCCATCGCCGGGCCAGCGGGGATTTTCTCCTGGCTGCTGGGCGGTTTCGCGGTGTTGCTGCTGGGCATCGTGTATTGCGAATTGGGCGCGGCATTGCCCCGTGCCGGCGGTGTGGTGCGCTACCCGGTGTATTCCCATGGGCCGTTGCTCGGTTATCTGATGGGGTTCATCACCCTGATTGCCTTTTCCAGTCTGGTGGCGATCGAGGTGGTTGCCTCGCGCCAATACGCGGCGGCGTGGTTTCCCGACCTGACCAAGGCCGGCAGCAACGATCCGACGATCCTCGGCTGGCTGGTGCAGTTCGGCCTGCTCTGGGTGTTTTTCTTTCTCAACTATCGCAGCGTGAAGACCTTCGCCAAAGCCAACAACCTGGTGAGCGTTTTCAAGTTCATCGTGCCGTTGCTGGTGATCGGTGTGCTGTTCACCTTCTTCAAACCCGAGAACTTTCAAGTGCAAGGGTTCGCCCCGTTCGGTCTGTCAGGCGTCGAGATGGCGGTCTCGGCCGGCGGGATTATCTTTGCCTACCTGGGCCTGACGCCGATCATTTCGGTGGCCAGCGAGGTGAAAAATCCGCAGCGCACCATTCCCATCGCGCTGATTCTTTCGGTGCTGTTGTCGACCTTGATTTACGTGCTGCTGCAAATGGCGTTTCTCGGCAGCATCCCCACCGAAATGCTCGCCGACGGCTGGGCCGGCATCAGCAAGGAATTCGCCCTGCCTTATCGCGACATCGCCCTGGCGCTCGGTGTGGGCTGGCTGGCGTGGCTGGTGGTTGCCGACGCGGTGATCTCGCCGAGCGGCTGCGGCAACATTTACATGAACGCTACGCCGCGCGTGATCTACGGCTGGGCACAGACCGGGACGTTTTTCAAAGTCTTCACCCGCATCGACGAAAAGTCCGGCATTCCGCGCCCAGCGCTGTGGCTGACCTTCGCCCTGTCGGTGTTCTGGACCCTGCCGTTTCCGTCGTGGGAAGCGCTGATCAATGTGGTTTCGGCTGCACTGGTGCTGAGCTACGCCGTGGCGCCCGTGTCGGTCGCCGCGCTGCGTCGCAATGCGCCGGACATGCCACGCCCGTTCCGGGTCAAGGGCATGGGCGTGCTCGGACCGGTGTCGTTCATCATCGCCGCGCTGATCGTCTATTGGTCGGGCTGGAACACCGTGTCGTGGCTGCTCGGCCTGCAAATCCTGATGTTTGTCTTGTATCTGCTCTGCGGCCGTTTCGTGCCGACCGCTCACCTGAATCTGGCGCGTCAGGTGCGTTCGTCGGCGTGGCTGATCGCCTTCTACGCCGTGACCATCGTGCTGTCGAAACTCGGCACCTTCGGCGGACTGGGCATCCTCGCTCATCCGTTCGACACAATCGTCGTCGCCGCTTGCGCCACCGGAATTTATTACTGGGGCGCGGCGACCGGTGTGCCAGCGCACCTCTTGCGTCTGGACGAGGACGAGGAAAGCGAAGCCGCCATGCCCTCCGCCACCGTCAATGCACGCCCTGCCGGCGCCTACTGAATTCACCCAACGGGACATGTTCATGAAACGAGTACACGTGATTGATTCCCACACTGGCGGCGAACCGACGCGCCTGGTGATGAGCGGCTTCCCCGAGCTGCCCGGCAACAGCATGGCCGAGCAGCGCGATGCCCTGCGCAACCAGCACGATCAGTGGCGCCGCGCCTGTCTGCTGGAGCCGCGCGGCAACGACGTGTTGGTCGGCGCGCTGTATTGCGCGCCAGTGTCGCCGGACGCCACCTGCGGGGTGATTTTCTTCAACAACGCCGGCTATCTGGGCATGTGCGGCCACGGCACCATCGGCCTGATCAATTCGTTGCACTACCTGGGGCGGATCGCGCCGGGAGTGCATAAGATCGACACACCGGTCGGTCAGGTCAGCGCCACTTTGCACGACGATGGCTCGGTCACTCTGGGCAACGTGCCCGCCTGGCGTTATCGCAAACAAGTCCCGGTGGACGTTCCGGGATTTGGCCGCGTGGTCGGAGATATCGCCTATGGCGGCAACTGGTTCTACCTGGTCTCCGAGCATGGCCGGACCTTGCACATGGACAATGTCGAACACCTGACGGCATACACCTGGGCGATGCTCAAAGCGCTGGAAGACCAGGGCATTCATGGCGCAGACGGCGCGGTCATCGACCACATCGAACTGTTCGCCGACGACGCCAGCGCCGACAGCCGCAACTTCGTCATGTGCCCCGGCAAAGCCTACGACCGCTCACCGTGCGGCACCGGCACCAGCGCCAAACTCGCGTGCCTGGCCGCCGACGACAAACTGCAACCCGGCGCGCCGTGGGTACAGGCGAGCATCACCGGTAGCCAGTTCGAAGGCCGCTTTGAATGGGAAGGCGAGCGCATCCGCCCGTTCATTACCGGCCGCGCCTACATGACCGCCGACAGCACCCTGTTGATCGACGAAAGCGACCCGTTCGCGTGGGGCATCTGAGCCGCCGCGCCGATCGTTCACCTCGAATAAAATCAAATGCCAAGGAGTTAGAACATGAGCGACAACATCTTCACCGGTTGCATGCCGGCCCTGATGACCCCGTGCACGGCCCAGCGTAAACCCGACTTTGATGCGCTGGTGGCCAAGGGTCGCGAGTTGATCGATACCGGCATGAGCGCCGTGGTTTATTGCGGCTCCATGGGCGACTGGCCGTTGCTCACCGAGGCCGAGCGCCAGGAAGGCGTGGCGCGGCTGGTAGCCGCCGGCGTGCCGACCATCGTCGGCACGGGCGCGGTGAACACCCGTGAGGCGGTGTCTCACGCAGCCCATGCAGCGAAAGTCGGCGCGCAAGGCTTGATGGTCATCCCGCGTGTGCTGTCCCGTGGGGCTTCGGCGACGGCGCAAAAGGCTCACTTTGCCGCCATTCTGCAAGCCGCGCCGAACTTGCCGGCAGTGATCTACAACAGCCCTTACTACGGCTTCGCCACCCGCGCCGATCTGTTTTTCGAACTGCGCCGCGAGTACCCGAACCTGATCGGCTTCAAGGAATTCGGCGGTGCTGCGGATTTGCGTTACGCGGCAGAAAACATCACCTCCAAGGATGACGACGTGACGCTGATGGTCGGCGTCGACACCCAAGTGGTGCACGGTTTCGTCAACTGCAATGCCACCGGCGCCATCACTGGCATCGGCAACGCCCTGCCCCGGGAAGTGCTGCAACTGGTGGCCCTGAGCAAGCAAGCGGCGCAAGGCGATGCCAAGGCACGACGTCAGGCGCGGGAACTGGAATCGGCGCTGGCGGTGCTGTCATCGTTCGATGAAGGTTGTGATCTGGTGCTGTATTACAAGCACCTGATGGTGCTCAACGGGGACAAGGAATACACCCTGCACTTCAACGAGACCGACACGTTGAGCGATTCGCAACGGCGCTACGCCGAGAAGCAGTATTCGCTGTTCCGTCACTGGTACGAAAACTGGTCGGCCGAGCAGAACTTCGCCTGACCGCGACCTGCCGTGGAGCATCACGATTCGCGGCAGGCCCCCTCTTTTCACAGGAAGACACCATGACTTTGACGGGCAATTTGCTGATCGGCCAACAATCGGTGGCGGGCGAACGCCAAGCCTTCTACGGGATTAACCCGGCGACCAACCAGACACTGGAACCGGCCTATGCCGGCGCGTCGACCTTGCAGGTTGAACAGGCTTGCGCGCTGGCCTGGGCAGCGCAAGACGCCTATCGCGAAACCAGCCTTGCTGCCCGTGCCGAATTTCTTGAATGCATTGCCGGGCACATCGAGCTGCTTGGCGATGAACTGATCGAGCGCGCCCACGCCGAAACCGGCCTGCCCCAGGCACGTCTTCAGGGCGAGCGCGGCCGCACTTGCCAGCAACTGCGCCTGTTCGCCCGAACGGTGCGCGCCGGTGAGTGGCTCGATGTGCGCGTCGACACGGCGCAGCCACAACGCCAGCCGCTGCCGCGCTCGGACCTGCGTCAACGGCAGATCGCACTGGGGCCAGTGGCGGTGTTTGGCGCGAGCAACTTTCCGCTGGCCTTTTCCGTGGCCGGCGGTGATACCGCCTCGGCGCTGGCCGCCGGTTGCCCGGTGATCGTCAAGGCCCACAGCGCGCACCCCGGTACCAGCGAACTGGTGGGCCGCGCGGTCGCCCGAGCGATCAAGGACTGCGCGTTGCCCGAGGGCGTATTTTCATTGCTGTTCGATTCCGGTTATCAGGTGGGCATTGCGCTGGTCAGCGACTGGCGCATCAAAGCCGCAGGCTTCACCGGCTCGCGCACCGGCGGACTGGCCTTGATGCAAGCGGCGCAAGCGCGGCTGGAGCCGATTCCGGTGTACGCGGAAATGAGTTCGATCAACCCGGTGCTGCTGTTTCCGGCAGCCTTGCACAATCGGGCGCAGGCGTTGGCCGAAGGGTTTGTCGCATCGCTGACCCTGGGCGCCGGGCAGTTCTGTACCAATCCAGGATTACTGATCGCCCAAAAAGGCCCGGCGCTGGATGGGTTTCTCCGCGCGGTGACCGAACTGATTCCCCACAGCGCGGCGCAAATCATGCTGACGCCGGGCATTTACAGCGCCTATGCAGCGGGCGTGACGGCGTTGCAGGACAATCCCCGCGCACGCAAGGTCGCCGCAGGTCAATCCGGCGCCGGCCCGAATCGGTGTCAGGCGCATGTCTTCATCACCGACGCCGTCGATTTTCTCGCCGATCATCGCCTGCACGCCGAAACCTTCGGCGCCGCCTCGCTGGTGGTGCAATGCAGCAATAACGAAGAAATCCGTCAGGTCTGCGAACACTTAGAAGGTCAACTGACCGCGACTCTGCACGTGGATGACGCTGACCTTGCTCTGGCCCGCACATTGCTGCCGACCCTGGAACGCAAGGCCGGGCGCCTGCTGGTCAACGGCTGGCCGACCGGTGTCGAAGTGTGCGATGCCATGGTTCACGGCGGGCCTTTTCCGGCAACATCCGACGCGCGGACCACGTCGGTCGGCACTGCCGCGATCCAGCGATTCCTGCGGCCGGTGTGCTATCAGGATTTCCCCGACAAGTTGTTGACCACGGCGCTGCAAAAAACCAATCCGCTGCACCTGCATCGCTTGCTCGACGGCCAACGGGAAGACGCAAGCCATGGCGAATAACCCTTCGCACGACATCGCTGTGGTCGGTGCCGGGATCATCGGCGTGGCTTGCGCACTGCGTCTCGCGCAGCAGGGCCTGCGCGTGGTGGTCATCGATCAGCAGGCGCCCGGCCATGGCGCCTCGTTCGGCAATGCCGGGCATCTGGCGACCGAACAGGTGTTTCCGATTGCCGACGTGTCGATCCTCAAACGCTTGCCGGCCATGCTCATGGACCCGATGGGGCCGCTGCGCCTGGACTGGAAATACCTGCCGCGCGCGCTGCCGTGGTTCACGCGGTTGCTGCTGAATCTGCGAACTGAGCCCTTCCAGAAAACCGTCGCAGGGTTGCGTGCGCTCAATGAAAGCAGCCTCGACGCGTGGCAGCAGTTGCTCGCTGATATTCAGCGTCCCGATCTGCTCAAGGTCGACGGCTCGTTGCTGGTCTTCGAACGTGCCGAGTCGCGTCAGGCCATTGAGGCGCTTCAGACGCGTTTGCGTCAGCAACAGGTACCGATCGATTACTGGCGGGGCGAGGCGATACGCGAAACCGCGCCGCAGCTCAGCGAGCGGATTGAGGGCGGCTTGTTTTTCCCGCGCACCGGGCATTTCCTCGATCCATACCAAGTCGTCGTCGCACTGGTCGAAGCGGCCAGGGCCTGTGGCGTGGGAATCGTCCAGCAGCAGGTTCAGGGCGGTTATGTGCAGGAGCACGGTGTGGCATTGCTTACCGGATCCGGAGAGTTGAAGGCGCGCCGCGTGTTGATCGCTTGTGGCGCTCATTCGGCGAAACTCACCGCCGCATTAACAGGCAAGAACGTGCCGCTGGACACCGAGCGCGGCTATCACCTGATGCTGCCCCAGGAACATCACCGGCTGCCCTTCCCCGTCACCTCGCTGGAACGCAAGTTCATCATGACACCGATGAGCGAAGGCCTGCGCCTCGCGGGTACGGTCGAGTTCGCCGGGCTTGAACGACCCGCAAACATGGCGCGCGCCTGGCAGTTGCAGCGCTTGAGTCAAGGCCTGTTTCGCAACGACCTGAACGCTGACGGCGCTACCCCGTGGATGGGTTTTCGCCCATCGCTGCCGGATTCGCTTCCGGTCATCGACCAGGTCTGCAATGGCAAAGTGTTGCTTGCGTTTGGGCATCAGCACCTGGGGTTGACGCAGGCGGCGGTGACGGCGCAGATGGTGGCGCGGCTGGTTTCGCCGACGCTGCCCAGCCAGCTCATCGACTTGCCCGATATCGCGCCTTACGCGCTGGATCGATTCTGACAGCGGTTTCACAGAATCAGGCAAACATTCCACAGAAATGCACAATGGCGCGTTCGAACATAAGGGCCACAATTAACATCCGACAAACCCATGGAGGATGCTCCGATGCTCGTACAAGCCTACGGCGCCCACGCTGGCGACAAACCCCTTGAGCCGATGCAGATCAACCGCCGCGCACCGGCCGCCCACGATGTGCAGATCGACATTGCCTTTTGCGGCATCTGCCATTCGGACTTGCATCAGGTGCGCGCTGAATGGGCCGGCACGCAGTTTCCTTGCGTTCCCGGTCATGAAATCGTCGGTCGCGTGTCAGCCGTCGGCACGCACGTCAAGGACTACAAGGTTGGCGATCTGGTCGGTGTCGGCTGCATCGTCGATAGCTGCAAACACTGTGACGATTGCGAATCCGGGCTGGAAAATTACTGCGACGGCATGATCGGCACCTACAACTTCCCGACCCCGGACGCACCGGGCTGGACGCTCGGCGGCTATTCGCAAAACATCGTCGTGCACGAGCGTTATGTCCTGCGCATCCGCCATCCCGAGGCGCAACTGGCCGCCGTCGCGCCGCTGCTCTGCGCAGGCATCACCACCTATTCGCCACTGCGCCAGTGGAACGCCGGCCCCGGCAAGAAAGTCGGTGTGGTCGGCATCGGTGGATTGGGCCACATGGGCATCAAACTGGCTCACGCCATGGGCGCCCATGTCGTTGCGTTCACCACCTCCGAGTCCAAGCGTGAAGCGGCCAAGGCGCTGGGGGCGGACGAAGTCGTGGTGTCGCGCAATGCCGAGGAAATGGCGGCACACACCAAGAGCTTCGACATGATCCTCAACACGGTTGCAGCACCGCACGATCTCGACGCCTTCCTCGTCCTGCTCAAGCGCGATGGCGCGCTGACGCTGGTCGGTGCGCCCGCCTCGCCGCATCCCTCGCCGAACGTGTTCAACCTGATCATGAAGCGCCGCACCATCGCCGGTTCGATGATCGGCGGCATTCCCGAGACCCAGGAGATGCTCGATTTCTGTGCCGAGCACGGCATCGTTTCCGACATCGAGCTGATCCGCGCCGATCAAATCAACGAGTCCTACGAGCGCATGCTCAAGGGTGATGTGAAATACCGCTTCGTCATCGACAACGCGACGCTCGCGGGCTAAGCGCAAACGCCCATCGGCAGCGCCGTGCTGCCGCTGGGCAAGCGATTCCATCGGCGCGATTTGACAGCGTCGGCGTTGCTCGCCAGAGTCGCACCCCTTTTTCCGCCGCCGGTGAAGGGGTTGCCGTTGAACCAACAGACATTGTCCATGCGCCTTGAGCGCGTCGCCGCCCACGTGCCGCTTGGCGCGCGGCTGGCCGATATCGGCTCGGACCACGCTTACCTGCCGGTGGTCCTGATGCGCCGCGGGATGATTGCCGCGGCGGTGGCTGGCGAGGTCGCTCCGACGCCCTTCCACGCGGCGCAACGCACCGTGAACGACAACGATCTGCGCAGCCACATCAGCGTGCGCCTCGCCGATGGCCTGGCGGCGATCAGACCTGAAGACGCCATCAGCGCTATCACCCTCTGCGGCATGGGCGGCGAGACCATCCGCGACATTTTCGACAGCGGCAAAGCCCGACTCAGCGGCCACGAACGGCTGATTCTGCAACCTAACGGCGGCGAGCAGCCGCTGCGTCAGTGGCTGATGGATAACGGCTACCGGATCGTTGGCGAAGAGGTGCTGCATGAGGACCGCTTCGACTATGAAATCATTGTTGCCGAGCGTGCTGCCGAGCCGCTGACTTACAGCGCCGAAGAACTGTATTTCGGCCCTGTACAACTGCAGGAGCGCAGCCCGGCGTTTCTACAGAAATGGCGACGCAGGCTGCTTCAGCGACAGAAGACCTTGAGCCAATTTACCCACGCGCAACAGGCATTACCGCAGGCCAAAGTGCAGGCGATCAGCCAAGAGGTGCAGTGGATCAGCGAGTTGCTCGGGTGACCGTGCCGCCTTCTTCGCGAGCAGGCTCACTCCTACAGGAAATTGCGTTTTCCTGACGAAACACGGTCAACTTTGGGAGTGAGCCTGCTCGCGATGGCGTCGGCACGCGCAACATCTTCATTGGCTGGTCCAGAGCTATCGCGAGCAGGCTCACTCCTACAGGTGACCGTGTTTAGTCATCCGGAAAAACAAAAAGCCTGCTGTTAAAAGCAGGCTTTTGCGTTGCTGGTGAAGTTACTTCTGCTGCGTCAGCGCCGAGTAGCTGTTCATCAGGTTACGGTAGTTGGGGATCCGCTGCGACAGCAGGTTGCCCAGCCCTTCGATGTCGTTGCGCCAGTCGCGGTGCAGCTCACAGGCCACCGAGAACCAATTCATCATCTGTGCACCGGCCTGGGTCATGCGGCTCCAGGCGGCTTGCTGCACGGTGGTGTTGAAGGTGCCGGAGGCATCGGTGACCACGAACACATCAAAGCCTTCCGCCAGCGCCGACAGGGTCGGGAACGCTACACACACATCCGTCACGACACCGGCGATGATGATTTGCTTGCGACCGGTAGCCTTGATCGCCTTGACGAAATCTTCGTTGTCCCAAGCGTTGATCTGACCTGGGCGAGCGATGTACGGCGCGTCCGGGAACATCTCTTTCAACTCTGGCACCAGCGGGCCATTCGGGCCTTGTTCGAAGCTGGTGGTGAGGATGGTCGGCAGGTCGAAGAACTTCGCCAGGTCGGCCAGCGCCAGCACGTTGTTCTTGAACTCGTTCGGCGAGAAGTCCTGCACTAGCGAGATCAGCCCGGTCTGGTGGTCAACCAGCAGCACGATTGCGTCGTCTTTGTTCAGGCGGTTGTAGGTTGGAGTGGTCATGGTGTGCATCCCTTTTTGATTGTCTGAAGTTGTTGTTGCGTTCAAGTTGGGTACAGATTACTGACGCACAGCAAAGGGATAAATCGGCTGAAAAGCGTTTCACTGTCCACCTGATCAGGACAATTGAAAGTTATCTCCTGTAGGAGTAAGCCTGCTCGCGAAGGCAAAGTGTCAGACGACACTGATGCTGGATGTGCCAGCCCTTTCGCGAGCAGGCTCGCTCCCACAGTGGATCTGCACTGAATGGCAGATGTGTGAATGACTGCAAAACCCTGTGGGAGCGGGCTTGCTCGTGAAGGCGGAGTGTCAGACGACACTGATGCTGGATGTGCCGGCCCTTTCGCGAGCAAGCCCGCTCCCACAGTGGATCTGCACTGAATGGCAGATGTGTGAATGAATGCAAAACCCTGTGGGAGCGGGCTTGCCCGCGAAGACGGAGTGTCAGACGACACTGATGCTGGATGTGATGGCCCTTTCGCGAGCAGGCTCGCTCCCACAGTGGATCTGCACTGAATGGCAGATGTGTGAATGACTGCAAAACCCTGT
>NZ_JABWQS010000058.1:0-31640 GCF_014268545.1 Pseudomonas sp. SWRI81
TCTTTCGTCTCAACCGAGGCGCGCATTCTACAGCAGCCTCATTTGCTGTCAAGTGATTATTTTCAGAAGTTTTCGAAGAATTCTTCAACAACTTCAACCACTTGCGCTTCCGATCTCTCGTTAGCGGGAGGCGAATTCTACAGCGTTACTCGCTGTTGTCAACACCTCTTTTACACCGCTTTCGACCGAGAAGATCGAACCGTTGAAAGCGCCATACATCACTGCGACTCCAACTCCTTCCAGGCTTCGATGATCTGAAGCAAGCCGTTGTCGAAAACTGCGTAACTCTTTGAATCTCAAGGAGTTTTCCGTTTCGACTGCGCCGGAAGTGGGGCGAATTATAGACTTCCAGAATCTGCCGTCAACCGTTAATTTCGCTTTTCTTGAAAGTTTTGCTTTTTAGCCAATAAACGCGGGATTCGACGTGTAACGGGAGGCACCCGCAATAAGAGAAGCACACCACCTATAAAGGCATAGATCGCCCACTCCTTGAGATCGGCACGCACAATCCACAGCATGTGCAGCAACCCCAAGCCCAGAATCACATAGGCCAACCGGTGCAGTTTTTTCCAGCGAATCCCCAATCGCCGCTGACTGTAGCGATTGGAAGTCACCGCCAGTGCCAACAATCCCAGAAAAGCCAACGCTCCAACAATAATGTACGGACGCTTGCGCAGCTCAACCCCCAACTGCGACCAATCGAACCCGAGGATAAACGCCATATAGCTGAACAGGTGCAAAGCCACATACGCAAAACACCAAAGCCCCAGCTGCCGGCGAACGGCAATCCACCCCGCCCACCCGGTCAGCTTCTGCGAAGGGGTCATGCTCAGCGTGATCAACAACAATACCAGCGTCCCCAGCCCCAACCGATCTACCAGCACCTTACCCGGATCAGGCCCGAGCAAATCCGCAAAAGCCTGATAGAACCACAGCAACGGCCAGATCGCCGCCGCAATGAAAACGCCCACACGCCAGAACGGATAACGCATCAGTAGTTCTTCCGCAGATCGAGCCCTGCATATAAAGAAGCGACTTCTTCCGAGTAGCCGTTGAACATTTGCGTGTCACGCACATTCGGTTTGAACAAACTGTTCGGCAATCGCCGCTCCCGCGCCTGGGTCCAGCGCGGATGGTCAACCGTCGGATTCACATTGGCAAAGAAGCCGTACTCATCCGCGGCGATGCTTTGCCAGGTTGTCTTCGGCTGCTCACTGACCAAGCTGATCCGCACGATAGACTTCACGCTTTTAAAGCCATATTTCCACGGCACCACCAACCGCAGCGGTGCGCCGTTCTGATTCGGCAGTTCTCGGCCATACATACCCACAGCGAGGATTGCCAGCGGGTTCATTGCCTCGTCCAGACGCAAGCCTTCGACATAGGGCCAGTCAATCAAGGCGAACCCGGAGCGCTGCCCGGGCATGCTCTTGGGATCCTGCAAGGTTTCGAAGCGGATGTATTTGGCCTTTGAGGTCGGCTCGACTTGCTTGAGCAACGCCGAGATGGGGAAACCGATCCAGGGAATGACCATCGACCACGCCTCGACACAGCGCAGGCGATAGATACGTTCCTCCAGTTGATAAGGTTTCATGAAATCTTCAAGCGCATAGCGTCCCGGCTTACCCACCTCTCCGTCTATCACCACGCTCCACGGTTCGGTTTTCAGCGATCCGGCGTTCGCCGCCGGGTCGCCCTTGTCAGTACCGAACTCATAAAAGTTGTTGTAGTGAGTAGCGTCCTTATAAGGCGTGATCGCCTCATCCTTGACGCTGACCGCGCCCCACTGGGTAGAAGGAAGCTTTTCGGCGAACCAGGCCGGCGCTTTGCCCGGTTCAACATCGGAGTAACGAGAAGGATCCGCAGCACTGGCCCAACGCGGCAGGCTGCTGACAGCAATACCGGCGGCGGTAGCACCGAGCAGTTGGCGACGGGAAAGATAGATGGATTCGGGCGTGACATCCGACTCATGGCAGTCAGATGCTTTGGGGATCTTGATCAACATGACAACTCCGCAGCTTTGGAGGACAGGTGCACCCATAGACTGCGGAGTATGCGGGAAATTACATCACTCGGCGTTTTTGTGACGACGAAGGCGCAACAGGTATTGCACCGGGCCGGAAGCAGCGTAGGCGAGGAACACCAGCAGCAGAATGCGCGGCGGATCGCTGAACACGACCGCGAACACCAGCACCACGGCGAGGATCGCCACGAACGGCACACGCCCTTTCAAGTCCAGCTCCTTGAAGCTGTTGTACTTGATGTTGCTGACCATCAACATGCCGGCCGCCGCCACCATCAACGCAACCAGGAACGACATCTTCGAACCCTGAATGCCGTAATCGCTGAATGCCCAGACGATACCTGCCACCACACCCGCAGCTGCCGGACTGGCCAGCCCGATGAAGTAGCGCTTGTCTGCGGTACCCACTTGAGTGTTGAAACGCGCCAGACGCAACGCCGCGCCAGCTACATAGATGAAGGCGACCATCCAGCCGACCTTGCCCATGTCACCCAATGCCCAGCCGAAAGCCAGCAACGCAGGCGCGACGCCGAAAGCAACCATGTCTGACAGGGAGTCATATTCGGCGCCGAACGCGCTCTGCGTGTTGGTCATGCGTGCAACCCGACCGTCGAGGCCGTCGAGCACCATGGCAACGAAAATCGCGATCGCGGCGAACGCGAAGTACTTGCTCGCATTCGCCGAGTCGCCGGCGCTCAAGGCCGCCTGGGCGCTCATCGAGTTGATGATGGAATAGAACCCTGCGAACAGGTTGGCGGTGGTGAACAGGTTCGGCAGCAGATAGATACCACGATGCCGGACTTTACGACCTTCGGCGTCGTGCCCTTCTTCGATGTGTTCATCGATGGGCAGGAGGCTTTCGGCGTCGGAAGCCTTGTTCGGCTCTTCGGGACGTTCGCTCATGGACATTACCTTGCAACGGTGTGGAAAAATTCGACAGAAGCTTGAGGACGACAGTTCGGCCACAAACGATGCAGCTTTATACCAGAACCGCCGTCTCAAACGAAAAAACGCGGCCAGGGCCGCGTTTTTTCATACAAGGGGACGACGACTCAGTTTTTGGCTTTGTCGACGATCTTGTTGGCACCGATCCACGGCATCATGGAGCGCAGTTGCTCGCCGATGATTTCGATACCGTGAGCGGCGTTGTTACGACGCTTGGCGGTCATCGAAGGGTAGCCGGTTGCGCCTTCGCTGATGAACATTTTGGCGTATTCGCCGTCCTGAATACGTTTCAGGGCGTTGCGCATGGCCTGACGGGACTCGGCGTTGATGACTTCCGGACCGGTCACGTACTCGCCGTACTCGGCGTTGTTGGAGATCGAGTAGTTCATGTTGGCGATACCGCCTTCGTACATGAGGTCAACGATCAGCTTCAGTTCGTGCAGGCATTCGAAGTAGGCCATTTCCGGCGCGTAGCCAGCTTCAACCAGGGTTTCGAAGCCGGCCTTGACCAGCTCAACGGTGCCGCCGCACAGAACGGCTTGTTCGCCGAACAGGTCGGTTTCAGTCTCGTCCTTGAAAGTGGTTTCGATGATGCCGGTACGGCCGCCACCAACGCCAGCGGCGTAGGACAGTGCAACGTTTTTCGCGTTGCCCGAGGCGTCCTGGTAGATCGCGATCAGGTCAGGGATACCGCCGCCCTTGACGAATTCGGAACGCACGGTGTGGCCCGGGGCTTTCGGCGCGATCATGATCACGTCGAGGTCGGCACGCGGAACAACCTGGTTGTAGTGGATCGCGAAGCCGTGGGAGAAGGCCAGGGTGGCGCCTTTCTTGATGTTCGGCTCGATTTCGTTCTTGTACAGCGAGGACTGGAATTCGTCCGGGGTCAGAATCATGACCAGGTCGGCAGCCGCCACAGCGGAAGCAACGTCGGTCACTTTCAAGCCGTGAGCTTCGGCTTTGGCAACGGTGGCCGAACCTTTACGCAGACCGACGGTAACGTCGACACCGGAGTCTTTCAGGTTGCACGCTTGAGCGTGACCCTGGGAGCCGTAACCGATGATGGCAACTTTCTTGCCCTGGATGATCGACAGGTCGCAGTCTTTATCGTAGAAAACTTTCATGAATTTCCCCTTATATCCGGCCGTTCAGGCCATGCGCTAATTTGGTTTAGATGCTGAGTACTTTGTCGCCGCGGGCAATGCCGGTCACGCCGCTACGGACGGTTTCCAGAATCGAAGCGGTGCCGATGGACTGAATGAAGCTGTCGAGCTTGTCGCTGGTACCGGTCAATTGAACGGTATACACGCTGGCGCTGACATCGACGATCTGTCCACGGTAGATATCGGTGGTGCGTTTGATCTCGGCGCGCTGGGCGCCAGTGGCCTTGACCTTGACCAGCATCAGTTCGCGTTCGATGTGAGCGCTTTCCGACAGGTCCACCAGCTTGACCACTTCGATCAGCTTGTTCAGGTTTTTGGTGATCTGCTCGATGACCTCATCGTGACCCACGGTGGTCAGCGTCAGACGCGACAGGGTCGGGTCTTCGGTCGGGGCCACGGTCAGGCTTTCGATGTTGTAGTTGCGCTGCGAGAACAGGCCGACCACGCGAGACAGAGCGCCGGGTTCGTTTTCCAGAAGCAAGGAAATAATGTGCCGCATGATTAGGTACGCTCCGTCTTGCTCAGCCACATATCGCGCATGGAGCCGTCTTTGATCTGCATCGGGTAGACGTGCTCGCTGGTGTCGACCGAAACATCGATGATCACCAGACGATCCTTCATGGCGAACGCTTCAGCCATCTTCGCCTTCAAATCTTTCGATTCGGTGATGCGTACGCCAACATGGCCGTAAGCTTCAGCCAGCTTGATGAAGTCAGGCAGCGATTCCATGTAGGAGTGCGAGTGACGGCTGCCGTAGCTCATGTCCTGCCACTGGCGAACCATGCCCAGCACACCGTTGTTGAGGATGACGATTTTCACCGGCAAGCCATACTGCAGGCAGGTCGACAGCTCCTGGATGTTCATCTGGATACTGCCTTCACCGGTGACGCAGGCAACGTCGTCGTCGGGGAAGCTCAGCTTGATGCCCATTGCGGCTGGCAGACCAAAGCCCATCGTGCCCAGACCACCGGAGTTGATCCAGCGATTAGGCTTGTTGAACGTGTAGTACTGCGCCGCGAACATCTGGTGCTGACCGACGTCGGAGGTCACAAAGGCGTCGCCCTTGGTCACTTCGCAGAGGGTTTCGATCACGGTCTGCGGCTTGATCTTGCTGCCGTCGCCCTTTTCATAAGGGAACAGGCCACGATCGCCACGCCATTCATCAACCTGCTTCCACCAGCTGGCCACGGACTCCTTGTTCGGGGTCTCGCCGATTTCCTTGAGGATTGCGACCATTTCGGTCAGGACGCTCTCGACCGGACCGACGATTGGCACGTCGGCCTTGATGGTCTTGGAGATTGACGCCGGGTCGATATCGATGTGGATGATCTTGGCGTTCGGGCAGAATTTCGCCGGGCCGTTGATCACGCGATCGTCGAAGCGCGCGCCGACGGCCAGGATCACATCGGCATGGTGCATCGCCAGGTTGGCGGTGTAGCTGCCGTGCATGCCGAGCATGCCGATGAACTGACGGTCAGTGCCAGGGAAACCGCCCAGGCCCATCAAGGTGTTGGTCACCGGCAGATTGAGCATTTTGGCCAGTTCGGTCAGCGGTGCGGAACCGTTGCCGAGGATCACGCCGCCACCCGAGTAGAGCACCGGGCGCTTGGCCGCCAGCAGCATTTCGGCCGCCTTGCGGATTTGCCCGGAGTGACCGCGAACGGCCGGGCTGTAGGAACGCAGCTTGGCTTTTTTCGGGAAGATGTATTCGAACTTCTCGGCCGGGTTGGTCATGTCTTTCGGGATATCGACCACGACCGGGCCCGGACGACCGGATTGCGCCAGGTAGAATGCCTTCTTCATGACTTCCGGGATTTCCGAAGCGTGCTTGATCATGAAGCTGTGCTTCACGATCGGCCGGGAGATACCGATCATGTCGGTTTCCTGGAACGCGTCGGTGCCGACCATGGTGCTGGGCACCTGACCGGAAATGATCACCATTGGAATCGAGTCCATATAGGCGGTGGCGATACCGGTAATGGCGTTTGTGGCGCCAGGACCGGAAGTCACCAATACCACGCCGGCTTTACCGGTGGCACGGGCGTAGCCGTCAGCCATATGGGTTGCCGCTTGTTCGTGACGAACCAGGATGTGAGTCACTTCCGGTTCTTTGAACAGGGCATCGTAAACATGCAGGAGAGCACCACCCGGGTACCCGTAGATGTATTTGACGCCTTCGTCACGCAAAAAGCGGACGAGCATCTCACCGCCAGATAAAAGCTCCACGTTGTTCACCTCTAAAACGCCAGAATACCGTCCACAAAAAGGGGCGGGTCTTAATAGGTTTACTTCTCGGCAGAGCATGAGCGACGGTGGTCGCCGACTACGTCAGCACTGACTGAGCAAGTATTGGGATCGTCCCAAGTGTTGCGGGCCTTTCCCACCCAGCGCGAGGTAACGCGTTGCGGGTGTAACAGGTCGGCGCGGATGTGCGCCTCATGATCTACCGAGTGGGTCTGCTTCTGGCAGTCCCTCTACAGCGGACTTTGGATTCTTCTGTTTCGCCCTCTGCAAGTCAAGTCGTCTGTGTGGTTAATTGTGGGTAAGCACATGAGAACGCAAGAAAAAACCTGAAAAGCGCTACTCTGTTAGCGTCAATTGCGCATTTTCAGCAAGGAATCAGCATGCGAACGCTCCTCCTGACTCTGTTAGTCGGCCTCAGCCCCTGGTGCTCGGCCGCTCAAATCTACAAATGGGTCGACGCTCAGGGTGTCACGCATTTCGATGCGCAGCCGCCTCAGGGGCAACCGTCCACCACCGTGCAAACGCCCTCCTCGCCCGCGCCGAAACCAGCACCGATGCCGGGCGGCGGCGTAATCGGTGATCAGAAAACCATCGATGACAAGGTCAAGAAACAGGTCGCCGAACAGCAGGCGCAGCTCAAGGCATTTTGCGAACAGGCACGCACGAATCTGGCGCAACTGCAGAACAATCCGCGATTGCGTGAAGAGGTCGAGGGTGATTTGCGGCGCATTGACGACGCGCAACGTCAGGAGCGCATTGTCGAAGCGAAGAAGCAGATTGCCGAGAATTGCTCGTAATCGCTGCGAAGGAGCTGTGTAGGAGCTGCCGAAGGCTGCGATCTTTTGACTTGTTTGAAGAGCAAGATCAAAAAATCGCAGCCTCGTTGCACTCGTCAGCTCCTACGGTCGCGTTCAGCGTGAAGCAGTGATCAGCAGGTCAAACTCTTTAAGCAGCACCTGCAACTGACGATCCTTGCCGCCAAGTTTGCGCTGGGCAAATACCATTTCAGCCATTTCCTGAATCCCCGAGGCGTTCGGCAACGGCAGATCCTGTTCGAGGATCATCTTCATGCGTGGCAGGAAGATCCATTGCAGCCATTGCTCGAAGTCCAGCGTGTCGACCGAAAACGGCTCGACACTGCTGAGTGCTTCAGCCGACGGCGGGATCTCATCCCACCAGCCCTGGGTACGTAGTTCACGCTCGATCAGCAACAGCTGATCGGCGATTTTCGGGAAACGCGCATCCATCACAGCGAAACCTTGGCCTTCTGACGGGCCAGTGCGGCGCCGGCGGAATCGCCTTGCTTCTCACGGGCCTGAGCGATGATGTCCCACAGGCTGGCTTGCAGATCTGGGCGGCCGTTGGCCATGGTCAGTGCACGACGGGCGAATTGCTCGGCCTGCGGCGCATCGCCCTGGGCCATACGTACTTGCGCCAAGCGATAAAGCACTTGCGGCTCGCGCGGGGCGACACGCTGGGCACGTTCCAGACTGGACGACGCACCGTTGAGGTCGCCACCGGCCTGCTGCTGTTGCGCGGTGGTCAACAGGGCGAGCACCGGGCCGTCCAGCTGTTCATCCGCTGACAGGCCACCGCCACTGCTGGCCGAAGGGATGCCACTAGGGGACGACGGCATGCTGTAGCTGCCAGAATTGACTGGCGCCGAGTCCACCGCCGAGGGGGTATACGGACCAGGCGTGATGCCGCCAGATGCCGGGCCGGGCACGATCGGCGAAGTGCTGATCGGCGCCGAAGTGGTCGCGCCACCGCCGGGCACCATGACCACGACACCGGTATCGCCCTGAGGAATTGCCTGAGTCTGGCCCTGTACCGGACGCTTCACCGTCGTTTGACGGAAACCGCCGTTGGCCGAAATGCGTTCGCTGTTGGACACGGCGGTACCGGAGTCGACCACCGGAATCGAACCACGCTGTACGGTAGAGCAGCCGCTGAGCAAAGCCACGGCGGTCACCGCTGGAATCAACCACTTGTTCACTTGAAGCCCTCTTTGCTTAATTCATCCAGCCCTTGACCCAATCCATCACCGACTCGCCGGAAGCGGGCGTTTCGCTCGCACACGCGGCGCCGGGTGGCGGTTCGCTGCCGCGAATATACGGCATCTGTACGGCGCCCGGGCAGTTGGCGTCAGAGCCTTGACCGGTACGTGAATCGACCCAGGCCTGGACGACGTTGTCCGGCTGCGGCATGTCCAGCGGCAGCGGATCGGCCTTGCGCATGAAACTGCTCCAGACTTGCAACGCACCGGTCGCCCCGGTGAACGGCGTCTTGCCGTTGTCATCGCGCCCGAGCCAGACCACCGCCAGCAGATCCTGACTGAAGCCGGCGAACCAACTGTCGCGCGAGTCGTTACTGGTACCGGTCTTGCCCGCCAGCGTCAGGGTCTTGGGCAGCACGTTATAAACCGAACTGCCGGTACCTTCACGCATCACCCGCTGCATGGCGTTCTGGATCAGGTAAATGGAGGCCGGATCGAAACGCTGTTCGATCTGGAACGGATAACGCTTGAGCGGCTCGCCATCGGCGGTCAGTACGCTGCGAATCCCGCGCATCGGCGTGTTGAAACCGCCATTGGCCAGGGTCTGGTACATCGTCGCCACTTCGATCGGGGTCATGCCGCCCGCACCCAGCAGCATCGACGGGAACGCCGGAAACTCACGCGTCACGCCCAGGCGAGCGAGGGTCTTGAGCACATTCGGCACGCCGACTTCCAGGCCCAGGCGCGAGGTCGACAGGTTGTAGGAATGCGCCAGGCCCTGGTAGAGGAACACCGTGCCATGGGAGCGACGATCGTAGTTCTGCGGCTTCCACACCTGACCGTTTGCGCCCTTGACCGACAGTGGGTCGTCCGACAGCCAACTGGTCAGCGTGTACTGGCTCGGTTTTTCCAGCGCGGTCAGATACACCGCCGGTTTGATCAACGAGCCAATCGGCCGCACGGCATCCAGCGCACGGTTGAAACCGGCGTAGCTGGCCTGACGGCTGCCGATCATTGCCTGGACTTCACCGGTTTCCGGATTGGTCACGACCATTGCCGCTTCCACGTCATCGGAACCCTTGCGCCCGGCCAGACGCTTGAAGGTGTCGTTGACCGAGGCCTCGGCCTTCATCTGCAGAATCGGATCAAAACTGGTGAAGATGCGCAGGCCTTCTTCGGTCAAGTCTTCGTCACGATAGTCTTCACGCAACTGACGTTTGACCAGATCGATAAAGCCGGGGAAAGAGCTGTCGGCGAGCTTGCCGCGGGTCGTCACGCCCAGCGGCATTTTTTTCGCCGCTTCGACTTGCTCCGCAGTGGCCACGCCTTGCTGCTCAAGCACGTCGAGTACCAGGTTACGCCGTTCAAGGGCACGTTCCGGATTGCGTCGCGGGTTGTAATAGGACGGACCTTTGACCATGCCGACCAGCAACGCAACTTGATGCAGCTTCAATTCGGACAAGGGCTGGCCGAAGAAGAACTGGCTGGCCAGACCGAAACCGTGCACCGCACGCTGCCCGTCCTGACCCACGAAGACTTCATTGAGGTAAGCCTCAAGAATTTCCTTCTTGTCGTAATGCAGCTCCAGCAACATCGCCATCATTGCTTCGGTGAGCTTGCGGCTCAGGCTGCGTTCGCTGGTCAGGTAGAAGTTTTTCACCAACTGCTGGGTCAGCGTACTGCCACCCTGGGTCATCTTGCCGCCGGAGGTGTTGATCCACACCGCACGGGCAATCGACTTCGGCGACACACCCCAATGGCTATAGAAGTCGCGGTCTTCGACGGCGACCAGGGTTTCGAGCAGGTACGGCGGCACCTGATCGAGCTTGATCAGGATGCGGTCTTCAAGATTTTTCGGGTAAATGCCACCGATCAGCAGCGGCTCCAGACGCACCACCGACAATTTCGAGCCGTTGGTCGCCGACAGCTCCGCCACGTAATCGCCGGAGAAACGCACCCGCACCGGCTGGGCTTTTTCCAGGCCTTCGTAGAACTGGAAGCCACGGGTATTCAGGTCGACCGTATTGCCGCTGACGGCGGCGGCGCCGGGACCGTTGCTCACGGCTTCGCGGCGATAGCCGAGGGCGTCGAGTTCGGTGAGGAAATCGTCCTTGCTGAGCTTCTGTCCGACGAACAGCTCAAGCGGGCGCGCGTAGACCTTTGCCGGAATGGTCCAGCGCTTGCCGGAGAACTTCTCCTGCACCACGGCATCAAGGTAGACGGCGAAGCCGGCCAGCACTACAAGGCCGACCAGACTGAGTTTAATGGCCCAGCTCAGCCACGGGTTCATGCCCTTGGCTGGTGGTTTTTTCTTGGTACGGGGGGATCGGGATCGAGTCATGGCGGCGGATTATACGCACTTTATTGATCCTCAACAGGCACGCTCCGAGGTTTGCGTCAGGCGGGCAAGCAGCCATAATGGCCGCCTCGAATCTCCCCCGTCTCTGAAGGATCGCCCGTGAGCCAGTCCCTGATCGCTGCCCTGCAAAACCCGGCCCTCTACCCGCATCCCGTCGAAGGGTTCCAGGTCATCGAAACCCATATTTCGTGGGTCATTCTCACCGGGCCCTTTGCCTATAAAGTGAAGAAACCGGTGAATTTCGGCTTCCTCGACTTTACCGGCCTGGACGCCCGCGCACATTTCTGCGCTGAAGAGCTGCGTCTGAATCAGCGTCTGACCGATGATTTGTATCTGGAGGTGTTGCCAGTCACCGGCAGCGTCGAAGCGCCGCAATTGGGCGGCAACGGCCCGGCCATCGAATACGTGCTGAAGATGCGCCAGTTCCCGCAGACCGGTTTGCTCAGCACCCTTCAGGCCAACGGCGAGCTGACCACTCAGCACATCGATGCGATGGCCGAGCAGATTGCGCACTTCCACCTCAACGCACCAAAAGTCCCGGCCGAACACGACGCCGGCACCCCGGACAGCGTGATGGCGCCGGTGCGGCAGAATTTCGAACAGATCCTGCCGTTCCTCAGCGACAAGAACGACCTGCTGCAACTTGAAGCCTTGCAAGCCTGGGCCGAAAGCAGCTTCGAGCGCCTCAAGCCGCTGCTCGCCCAGCGCAAGGCAGACGGCTTCACCCGTGAATGCCACGGCGACATTCATTTGGGCAACGCCACCGTGATCGATGACAAGGTGGTGATTTTCGACTGCATCGAATTCAACGAACCCTTCCGCTTCACCGACGTCTACGCCGACACTGCGTTCCTGGCGATGGATCTGGAAGACCGCGGACTGAAATCGCTGGCCCGGCGTTTCATCAGCCAGTATCTGGAACTGACCGGCGACTACCAGGGCCTGGAAGTGTTGAACTTCTATAAAGCCTACCGCGCGTTGGTGCGCGCGAAGGTGGCCTTGTTCAGCATGCCGGCGGACGCCACGGCGGTGCAGCGCGCCACTACCCTGCGCCAGTACCGCAACTATGCCAACCTCGCGGAAAGCTACAGCACCATTCCTTCGCGCTTCATGGCAATCACCCACGGCGTCTCCGCGGTCGGCAAGAGCCACGTGGCGATGCGGCTGGTTGAAGCGCTGGGCGCGATTCGTCTGCGTTCCGACGTCGAGCGCAAGCGCCTGTTCGGTGAACAGACCGTTGCCAACGACGTGCAGGCCGGCATTTATAGCGCCGAGGCCAGCGCCGCGACCTACGCGCGTCTGCATGAAATCGCCGAAGTGATCCTGCACGCCGGTTTCCCGGTAGCAATTGACGCCACCTACCTCAAGCGAGACCAACGTGACAGCGCTGCAAAAATCGCCGAGGCCACCGGCACGCCATTCCTGATTCTCGACTGCAACGCCCCGCAAGCGGTCATCGAGAGCTGGCTGGCGCTGCGTCAGGCCGATCAAAAGGATCCGTCCGACGCCACCCTGGCAGTGATCGCGGCGCAGCAGGCCAACCGCGAAGCGCTGACGCCGGAAGAAATCCTCCGCAGCAAACGCGTGCAGACCAATGAATCCGGCACGCTGGACACCGTGGTCGCGCAGATCCGTCAGCGCCTGCCAGGTCTGTAAGAAACTATTTCGGCCGTGAAGCCCTCGCTCGCTTCACGGCCGCTAAATAGTGGCACTATACTGGCGCCATAAAACCAACAGGTGATCTGACATGAGCCAGCCGAAACTTCTCGACACCCCGCTGTATGCCTTGCTGCACAAAGATGACATCGCCGGTTTCAACAAGGAACGTCCACAGGACGGCCCGATTGACATGGTCGGCGGCGACTTCCGTGGCCTCGACCTGCGTGAACTGAACGCCGATGGCGTGGATTTCCGGGACGCCTACTTTCGCTCCGCCGATCTGCGTGGCATCGATTTCCGCAAGGCTTCGCTCGAAGGCGCCAGCCTGGCCCACGCACAGATTTCCGGTGCGTACTTCCCGCCGGAGCTGAGCGCGGACGAGATTCTCATGTCGATGAATTTCGGCACGCGGTTGCGGTATCGCACGCGCTGAGATTCATGTTCAGCACCTGACACTGCCCCCCATGTAGGAGTGAGCCTGCTCGCGATAGCGGTTTAACATTCAGCAAATGTGCTGTCTGTCAGTCCGTCATCGCGAGCAGGCTCACTCCTACAGTTATATGTGTTACGCCACGCCCTTCTGCGCTCGCCAGATCTTTCCTCCCTTTCTTAGAAGCATTTGCGTCGAATCCGACCAAACAACCACGCTTTTCCTACTGATGGCTACACTCCTGAGAAGCTCGCCCACGCTCCATTCGGCCGTCGCAAGGAGGCTTGATGAATGATGAACTGCAACACCTGAAAAATCTTGGCAAGACGTCGGCGCAATGGCTACATGCCGTGGGCATCCACAGCGCCTCGGACTTGCGGCGCCTGGGCGCGGTGGACGCCTATCGGGCCGTGCGTACCCGTGGGTTTCGTGCATCGAAGGTGTTGTTGTATGCGATCGAAGGCGCGCTGATGGATGTGCACTGGAACGACATCCCCGCCGAACGCAAGGACGCCCTGAACAAGCAGCTCGATGCCATCTCTTCACGCCACAAGAATTGAGCGGGCATTGTCGTCATGTATGTACTGGGGGAACAATCGGCGCACGCCGATGCCTTGATCAATCGTTTGCAGAACCTGCCCGCGCAATGGCTGCTGGGTCTGACACCGTGCGGGCCATTGCTCGAACTGCAGGCAACAGAAGACCTGATGGCGCAGTTGCCCGCCGACCAGTTGTTTCTGCTGGAGGACGGCGTGATCAACGGCGGTATCGGCACGCGGGTGCTGTTTTATTGGCAGGAAGGCGATCTGATTGGTCTCCAGCAAGGTGAGCCGTGGGCCGACTGCCGCTTGTGCGCAGAGGGACCATTGCGCTTGCTGCCCTACAGACGCAGCGAGGTGTTCCTGCACTTGTTTGCCGACAGCGGCCGTTGCGAGCAGTTTTTGCAATATCTGCTGGGACAGATGGCACTTCTGGCCAATGCCGTCGCTGACCTCAAGCCCCGAGAATTTCGCAGTACCCACGGTTTCAAACGGGTAGAAGCCGGGGAAACCCTGATCCATCAGGGGGACGCCGCCGATCATGTATTTGTGATCATCGACGGGCACGCCGAGGCGTTTGTGGACGGGCACAAGGTCGGTGAAGTGCTTAAGGACGAGATCTTCGGCGCCATGGCGCTGTTCACGGGCGAGCCACGCAATGCCACGGTCGTCGCTCGCGAGCCGAGTACCGTCATGCTGATTCCCGGCGATCATTTTTTGAGCATGACCCGCACCAACCCGAAGATCGCCCACAGCCTGATCGAGAGCATGGCGCGACGCATCGGCCAATTGAACCGACAACTCACGCAAACGGCACCGCTCGATCGGTAATGCCGATCCCTTGGTTTTCGGTACATGACAAGCCACTTCAACACCTGAAACAAATAAATACGGAATCAGTTGTTGACTCGGTAATGAGAATCGCTATGATTATCACAACTGGTCGCGAGATCAGTCGATATTCTGAAAAGCCCTTGGTTCGGACTCTCAGATTATCTCCTCATCAGGCTAATCACGGTTATTTGACCCGGTTTTTACCGGGTCTTTTTTTGCCTGTGGAAAAATCATCGGGCCAACTGTCGACGCATCTGTGCACAATAATCCTGCGCTGGCATGGCAGCGGTGTACCAGACGTAATCGGCCATCGCCTGCGTGACTTCGGCGCCCCGCTCGGCCAGCATCAGCACGCTCGGGGCCTGCGCGGCGCCCAGGTCGAGCATGTGCAGCGGCACGCCGACATCCTTACGGGCGTGCCATGCACCGGCCAACAGAACCGAAGGATGCGGCGCCGCCATCAGCTGTTCGGCCATGCGCCGGTCGCGCTGTTGCTGAACAGCAAGCATCGCCGGCATTTGCGACTCGGGCAGCAGACCACAGTGGGAATCGCTGACTTGCTCCAGCAACGTCGCCTTCACCGCCTCAGCATTGCTGAGCGGGCCGCTCAAAGCGGGTGGATTGCGATAGACGCTACGGACCTCGGCGTTATCAAGATTTGCCGCCAGCAGCGGATACGGTTGTGCGAGCGCGAACCGCACAATCGGCCCGTAAAGCGTCCAGTCCCAGCCTTCCTGCCAGGCCAAGGCAGCGGGAAGATCCGCAGGGAGCGCGGCGGACTGGCGCAACCTGTCGATCCTGGGCTGTTGATCGGGCGTAAGCATTTCCAGCAACAGGCTGCCTTGCGCGCGCCGCTCACCCAACGCCTGCAAGAGCCATAACTGCACCGCGTGGTGCTCGGCACTGTCATGCTGCTCGCCGACAATCACTCGCCCGGAGCTGGCCAGGCGCTGAATCAGCGCTTGCGCCGTCAGCACCTGGCCGCTGCGCAAATCGCGAATCTCGCCGTCGACGGGCGGCGGCGCAACAACATGCTGGCACCCGGTAAGCCACACCACCGCCAACAGCCACATCCGGCGCATGCAATCTCCTCGACATTCCAGTCAGCGGGCGATGATCAGCGGATGCCCGCGCTCCGGGTGCGGTTGCACCAACACGTCCAGCCCGAACACGGCCTTGAGCGAATCCGGGCGCAACACCCGCTCAGGCGTGTCCAGCGCTACCGGGCGCCCAGCTTCAAGCAGCAAGACCCGGTCACAATAACGCGCCGCCAGATTCAAATCATGCAGGATGACCAGCACCGCCGCGCCACGGCCGGCAAACTCGCGCACCGCGTGCAAGGTCGTGTGCTGATGCAGCGGGTCGAGCATCGACGTCGGCTCATCCAGCAGTAGCGTTTGCCCCGCCTGCCCCGGCCAGAGCTGGGCCAGCACCCGCGCCAGATGCACGCGCTGGCGCTCGCCACCCGACAACGCCAGATAACTGCGGCCGCTCAGGTGCCCGGCATCTGCGGCGGCCAGCGCGGCGGCGATAATCTCGTCATCGCGCACCCGACCGCACTGATAAGGCAACCGGCCCATGCCGACCACTTCTTCGACACGAAAGGCGAAATCCAGCGTCGATGCCTGCGGCAGCACCGCCAGACGCTGCGCCCGCTGTGTGCCGCTCCAATGATTCAACCCGTGCCCATCGAGGCAAACCGTGCCTGAGCTGGGCGCCAACTCACCGCACAAGGCTGCGAGCAAGGTACTTTTACCGGCACCGTTCGGCCCGAGTACGCCAAGCACTTCGCCCGGTTCGAGCTGGAGCGTGACGTCACTGAGCACAACCTTGCGGCCACGCTGAACGTGCAGATGGTCGGCGCGCAACATCAGGCTCGCCCTCGCAGCAGCAGGTAAAGAAAGAACGGCGCACCGATAAACGCCGTGACGATACCGATCGGCAACTCCGCCGGCGCCAGCGCCAGACGCGCCACCAGATCGGCCAGCAACAGCAGGCTCGCGCCCGCCAGCACCGAGGCCGGGAGCAACACGCGATGGTCGGGACCGGACAACAAGCGCACCAGATGCGGCACCACCAGCCCGACAAAACCGATCATCCCCGCCGCCGCCACCGCCGCGCCAACCCCCAGCGCGGTGCAGAACACCAACTCGCGCTTGAGCCGCTCGACATCGATGCCCAGATGCCCGGCCTCGGATTCACCCAGCAGCAAGGCATTGAGTGCCTTGGCCCGGCGCGGCAGCCACGCTGCCACCGCAGCGCTGATGATCAGCAATGGCCACAGCCGCGCATAACTGGCGCCATTAAGGCTGCCAAGGTTCCAGAACGTCAGCGTGCGCAACGTCGCATCGTCGGCCAGATACGTGAACAGCCCGACCGCCGAACCGGCCAGTGCCGTCAGCGCGATGCCCGCCAGGAGCATGGTCGCCACATGCGTCTGACCATTACGCCGGCCGAGCCGATAAACCAGCGCCGTTACACCAAGCCCGCCGAGAAATGCGCACACCGACAATAAATAGGGGCCGAACGCTTCCGGCAAACCGCCAAAAAAAGAGCCGCCGACAATCGCCACCGCAGCACCCAGCGCCGCACCACTGGACACCCCGACCAGCCCCGGGTCCGCCAGCGGATTGCGAAACAGTCCCTGCATCGCCACGCCGGACAACGCCAGCACCCCGCCAACCGCCAGCCCGAGCAACGTACGCGGCAGACGAATCTGCCCAACGATCAACTCAGCCTGCTCCAGACCTTCCGGCGCCAACGGCACGCCGAGCATGCGCAGTGCCGCGCGCAGCGTATCGAACAGCGGCAGGCTGACCGGTCCCAGCGCCAGTGACAGCCAGATCGCCAGCAAACACAGGAGCGCCAGGCCGATGAACAGCGCGCGAGGTTTGACCAATCTGGTCATTGGTCGCTCTTGGCCGGATAGAAACTGTCCGACAAGTTTTTCAACGCTGCCGGCAGACGCGGCCCAAGCCCGCCGACCAGCAACGTCGGATCCAGCTCCAGCACGCGCCCGGCCTTGGCCGCACGACTGCCGGCAAGGATCGGGTTTTCCTTGAACAACGCAGCTTTTGCCGCCTCACCGGTGAGTGCCCGATCAGCAAAAACCAGCACTTGCGGATCGAGACCGGCGAGTGCCTCTACCGAAAACGCCTTGTAGCCGGTGTGCGTCGCCAGGTTATGCCCGCCCGCCTGTTGCAGCAGCCAATCGGCCGCGGTGTCCTTGCCGGCGATCAATGGCTTGCCGCCGGCATGCCCGAGCAACAGCAGAACGCCCGGGGCTTTCTGTCGAGTTTGCGCTTGAGCGACTCGCGCCTTTTGCGCAGCGAGTTGCTGTTGATACGTTTGCAGCAACCGCGCCGCCTGTTGTTCCGCACCGAGCAGTTGCCCGAGTTGCGTCACTGTATGTTCCAGCGTGGGCAGGTCAGGCTCGGCCGAGAACAACTGCACCTGCACCTTGGCCGCTTTCACCTGTGCAAGCACCGGCGGCGGGCCCATTTCCTCCGTGCCGATCAGAATGTCCGGGCGCAGGCTCAAGATACCCTCGGCGGACAGGCTGCGCTGATAACCGATGCTTGGCAGTGCCTTCAGCGATTGCGGATGCTGGCTGGTGGTGTCGACACCCACCAGTTTCGATTCGCCGCCCAGCGCGCTGACCCATTCCGACAACGCGCCGCCAGCACTGACCCAGCGTTGCGGCAAATCCGCCGCTGCGGCCTGGTGGCTGACAAACAGGCCGACACACAGCACAGCAACGCGAGCACTCAGGCGCATACACAGCTTCCTTGAATAAGGTTTCCCGGGCATCCGGACGACAGGCCAAGTATCCTCGGCCTCTGTCCGATCCCCGTGGGAGAAGGCCGCCATTTGATAATTGTTTGCATTTAAACGTCAAGCTCGGACATATCCAGACACGAGCGGACACTTGAGGATAGCCATGAAGTTTCTCTGCGCCGGGGTCGATCTGGTCGAGGCCGGTAGTCGCGGTTTCGATATCGACGGGAAAAAGCTGTTTGCCGTGCGACGTGGCGGGCAGGCCTATGTCTACCTCAACCGCTGCCCGCACCGAGGCGTCGGGCTGGAATGGCAACCCGACCAGTTTCTCGATCCGAGCAACAGTCTGATCCAGTGCGCCACCCACGGCGCCCTGTTTCTGATCGAGGACGGTGAATGCGTCGCCGGCCCCTGCGCCGGGCAAGCGTTGACGGCGATTGCCTGCCGCGAAGATGCGCAAGGGCTGTGGATAGACGTTTAACCGTTGAGCAATACGTCGAGACGCCGATCAATGACCAGCTCTTGATGATCCAGGCGCACGCCATACGCCAGCACCTCGACGCCACAAGCGATCGCTTCGAGAAGCGCATCGGCGTAGGCCGAGTCGATTTCCCTGGCCGGACGCACGGCCTCAATCCCGGTGAGATTGACGCAATACAACTGCACCGCGCGGATCCCGTCCCGTGCCAGATGCGCCAGCTCACGCAAATGCTTGGCGCCGCGCTGGGTCACCGCATCGGGAAACGCGGCCACGGCCGTACCGTCGAAGCCCAGCGTGACGCTTTTCACTTCGATATAAGCCGGGCCACTGGGGTATTCGAGGCGGAAATCGATGCGGCTCTTTTCCTGCCCGTAAGCCACTTCCCGCTTCAAAGCAGTAAACCCGGCCAATTCGGTAATGACGCCAGCCTGCAACGCTTCCTCGACCAGTCCGTTGGCCCGCCCGGTGTTCACGCAAAACAAGCGGCCCTGCGGGGTCTCGCCGATTTCCCAAGTGCCGGGCAATTTGCGTTTCGGGTCGTTGGAGCGACTGAACCAGACTTGCCCGCCTTCGACCTGGCAATTGAGCATCGAACCGGTGTTCGGGCAGTGGATGGTCAGCAATTCGCCGCTGACGGTTTCGATGTCAGCGAGAAAGCGCTTGTAACGACGGATCAGCCGCGCCTGTTCCAGCGGTGGATAAAAACGCATCAGCCTTGCCAGCTCTTCAAACCACGGGCGATGCGCTCCACCGCTTCCTGCAAGCGCGCAAGGTTTTGCGTATAGGCGAACCGCACATGGTGGCTGGCCTGATAGCGGCCAAAATCCAGGCCGGGGGTGAAAGCAACATGTTCTGTTTCGAGGAAATGTTGGCAGAACGCGAAGGCATCGCCGCCAAACTGGCTGATATCGGCATAAAGATAGAAAGCGCCTTCAGGCTCGACGGCAATGTTGAAGCCCAGCTCGCGCAACGCCGGCAGGAGGAAATCCCGTCGGCGGCCGAATTCGGCGCGGCGTTCCTCGAGAATCGTCAGCGTATCGGGCTCAAAACAGGCCAGAGCCGCGTGCTGCGCCATGCTCGGCGCGCTGATGTAGAGGTTTTGTGCAAGTTTTTCCAGTTCGCCGACCGCCGCGTCCGGCGCCACCAGCCAGCCGAGACGCCAGCCGGTCATACCGAAGTACTTGGAAAAACTGTTCAGGACAAACGCACTGTCATCGACTTCGAGCACGCTGGCGGCATCGGTGCCGTACGTCAGACCGTGGTAGATCTCATCCACCACCAAATGGCCGTGCCGCGCCTTGATGGCTGTGGATAACCCGGCCAGCTCGGCACGGGTCAGAATCGTCCCGGTCGGGTTGGCCGGCGAGGCGACCAGCGCGCCGACACTATCATGGTCCCAGTGCCGCTCGACGAGGTCCGGGGTCAGTTGATAGCGCACGTCCGGCCCGACCGGCACCAACTGCGCCGCACCTTCAACCAGACGCAAAAAGTGCCGGTTACACGGATAGCCCGGATCCGCCAGCAGCCAGTGCTTGCCGGGATCGACCAGTAACGCGCTCGCGAGCAGCAGCGCGCCAGAACCACCGGGCGTGATCAGGATCCGGCGCGGATCGATATTCAAGCCATAGCGCGACTGGTAAAACCCGGAAATCGCCTCACGCAGCTCAGGAATGCCGCGCGCCGCGGTGTAACGGGTCTTGCCCGCCGTCAACGCGGCTTGCCCGGCGCGAATGATCGGCTCGGCAGTGGTGAAGTCCGGCTCGCCGATTTCCAGGTGAATCACATCGTGACCGTCGGCCTGCAGTTCGTTGGCCCGCGCCAGCAGCGCCATCACATGGAACGGTTCGATCGCACGACTGCGCGCACTGTAGGGGGCCATTGGATTGCCTTCGACGGAAAAAAGAGTCGATTCTACCCATCTACCGGAACGAGCGAGAACCCGCAGCGGTCACAGCCTCAAGAACACTGGACTGTAACGAGATGAGCGTTCGCTCCAGGATTGACTAAAATCACTGATTGAACAGGTCTGCATCCCACCAGACACGACTTGCCAAACATCTGCAAGCGCCACCCGCCGGGGCCTCGACATCCGGGAGTAGCGCCGGCTGAATTGATCTGGTAAGTTCGCCCGCTTGCAGCCGCAGGGCCGGCAGGTGTCGGTGATGGAGCTTCCTGCGCAATGGATTACAAGAGTAGAGGCGGTCTATTTCATGTCCACCCAAGCAAAGCAACAGCAGCAAGCGACGATCAGCGGCTTCGAACCTTACGTTCCGAAGGCGGGTGAAGAGTACATGGGCGCTCCGATGCGCGCGCATTTCACCAAGATCCTGAACAAGTGGAAACTGGACTTGATGCAGGAAGTCGACCGTACGGTTGATCACATGAAAGACGAAGCGGCCAACTTCCCTGACCCGGCCGACCGTGCCAGCCAGGAAGAAGAATTCGCCCTCGAACTGCGCGCCCGCGACCGCGAGCGCAAGCTGATCAAGAAAATCGACAAGACCCTGCAACTGATCGAAGACGAAGAGTACGGCTGGTGCGAGTCCTGCGGCATCGAGATCGGCGTCAAGCGCCTCGAAGCCCGTCCAACAGCGGATCTGTGCATCGACTGCAAGACCCTGGCGGAAATCAAGGAAAAGCAGGTCGGCAAGTAATTTCGGCCTGAACAGCAAACGGAGCGTGCGAACGCTCCGTTTTTGTTTCTACAGTTTGCCTGCCGCCCCGCCTCTTGACTGCCTTTGTGGGAGGGGGCTTGCTCCCGAATGCGGCGTGTCATTCGACATCAAAGGTGTCTGAATAGCCGCCTTCGGGAGCAAGCCCCCTCCCACAGAGGTAATGTGCCGAATCCCGAAAAATTGTATTTTCTCTCATGACCGCCAAAACCTCCCCCGCCTACATCGGCCGTTTCGCCCCCACCCCCAGTGGCCACCTGCACTTCGGTTCGCTGGTCGCTGCGCTGGCCTCCTATCTCGATGCCCGATCGGTCGGCGGCCAATGGCTGGTGCGCATGGAAGACCTCGATCCGCCGCGCGAAGAGCCCGGTGCGCAAGCGGCGATTCTCAAGGCCCTGGAAAGTTACGGCTTCGAATGGGACGGCGAAATGGTGCGCCAGAGCGAGCGGCACGCGGCCTATGCCGAAGTGCTCGACAGCCTGTTCAATCACGGTCTGGCTTACGCCTGCACCTGTTCGCGCAAACAACTTGAGCCGTATCACGGGATTTATCCCGGCTTTTGCCGCAACGCCGGCCATGACCAGCAAGATGCGGCGATCCGTCTGCGCGTGCCGGAACTGGAATACCACTTCATCGACCGCGTGCAGGGCGAATTCCGCCAGCATCTGGGCCGTGACGTTGGCGACTTCGTGATCCGCCGCCGCGACGGCCTCTACGCTTATCAACTCGCCGTGGTGCTCGACGATGCCTGGCAAGGCATCACCGACATCGTGCGCGGCGCCGACCTGCTCGACTCGACGCCCCGCCAGTTGTATCTGCAAGAGCTGCTGGGCCTGAAACAACCGCGCTACCTGCACCTGCCGCTGATCACCCAGCCCGACGGCAACAAGCTCGGCAAGTCCTACCGTTCGCCGCCGCTCGAAGCCGATCAAGCCACGCCGTTGCTGCTGCGTGCCTTGCGCGCACTGGGGCAAAAACCCGGCAGTGAACTGGCCCACGCTTCGCCGCACGAACTGCTCGCCTGGGGCAGCGCTCATTGGGATGCGGACAAGATTCCACGCACACTGACGCTGCCTGAAGCGCAACTGCAATGACGACACTTGCAGTCGCGCGCCCATCCGTTACCATCGCCGCACGTTTTCGGGCACGCGCATAAAAAAGAGAGGCCGGGATGTACATCTATCGCTTGGTCCTGCTTTTGGTCGTCGGGATCTATCTGTTCTCCCCCGCCATCATGGATTGGTGGATCGACGCGACGGGCGCCTGGTATCGCCCTTATCTGCTCTGGCTGATCCTGATTGTCGTGACCTTCATCCTGCAGAGCCAAAAAGATGCCGATGAGCTTTAGCCTGACCCAGATGCTTCTGATCAGCGCCGCGTACCTGGCGGCGCTGTTCGGCGTGGCCTGGGTCAGCGAACGGGGCATGATCCCGCGAGCGATCATTCGCCACCCGCTGACTTACACCTTGTCGTTGGGGGTTTACGCCAGCGCGTGGGCGTTCTACGGCACGGTGGGCCTGGCGTATCAGTACGGCTACGGTTTCCTTTCCAGCTATCTCGGCGTGTCCGGTGCATTTCTGCTGGCACCGGTGCTGCTCTATCCGATCCTGAAAATCACCCGCACTTACCAGTTGTCGTCGCTGGCGGATCTGTTCGCCTTCCGTTTTCGCAGCACCTGGGCCGGCGCGCTGACCACGATTTTCATGCTGATCGGCGTTCTGCCCCTGCTGGCCTTGCAGATTCAGGCAGTGGCCGACTCCATCGGCATCCTGACCGGCGAGCCGATTCAGAGCCGCGTGGCGCTGGCGTTCTGTGCACTGATCATTCTGTTCACGATCTTCTTTGGCTCGCGCCATATCGCCACCCGCGAGAAACATGAAGGGCTGGTGTTCGCCATCGCCTTTGAGTCGGTGATTAAACTAATCGCCCTCGGCGGCGTCGGCCTGTATGCGCTCTATGGGGTATTCGACGGCCCGCAACATCTGGAACTGTGGCTGTTGCAGAACCAGACCGCCCTCGCCGCGCTGCATACGCCGTTACAGGAAGGGCCATGGCGCACGCTGCTGCTGGTGTTCTTCGCCTCGGCAATCGTCATGCCACACATGTATCACATGACCTTCACCGAAAACCTCAACCCGCGCTCGCTGGTCAGCGCGAGCTGGGGCTTGCCACTGTTCCTGTTGTTGATGAGCCTGGCGGTGCCGCTGATTCTCTGGGCCGGCCTGAAGCTTGGCGCCACGACCAATCCGGAATATTTCACCTTGGGCATCGGCATTGCCGCCAACAGCAAGCCGCTCGCACTGCTCGCTTATGTGGGCGGTCTGTCGGCGGCAAGTGGTCTGATCATCGTCACCACCCTGGCGCTGTCGGGCATGGCCCTCAACCATCTGGTGCTGCCGCTTTACCAGCCGCCAGCCGAAGGCAATATCTACCGCTGGCTGAAGTGGACGCGCCGGGCGCTGATCGTCGCGATCATCATGGCCGGTTTCGGTTTCTACCTGATGCTCGGCGCCGAACAGGATCTGGCCAACCTCGGCATCGTCGCGTTCGTCGCCACCCTGCAATTTCTGCCGGGGGTGTTGTCGGTGCTGTACTGGCCGACCGCCAACCGTCGCGGCTTTATCGCAGGCTTGCTGGCGGGGATTCTGGTCTGGGTGGTGACCATGCTACTGCCGCTGGTCGGCAATCTGCAGGGTTTCTACATTCCGCTGCTGAACATGATTTATGTGCTCGACGACACCAGTTGGCACATGGCGGCCATCGCCTCGCTGGCGGCCAACGTCTTGATGTTCACCCTGATCTCGCTGTTCACCAACGCCAGTCCGGAAGAGGCGAGTGCCGCCGAAGCCTGCGCGGTGGATAACGTGCGCCGCCCGCAACGTCGTGAGCTGCACGCGGCCTCGCCACAGGAATTCGCCACACAACTGGCCAAACCGCTCGGCGCCAAAGCCGCACAGAAAGAAGTCGAACAGGCCCTGCGTGACCTTTATCTGCCGTTCGACGAGCGCCGGCCTTACGCCCTGCGCCGACTGCGTGATCGCATTGAAGCCAACCTCTCCGGCCTGATGGGCCCGAGCGTGGCGCAGGACATGGTCGAAACCTTCCTGCCGTACAAGGCCGGCGGCGAAAACTACGTCACTGAAGACATTCATTTCATCGAAAGCCGCCTCGAGGATTATCACTCGCGCCTCACCGGTCTGGCCGCCGAACTCGATGCGCTGCGCCGCTACCACCGCCAGACTCTGCAGGAACTGCCGATGGGTGTCTGCTCGCTGGCCAAGGATCAGGAGATCCTGATGTGGAACAAGGCCATGGAAGAGTTGACCGGGATTGCCGCGCAACGGGTGGTCGGCTCGCGCCTGAGCACCATTGCCGATCCGTGGAAAGAGCTGCTGCAGGGTTTCATCGACCTGCCCGACGAGCACCTGCACAAACAACACTTGGCCCTCGACGGCCAGACTCGCTGGCTGAACCTGCACAAAGCGGCAATTGATGAGCCGCTGGCACCGGGCAACAGCGGCCTGGTGCTGCTGGTCGAGGATTTGACTGAAACGCAGATGCTCGAAGATAAACTGGTGCACTCCGAACGTCTGGCCAGCATCGGTCGCCTGGCGGCGGGTGTGGCCCATGAAATCGGCAACCCGATTACCGGGATCGCCTGCCTGGCGCAGAATCTGCGCGAAGAGCGTGAAGACGACAGTGAGCTGACGGAAATCAGCGGGCAGATTCTCGAGCAGACCAAACGCGTGTCGCGCATCGTCCAGTCGCTGATGAGCTTTGCCCACGCCGGCAGCCATCAGCACAGTGACGAGCCCGTTTGTCTGGCGCAGGTCGCGCAGGATGCCATCGGCCTGCTGGCCCTGAACCGACGCAACTTCGAAGTACAGTTCTACAACCTGTGCGACCCCGAGCACTGGGTCGAAGGCGATCCGCAACGGCTCGCCCAGGTACTGATCAATCTGCTCTCGAACGCCCGTGACGCCTCGCCGCCCGGCAGCGCCGTACGGGTCAAGAGCGAAGCCGGCGAACACACGGTCGATCTGATCGTCGAGGACGAAGGCAGCGGTATTCCGTCGAGCATCATGGACCGATTGTTCGAACCCTTCTTCACCACCAAGGATCCTGGCGAAGGCACCGGTCTGGGCCTTGCACTGGTCTATTCCATCGTTGAAGAGCATTATGGACAAATCACCATCGACAGCCCGGCTGATGTACAAAGCCAACGCGGCACCCGTATCCGGGTGACCTTGCCGCGTCATGTCGAAGCGACGTCCGCTGTGAACTGAGACCGTCGAGAGTATCGAATCAATGCCGCACATTTTGATCGTCGAAGACGAAACAATTATCCGCTCCGCCTTGCGCCGCCTGCTGGAACGTAACCAGTATCAGGTCAGCGAAGCCGGTTCAGTGCAGGAAGCACAAGAACGCTTCACCATTCCCACGTTCGATCTGATCGTCAGCGACTTGCGCCTGCCGGGTGCGCCGGGCACCGAGTTGATCAAGCTTGGCCAGGGCACACCGGTGCTGATCATGACCAGCTATGCCAGCCTGCGCTCGGCGGTCGACTCGATGAAGATGGGCGCGGTGGATTACATCGCCAAGCCTTTCGACCACGATGAAATGCTCCAGGCCGTCGCGCGGATCCTGCGCGATCGGCAATCGGCCCCGGCTGGCGGCGAAGCCGTTGCCAGCAAACCGACCAACGGCAGCAACAAGGCCGCCAGCGACAACAGCAACGGCGAGATCGGCATCATCGGCTCGTGCCCGCCCATGCAGGACCTGTACAGCAAGATCCGCAAAGTCGCGCCAACCGATTCCAATGTGCTGATCCAGGGCGAATCCGGCACCGGCAAGGAACTGGTGGCCCGTGCCCTGCACAATCTGTCGAAACGCGCCAAGGCGCCGATGATCTCGGTCAACTGCGCGGCCATCCCGGAAAGCCTGATCGAGTCCGAACTGTTCGGCCACGAGAAAGGCGCGTTCACCGGCGCCAGCGCCGGGCGCGCCGGTCTGGTCGAAGCCGCGGACGGCGGCACGTTGTTCCTCGATGAAATCGGCGAACTGCCACTGGAAGCCCAGGCTCGCTTACTGCGGGTCTTGCAGGAAGGCGAAATTCGCCGGGTCGGCTCGGTGCAATCGCAGAAAGTCGATGTACGTCTGATCGCCGCGACCCACCGCGATCTGAAAAGCCTGGCGAAAATCGGCCAGTTCCGTGAAGACCTTTATTACCGCCTGCACGTGATTGCCTTGAAGCTGCCGCCGCTGCGCGAGCGCGGTGCCGACGTCAACGAGATCGCCAATGCTTTCCTCGCTCGCCAGAGCGCGCGCATCAACCGCACCGATCTCAAATTTGCCGCCGATGCCGAACAGGCCATCCGGCACTATTCCTGGCCGGGTAACGTGCGTGAACTGGAGAACGCGGTCGAGCGCGCGGTGATTCTCAGCGAGAGCCCGGAGATTTCCGCCGACCTGCTGGGCATCGACATCGAGCTGAGCGATCTGGAAGACGACGAGTTCATCGGCCTGCCGCCACAGACCGGCGGTAACGCGAGCAACAGCAGCCATGAGCCGACTGAGGACTTGTCGCTGGAAGACTATTTCCAGCACTTCGTCCTAGAGCATCAGGACCACATGACCGAGACCGAACTGGCGCGCAAACTCGGCGTCAGCCGCAAATGCCTGTGGGAGCGTCGTCAACGTCTGGGCATTCCACGCCGCAAGACCGGGGTCGCCAGCGAGAGCTGAGCGTTACCCAACACGCGGGCGGGTAACGCATGACCTTGTGAAGAAACTGTTACCGCAGTCGATTCACGTAACAGAAGCCGGGGTTATCGGTAACGAAACCCCGGCTTTTTTTCGCCCCTGCAAAACGGTTATATCGACCTAACCCCTTGTTTTACTGGGCTTGGCAAAAGTTGGCACGCACCCTGCTATATGTTTGGTACAAGAACAATAACAAGCAATGAACAAGACAATAAAAATAAGACGAATCGACTCACGCACAATAAAAACAAGACGGCGAGAGGCGCAGCTAACTGATTCTTTTGGAGAGGCGTTGTATTTGGGGCTTGCCCCACGACCAGGCCGAGAACAACAAAAACTGTCCTAAGACAGAGCCTGTACTGGTTGGATCGACAGATCACTGCAATTCAGCGACCAAAGCAATCCGTTTGCTCTTGGCTCCCGATTGGGAGGGTCACGAAGGAAACACTTCGTGGCGAGGGCACTCAACAAAAACAAGAAGCCCGAATCAATAATAAAAAGAGCACGCAACTACTTCTTGGGGAGCTTCGGCTCCCCTTGTAGTTTCTCCCGTCCGTGAAATCCCCCTTTTTGCCTCGCTCGCCCCTTGTAGCACGCGGCTTACAGCTCGAATCTGCTGTCTCCTACACCATCCCCCGACTAAATGCTAGAATCTGCGCCCATCATGCGGTCATTCTTTTGGTATGGCCGAACATTCCTTCAAACAGTGCATCCCATGCTGAAGAAGCTGTTCCAGTCATTCCGAACTCCAGTGCGTCGTACGCAACACATCCGCAGCACCCCTGAAGTGCTCAACAGCGGCCAACATTCGCTGCAGAAAACGCAGTTCAGCCGCTATGCGGTGAACATCGTCGAACGCCTGCAAGGTGCCGGTTACCAGGCTTATCTGGTCGGCGGTTGCGTGCGTGACATGCTGCTGGGCATCACGCCCAAGGATTTCGACGTCGCCACCAGCGCCACCCCCGAGCAGGTCCGTGCCGAATTCCGCAACGCGCGGATCATTGGCCGCCGTTTCAAACTGGTGCATATCCATTTCGGTCGCGAGATCATTGAAGTCGCGACCTTCCGCGCCAATCACCCGGTCAACGAAGACGACGAAGACAGCAACCAGTCTTCGCGTAACGAAAGCGGGCGAATCCTGCGCGACAACGTTTACGGCACCCTGGAAGAAGACGCGCAACGCCGCGACTTCACCATCAACGCCCTGTATTACGATCCGGTCAGCGAGCGCATTCTCGACTACGCCAACGGCGTGCACGACATTCGCAATCACCTGATCCGTCTGATCGGCGACCCCAAACAGCGTTACCAGGAAGACCCGGTGCGCATGCTGCGGGCCGTGCGGTTTGCCGCCAAACTCAATTTCGGTATCGAAAAGCACACCGTGCAGCCGATCCGCGAGCTGGCACCGATGCTGCGCGAGATTCCGTCGGCGCGGCTGTTCGAAGAGGTGCTGAAGCTGTTCCTCTCCGGCCACGGCGCGATCACCTTTGAAATGCTGGTCGACCTGCAACTGTTCGCCCCGCTGTTCCCGGCCAGTGCCGAGGCGCTGGAATACAACCCGGAGTACACCCACACGCTGATCAGCGAAGCGCTGACTAACACTGACTTGCGCATCAAGCAGAACAAACCGGTGACCCCGGCGTTCCTGTTTGCCGCCCTGCTCTGGCCTGCGCTGCCGGCCCGCGTGTTGCGCTTGCAGGAACGTGGCATGCCGCCCATCCCGGCGATGCAGGAAGGCGCTCACGAACTGATCGCCGAACAGTGCCAGCGCATCGCGATTCCAAAACGCTTCACCATGCCGATCCGCGAGATCTGGGACATGCAGGAGCGCCTGCCACGCCGCAGCGGCAAACGCGCCGACCTGCTGCTGGACAACCCGCGTTTCCGGGCCGGTTATGACTTCCTGCTGCTGCGCGAGAGCGCGGGCGAGGAAACCGATGGCCTCGGCGAATGGTGGACGGACTATCAGGACGCCAACGACAGCGAGCGTCGCGACATGATCCGCGACCTCAGCGGCAAGGGTGACGATGCCAGTGGCGCGCCACGCAAACGTCGGCGCAGCAGCGGTTCCAAGCGCAAACGCGCCGGTGCGCCGAGCGCGACGGGCGAGTAAGCCGTGGAGCGTATCTACATCGGCATGGGCAGCAACCTCGCTGACCCCGCCGAACAATTGCGCAGCGCCATAGCGGCGCTGGGGCAATTGCCGCAAACCACCCTTGCCGGCGTTTCCGCTTTTTATCAAAGCGATTCCCTGCTGCCCGGTCAGCCGCGTTATACCAACGCAGTGGCCGCGCTCGACAGCTCGCTTGCACCGATTGAACTGCTCGATGCCTTGCAGGCGATCGAAAACGATCAGGGCCGCGAGCGTCTGGAGCGCTGGGGGCCGCGGACTCTGGATCTGGACATTCTGCTGTTCGGCGATCGCCTGATCGACGAGCCACGCTTGAAAGTCCCGCATTACCAGATGCAGGAGCGCGCGTTCGTGCTCTATCCCCTCGCCGAACTCGCCCCACAGAATTTGCGCTTGCCTGACGGCCGCGCCCTGCCCGACCTGCTGGCAGCCTGCCCGTTCGTCGGCCTGGAACGCCTCTCCCAGCCCTGACACAAATTCCCTGTGGAATGCGGTTGTGTGGCGAGGGGATTTATCCCCGTTGGGCTGCGAAGCAGCCCCAAATCTGACCAAACCTGTATTACTAAAACAGGGCCGCTTCGCGACCCAACGGGGATAAATCCCCTCGCCACAGGTCACCTGTCAATCTTCAGTTCTTGTCAGACAAAAATCCCCCAAACCAACCCCGCCGCCACGCTGAATCGCATCAGTAACGCCGGTAACACCTGGCACGTAACAATGCGGTAACACACGCAATTGACTTCCTGTTGGCTCATCACGACTATAGGCGTCCCGCTGCCGCCAACCCGGCACATACGGGCGCAATCCAGGCCTTATAAGCACGACACAAGACCGTGCGCCTGAGTAGATGACGAATCACGCGCGTTACTCGCTGTAGTTTCCAGAGCGCCTGAACGAGGATTTTTTACATGCCAGCCATCACCCTGACCACGCTCCAGAGCCTCAAGCAGAAAGGTGAAAAGATCACCATGCTGACCTGCTATGACGCGACTTTCGCCCACGCCTGCAACGAGGCCGGAGTCGAAGTGCTGCTGGTCGGCGACTCCCTCGGCATGGTCCTGCAAGGTCACGACAGCACCCTGCCGGTGACCACCGCAGAAATGGCCTACCACACCGCCTGCGTCAAACGCGGCAACACCGACGCCCTGATCCTGGCCGACCTGCCGTTCATGGCCAACGCGACCCTCGAGCAAACCTTGAGCAACAGCGCCATGCTGATGCAGGCCGGCGCGCACATGGTCAAGGTCGAAGGTGCGTTGTGGCTGGCCGAGTCGATCCGCCTGCTGGCCGAACGCGGCGTGCCGGTCTGCGCGCACATGGGCCTGACACCGCAAGCGGTGAACATTCTGGGTGGCTATAAGGTGCAGGGCCGCAACGAGAATCAGGCGCGGCAGATGCGTGCCGACGCGATCTCGCTGGAACAGGCCGGCGCGGCGATGCTGTTGCTCGAATGCGTGCCCAGTGAACTGGCGGCAGAAATCAGCCAGGCCGTGAAGATTCCGGTGATCGGTATCGGCGCGGGTAATGCGACCGACGGCCAGGTCCTGGTGCTGCACGACATGCTGGGCCTGTCGATCACCGGCCGAGTACCCAAATTCGTCAAGAACTTCATGCACGGTCAGGACAGCATCCAGTCCGCGCTGAAGGCCTACGTCAACGAAGTCAAAGCCACCACGTTCCCTGGCATTGAACACGGATTCTCCGCATGAACACCGTCAAAACCGTACGCGAACTGCGCGCCGCTGTAGCCCGCGCCCGCAGCGAAGGCAAACGCATCGGCTTTGTGCCGACCATGGGCAACCTGCACAGCGGCCATGTCGCACTGGTCACCAAGGCCACGCAACGGGTCGATTTCGTGGTCGCGAGCATTTTCGTCAACCCGCTGCAATTCGGTGCCGGCGAAGACCTCGACAAATACCCGCGCACCCTGGCGGCTGACCAGGAAAAACTCCTCGAAGCCGGTTGCGACCTGCTGTTTGCGCCGACCGTTGAAGAGATGTACCCGGACGGCATGGCCGGACAAACCCGGGTCAGCGTGCCGCAACTGTCCGAAGGCTTGTGCGGCGCCAGCCGTCCGGGGCACTTCGAAGGGGTCGCGACGGTGGTCAGCAAACTGTTCAACATGGTCCAGCCGGACCTGGCGATCTTCGGCCAGAAGGATTATCAGCAACTGGCGGTAATCCGTGCGCTGGTGCATGACCTCAACATGCCGATCCAGATCATCGGCGAGCCCACCGTGCGGGCGGCCGACGGTCTGGCACTGTCGTCGCGTAACGGTTTCCTCAGCGAGGACCAGCGCGCGGTCGCACCGGTGGTCTATCGCACGCTGAGCAATATTGCCGAAGCGATCAAACAAGGTAATCGCGATTACCCGACGCTGATCAGCGCGCAGTTGCAACTGCTGGAATCGGCAGGCCTGCGTCCGGATTACCTGGAAATTCGCCATGGCCTGACGTTGCGTCCGGCGACAGCGGAGGATCGCGATCTGGTGATTCTGGTAGCGGCGTTTCTCGGCACCACTCGGCTGATCGACAACCTGCATCTGAACCTCGATAGCCCGATCTGAGCACACGGAAATCCCCCCTGTAGGAGTGAGCCTGCTCGCGATAGCGGTGAGTCAG
>NZ_JABWQS010000059.1:0-30028 GCF_014268545.1 Pseudomonas sp. SWRI81
AGCAGGCTCACTCCTACAGGGGTACGCATTCCAAATGTAGGAGTGAGCCTGCTCGCGATAGCTGTTTGATTGCCTCTGCGGACCCAGCGGTTTACTTCTTCTCTGTATCCGCGACTTGCGGCACTTGCGGCAGCGCCGCGCCTTTAGGCCAGAGCATCCAGATCTGGCCTTGTTGTTTCATATCCCCGGCCAGTTGCCCGGCCGCATCACCGGTGCCCCAGAACAAATCCGCACGGACTTCGCCGGCAATCGCGCCGCCGGTGTCCTGTGCCGCGACCGGACGCACCAGCGGCGTGCCATCGGGACGCGTGGTCGACAGCCACAACAGGCTGCCCAACGGAATCACTTTGCGATCCACCGCCGCGCTGTAGCCTGCGGTCAACGGCACGTTCAGCGAGCCGCGCGGCCCTTCGTTGCTGTCCGGGTTGCGGGTGAAGAACACATAGCTCGGGTTGCTGCCCAGCAGTTCCGGAATACGCGAAGGGTTGGCCTTGGCCCAGTTGCTGATGGCGCTCATGGTCACGTCTTCTTTCTTCAGCTCGCCTTGCTCGACCAGCCAGCGGCCGATCGGCCGGTACGGGTGGCCGTTCTGGTCGGCGTAGGCGATGCGCAGCTGTTTGCCATCCTCTGTCTGGATCCGGCCGGAACCCTGGATTTGCAAAAATTGCAGATTCATCGGGTCGGTCAGGTAAGCCACCACCGGCGCGTTCACGCCTTTGGATTCGATGGTCGCCGCATCGTCGTAAGGCTTGAGTACGCGTCCTTCGAGGCGTCCGCGCAGGCGCTTGCCCTTCAGCTCCGGGTAAATGCTGTCCAGCGAGACGATGATCATGTCTTCGGGCACGCCGTACACCGGCACGTTCGCCGTTTCGGTTGGCGTCAGGCTGCCGGGGTAGACCGGTTCATAGTAGCCGGTGATCAGGCCATTGGGGTTGTCGTGCTCGGCACGCAGGCCGTAGACATCAAGGTTTTGTTTGAGGAATGCGCGAATTTCTTCGGCATCCTGCGGCACATTGACCGCTGCGGCGCAGGTCGGCCCCCAGACCGCATCGGCTTTGAGGCGCGTGCATGCGCTGCGCCATGAGCCGAAACCGGCAACCAGGTCGTTGTCGGATACCGTCGGCAGGGCTTCCCACGTTGCACTGGAATAGGTGGCCAGCGCATGGGTTGTCGGCTTGGCGCTGTCGCCGCCGGTGCAGCCGGCGAGAACCGCCAGCAGGGGAAGGGTGGCGATCAGCGGGTGACGCCAAGCCTTGAGACGGCTGTTCATGGAGTGATTCCTGTGCCGGTTACCCGAGTGCTCCCTGCGCTCCGGCAACCCGTATTTTTAATAGGGCTATTGGTGTTTGGCGGTGACGCGAGGATACTGGCCGCCGATTTCCGTGACCTGAAGCCACCATGACGCTTAAAAGAATTGCTGTTGTATTGCTGGCCTGCCTGAGCTTGTCCGCCTGTGGCGGCGTCGATCCGAATTCCCCGCTGGGCCAGCGCAAGGCCATCTTCAAACAGATGCTCAAGACCAGCGAAGAGCTGGGTGGCATGTTGCGCGGACGCATTCCGTTCGACGGGCCGAAATTTGCCGAAGGTGCGGTCAAGCTTGATGCCTTGTCCCATGAACCGTGGAAGCATTTCCCGCAGGTGCGTGAGGAAGACCACACCAGTGCCACCGACGATGTCTGGCGCAAGCAGGCACAGTTTCAGAAAATGGCCCGCGCTCTTGAAGCGGCCACTGGCGAATTGGTGGTCGCCAGCCGGGTTCAACCGTACAAGGCCAGCAATCTCGGGCCGGCGGTGCAGAAAGTTGAAGATGCCTGCAGTGCTTGCCATAAACAGTTTCGCGATCATTGATTCCTGACGCTGCTGAGTACCTTGTGGCGAGGGGATTTATCCCCGATGGGCTGCGAAGCAGCCCCAAAACCATACAACCGAGTTTTTTCAGTCAGACGCGACTAGCCGAATTTGCGACGGCTTCGCCGCCGGACGGGGATAAATCCCCTCGCTACAGGGGCTTCGGTCACTTGTCGATCTGGTCCAGCGCTTCCTGCAGTTCCTTGCGCGACTCGGCCAGCTTCTCCTTGCGCTTGTTGATCTTCTCCGGATCGCCTTTCTTCATGGCTTTGTCGAGATCGGCCTGACGCTGGCTCACCTCATGCTTGGCCTCAAGCACTTTGTTTTCGCGTTCTTTCTTCAGACCGGCGTCGGTGCAGTGCTCGGTCACTTCACGCAGCGCGGTTTCCAGGCCTGCCTGCTGCTCCGGGTTGCCGCGCGACTTGGCCTGTTCGATCTGATTGATGATGCCCTGCTTCTTGGCCGCGCAGCCGGTCAGGCCCGGGCCGTCTTCTTCCGCCATTACCGGGGCGGCCATTACGCCGCAAAGGGTCAGCAGGGCGAGCGGTGTGAGAAATTTCATAAGAGCTCCATGTGCAAAGGCAATCGGCTGGTCAGGCACTGCGCAGTTGGAGCGCCTTGTCCGCCGTGGGTTCCCGGCGTGCCGGGCGTGCATGTTCAGAAACCGTCGATTCCGGCGGCGTGTAAGGTTTCGCTCAAGGCCAGCACCTGCGGATCGCGCAGGAATGCACGCAATTGCGCCGCGCGCCCCGGGCCGATGCCGGCTTCTGCCTGCCATTGTTCGGTGTCACGTTGTACCAGCGCCTGCCACGAATCGGGGAGTCGGGCCTGCCCGGTTGGTGGCAGGCCCAGCGCTTTCAACCATTGAGCGAACGGCTGTTGCCGGGCGCTGTGAAAACTGTGCATCAGACGCGCGCTGCTGCGCTCGCCGAAGCCGGCAATGTTAGCAAGCTCTGGCGCATCGAGGGTCAACCAATCCAGCAGGTTGTTCAGACGGCCTGTTTCGAGAAGTTTCTCCCAGGTGCCGTGCCCGACATGCGGCATGGCCAGGCCCTGCTTGCCACTGAGCCAGGTCAGGCGCGCGAGAAACTGGGTCTCACATCCGGGCGTCGGTTGCCAGCAGCTCAAGGCGTGGTAGTCACTGGCGCCGGGGACGAAGAGATCGGCTCGCTCGCTGGCGCGCAGCACCACGCTGTCGAGTCGCGGGATGGTCAGGCCGGCCAGGCTGATTGCCACCTGATCGCCAGGACGCGCGTCGAGTGTCAGCCAGCGTTTTAGCGAGCTGACGCTGACTCGTCTGATTTCACGATCGTCCAGCTTGACCGGCACAAGCTCCAGCACCGGGGTGATACGTCCGGTTCGGCCGACTTTGAAGTGCACCTTGCGCACTTCAGCCAGCGCCTGGGCAAACGGATATTTCCAGGCGATCGCCCAGTACGGTGCGCGTGCCTGCCAGCGTTCGGCGGGCGGGCGCTGATTCTGGCGCAGCACCACACCGTCACTGGCGAACGGCAACGGTGAGTGATACCAGTGCTCGCGCCATTTTTGCACATCGGCAAACTCGCGGATCGGATGGGTGTACGGCTCGGTCGTGGCGAACCCCAGCGCCGCCAGTGCGGACAATCGCTCAGGCAGATTTGAAGGGCCCTGCGGCCAGTCCCAGACGAACAGGCCGATCCCGGCGGCGTCTTCGGCCGCGAGGAATTTTCGCCCCATCAGACCTGCAACCGTCGCGCGGGCATTGACGCTGCCCGATTGCGCCTGCACATGGTCGTTCAGTCGCCAGTAGAGCTCGCCCTGCACCAGCAGGTCTTGTGGCTGCGTCAGCCGTTGTGGAATGGCAGCGATCCTGTGCGCGGAGACGGTCCAGTCCTGGCCGCTGACACCGTCACCGCGACTGATGGCCTGCTGCAATACTCCCTGGCGATAGATCAGCGTGATCGCAACGCCGTCGACTTTGGGTTGCGCCCAGACGTCTCGGCGATCACGCAGCCAGCGATCCACCTCCTCGGCTTTATGGAGTTTATCCAGGCCGGTGTGTGGGGTCGGGTGTACAACCGAGCCTGACGCCGTGCGCAAAGGCTGCTCTGATGAGGGTTGTTGGAAGCATTTGCGCCATTCGCTCAGCCGCGACAGGGCCTGGTCGTAAAGTTCGTCGGCGACCAGTGAGCGGCCTTCGCGGTGGTAGGCGTCGTTCCATTGGTCGATCTGGTTTTGCAGGGTGGTGATTTCCTTTTGCGCTTTGAGAGCGGTCCAGTCCGGACAGTCGGCGAAGGTCGGGAGGGCAATAACAGAAAGCAGCAAGACAAGCAGCGAGCGCATAGTGAGCATCCTTGCTCAGGGAAAGTTCTTGAAGGCTAGTCAGGATTTTGAGCGAAGGCGGCTGGGTGTTTTGCGGGGTATTTCGTTACATTAAAGTCAAGATATCGTCCGAACGCGGCCCGAGCCTTCGACCTTGAATCCATAAAAAAGCCCCGCACGGCGCGAACCGTGCGGGGCTTTTATGCAGCCAGGGAATTACAGGCCAGCGGCAGAACGCAGGGCGTCGGCGCGGTCGGTTTTTTCCCAGGTGAACGTGGTGAAGCTGTCTTCACCAACGGTCTTGGTCTGCGGCGCACGGCCGAAGTGGCCGTAGGCTGCGGTTTCCTGGTACATCGGGTGCAGCAGGTCGAGCATGGTGGTGATTGCGTAAGGACGCAGGTCGAACACTTCACGCACCAGTTTGATGATCTTGTCATCGCTGATCTTGCCGGTGCCGAAGGTATTCAGCGAGATCGAGGTAGGCTGGGCCACACCGATCGCGTAGGAAACCTGAATCTCGCAGCGCTCGGCCAGGCCGGCCGCGACGATGTTCTTGGCAACGTAACGGCCAGCGTAGGCAGCCGAACGGTCAACCTTCGATGGATCCTTGCCGGAGAATGCGCCGCCACCGTGACGGGCCATGCCGCCGTAGCTGTCGACGATGATCTTGCGACCGGTCAGACCGCAGTCACCTACCGGACCGCCGATGATGAACTGGCCCGTCGGGTTGATGTGGAACTGGGTGTCCTTGCTCAGCAGTTCGGCAGGCAGTACGTGCTTGACGATCAGCTCCATCACGCCTTCGCGCAGGTCTTTATACGACACTTCAGGGTTGTGCTGGGTCGACAGAACCACGGCGTCGATACCGACCACCTTGCCGCCTTCGTAACGGCAGGTCACTTGCGACTTGGCGTCCGGACGCAGCCAAGGCAGCAGGCCCGACTTGCGCGCTTCGGCCTGGCGCTGCACCAGTTGATGCGAGAAGGTGATCGGTGCTGGCATCAGCACGTCGGTTTCGTTGCTGGCGTAGCCGAACATCAGGCCCTGGTCGCCGGCGCCCTGATCTTCAGGTTTGGCACGGTCAACACCCTGGTTGATGTCGGGGGACTGCTTGCCGATGATGTTCATCACGCCGCAGGTCGCGCCGTCGAAGCCGACTTCGGAGCTGGTGTAACCGATGTCGCAGATCACGTCACGAACGATCTGCTCCAGGTCGACCCAGGCGCTGGTGGTCACTTCACCGGCAACAATGGCCACGCCGGTCTTGACCAGAGTTTCCACAGCCACGCGGGCGTGTTTGTCCTGGGCAATAATGGCGTCCAGCACCGCATCGGAAATCTGGTCGGCGATTTTGTCCGGATGTCCTTCAGACACGGACTCGGAGGTGAAGAGGGAGTATTCGCTCATCTCGATGTTTTCCTGAATTTACCGATGGTGAGTGTCGCCAGCCGGTCGCTGAAAGTGGCGAACCTGAATCTGGAAACCATTACGTAAGCCTACATAGAGGCTTTCCCCGGGAACGAGTCCCGCAGCGGTGGCCCAACGGGCCAGATCGTCCTGTTCAAACCCCAACCAAAGATCACCGCAGGCCTCCCTGGCCCAACTCTGGTTGTGGCTACATAACTCTGTCACGAGCAGGCTACCGCCCGGTTGCAGCAGGTCGGCCATGTGCCTGAGCGCATCGGCCGGGGCGGCGAAATGGTGCAGCACCATGTTCAACACCACGCAATCGGCCTGAAGGCTTGAGCCATTCAATGCATCGGCCAGTTGCAGGCTGACGTTAGCCAGCTGTTCACGTTCGCAGACCTGACGCGCCAGTTCGAGCATCGCCGGGCTGTTGTCCAGTGCCGTCACTGCGTGGAAGCGGCGCGCCAGTTCGGGCAGAAAAGCGCCGTCACCGGGGCCGACTTCGATGGCCGTGGCAGCGCCATTGAAATTCAGCTTGTCGAGCAGGGCCAGCACGCTATCGCGGTACTGCGGCAGGCCGGCGATCAAATCCTGCTGGGCACGGAATTTCTCCGCAACCCGGGCGAAAAAGTCCTGACTGGCGGCTGCACGTTGCCCATGGACCTGCTCGATCCGTGATTGCACGTCATCCGGCAAAGCCAGATTGTCGACTTCTTCTAACAATGCAGCATGCAATTTGCCGCCGAGCAATTCGGTGTGCGGAAGGGCGCGGCGGTAAAAAATCGCGTTGCCTTCACGGCGTGTCGCTACCAGATCGGCTTGCGCCAGCACTTTAAGGTGATGACTCATGCCCGACTGGCCAATGGCGAAAATCTGCGCCAGCTCCAATACACCAAACGAATCGTTGGCCAGCGCGCGCAAGACATTCAGCCGCAGCGGATCGCCGCCGGCCTTGCACAGGGCCGCCAGCTCGTCGCAATCGTCGTGGCGAATGGAAGGCACGCGTAAATTCATAGGGCCGCAGTCTAGTGACGGCGAGAAAGCATCGCAAGGGCAATATCAAAAAGTTTTGATATTGCTCGATAAATGGCACTTCTCACGAAACGGTTAACTCTACAAACCGGTAGCGGAAAGGTTTCACCTGTCGAAACCGTCGCCAACCATGGGAAAAACGCCTGCCGATGACTATCTGTCATTGCCCCGAGGCGCATGGGTGAGGGAAAATGCCCTCCTTTTTTCCGTTTCAATCTATTCACACCCAGGAGATCAGCGATGCCTAGCCGTCGTGAGCGTGCCAACGCCATTCGTGCCCTCAGCATGGATGCCGTGCAAAAAGCCAACAGCGGCCATCCCGGTGCCCCCATGGGTATGGCAGATATCGCCGAAGTGCTTTGGCGCGACTACCTCAAGCACAACCCGAGCAACCCATCGTTCGCCGACCGTGACCGCTTCGTGCTGTCCAACGGTCACGGTTCGATGTTGATCTACTCGCTGCTGCACCTGACCGGTTACGACCTGTCGATCGACGACCTCAAGCAGTTCCGTCAATTGCACAGCCGCACCCCGGGCCACCCGGAATTCGGCTACACCCCGGGCGTCGAAACCACCACCGGCCCGCTGGGTCAGGGGCTGGCCAACGCCGTCGGTTTCGCGCTGGCTGAAAAAGTCATGGGCGCGCAGTTCAACCGTCCTGGTCATAACATCGTTGATCACCACACCTACGTGTTTCTCGGTGATGGCTGCATGATGGAAGGCATTTCCCACGAAGTCGCGTCCCTGGCCGGCACGCTGGGCCTGGGCAAGCTGATCGCCTTCTACGATGACAACGGCATTTCCATCGACGGCGAAGTCGAAGGCTGGTTCACCGATGACACGCCGAAGCGTTTCGAAGCCTACAACTGGCAGGTCATCCGCAACGTCGACGGCCACGATCCTGAAGAAATCAAGACCGCCATCGAAACCGCGCGCAAGAGCGCGCAGCCGACGCTGATCTGCTGCAAGACCACCATCGGTTTCGGCTCGCCGAACAAGCAGGGCAAGGAAGATTGCCACGGCGCCCCGTTGGGTGACGCGGAAATCGCCCTGACCCGCCAGGCGCTGAACTGGAACTACGGCCCGTTCGAAATCCCGGCCGAGATCTATGCCGAGTGGGACGCCAAGGACAAAGGTCGCGCCGCTGAAGCCGAGTGGGACCAGCGTTTCGCTGCCTACTCCGCAGCGTTCCCGACCGAAGCCAATGAGCTGATCCGTCGCCTGAGCGGTGATCTGCCGGCCGACTTCTCGGAAAAAGCCTCGGCCTACATCGCTGAAGTCGCGGCCAAGGGCGAAACCATCGCCAGCCGCAAAGCCAGCCAGAACACCCTCAATGCGTTCGGCCCGCTGCTGCCGGAAATGCTCGGTGGTTCGGCTGACCTGGCCGGCTCCAACCTGACCTTGTGGAAAGGCTGCAAAGGCGTCAACGCTGAAGACGCGAGCGGCAACTATATGTATTACGGCGTGCGCGAGTTCGGCATGACCGCAATCATGAACGGCGTTGCCCTGCACGGCGGTCTGGTGCCTTACGGCGCGACCTTCCTGATGTTCATGGAGTACGCGCGCAACGCGGTGCGCATGTCGGCACTGATGAAGAAGCGCGTGATCCACGTCTACACCCACGACTCCATCGGTCTGGGCGAAGACGGCCCGACGCACCAGCCGATCGAGCAATTGACCAGCCTGCGCAGCACACCGAACCTCGACACCTGGCGTCCTGCTGATGCCGTGGAATCGGCGGTGGCCTGGAAAAACGCCCTGGAGCGCAAGGACGGCCCGTCGGCGCTGATCTTCTCGCGGCAGAACCTGCAGCACCAGGAACGTGATGCCGGCCAGATTGCCAACATCAGCCGTGGTGGTTACGTACTCAAGGACTGCGCAGGCGAGCCTGAGCTGATCCTGATCGCCACCGGTTCGGAAGTCGGTCTGGCCGTTCAGGCCTTCGACAAACTGACCGAACAGGGCCGCAAGGTGCGCGTGGTGTCGATGCCATGCACCAGCGCGTTCGATGCTCAGGATGCGGAATACAAGCAGGCGGTGCTGCCGTTGCAGGTCAGCGCACGTATCGCCATCGAAGCGGCCCACGCCGACTTCTGGTTCAAGTACGTGGGCCTGGAAGGTCGCGTGATCGGCATGACCACCTACGGTGAGTCGGCGCCGGCTTCGGCACTGTTCGAAGAGTTCGGCTTTACCCTGGAAAACATCCTCGGTCAGGCTGAAGAGCTGCTGGAAGACTAAATCTGACAGTTGTGTTGTCCGGGCTGACGCCTTCGCGAGCAGGCTCGCTCCCACAGGGAAATGCATCCCAATGTGGGAGCGAGCCTGCTCGCGAAAGCGTTGGTTCAGGCAACATCGCAATGCCTGATTCACCACGGTAATCGAGAACCCCATGCCTCAACCGCGTCCCTACAAAGTTGCACTCAACGGCTACGGCCGCATTGGTCGTTGCGTCTTGCGGGCATTGTTCGAGCGAGGCGAAAAGGCCGGGTTTGAAATTGTCGCGATCAATGATCTGGCCGACATGGCCAGCATCGAATACCTGACACGCTTCGACTCCACTCACGGTCGCTTCCCTGGCGAGGTGCGTGTAGAGGGCGATTGTCTGCATATCAATGGCGATTGCGTGAAGGTTCTGCGCAGTGCCACCCCCGAAGGCATCGATTGGGCGTCTCTGGGCGCCGATCTGGTGCTTGAATGCTCCGGTGCCTATAACACCCGCGAAGACGGTCAGCGCTTTCTCGATGCAGGCGCGCCGCGGGTGTTGTTCTCGCAGCCGATGGCCAGCGAAGCGGATGTCGACGCCACCATCGTCTACGGCGTCAATCAGGACTGCCTGACCGGCGACGAGCTGCTGGTGTCCAACGCGTCCTGCACCACCAACTGCGGCGTGCCGCTGTTGCGCTTGCTGGACAAGGCGATTGGCCTGGATTACGTATCGATCACTACCATCCATTCGGCAATGAATGACCAACCGGTGATCGACGCCTATCATCACGAAGACCTGCGCCGCACCCGTTCGGCGTTTCAGTCGGTGATCCCGGTGTCCACCGGTCTGGCGCGCGGAATCGAGCGCCTGCTGCCGGAACTTGCCGGGCGAATTCAGGCCAAAGCCGTGCGCGTGCCGACCGTCAACGTGTCCTGCCTCGACATCACGATGCAAACCGCCACGGCGACGGATGCCAACGAGGTCAACCGGATCCTGCGCGAAGCCGCTAGCCACGGCCCGCTCAAAGGCCTGCTGGCCTACACCGAGTTGCCGCACGCCAGCTGTGATTTTAATCATGACCCACATTCGGCCATCGTCGATGCCAGTCAGACCCGCGTTTCCGGCCCACGGCTGGTGAACATCCTGGCCTGGTTCGACAACGAGTGGGGTTTTGCCAACCGAATGCTGGACGTTGCAGACCACTATCTGCAAACAGCAACTTCAAAAAAACCGTAGGAAGTGCGACCCATGACCGTGTTGAAGATGTCCGACCTCGATCTGCAAGGTAAGCGCGTATTGATCCGCGAAGACCTCAACGTCCCCGTCAAGGACGGAGTTGTCACCAGCGACGCGCGAATCCTGGCTTCGCTGCCGACCATCAAGCTGGCGTTGGAAAAAGGTGCGGCCGTGATGGTTTGCTCGCACCTTGGCCGTCCGACCGAAGGCGAGTTCTCGGCCGAGAACAGCCTCAAGCCTGTCGCCGACTACCTGAGCAAGGCCCTGGGCCGCGAAGTGCCGCTGGTGGCCGACTACCTGGGCGGCGTCGACGTCAAGGCCGGCGACATCGTGCTGTTCGAAAACGTGCGCTTCAACAAAGGCGAGAAAAAGAACGCCGACGAACTGTCCCAGCAATACGCGGCCCTGTGCGACGTGTTCGTGATGGACGCTTTCGGTACTGCTCACCGCGCCGAAGGTTCGACGCATGGTGTCGCCAAGTTCGCCAAAGTTGCTGCCGCTGGCCCGCTGCTGGCCGCTGAACTGGATGCGCTGGGCAAAGCCCTTGGCGCACCGGCCAAGCCAATGGCGGCCATCGTTGCCGGTTCCAAGGTGTCGACCAAACTCGACGTGCTGAACAGCCTGAGCCAGATCTGCGACCAACTGATCGTCGGCGGCGGCATCGCCAACACCTTCCTCGCTGCCGCGGGTCATCCGGTCGGCAAATCGCTGTACGAACCGGACCTGCTCGACACTGCGCGTGAAATCGCGGCCAAAGTCAGCGTGCCTTTGCCGGTTGACGTGGTGGTCGCCAAGGAATTTGCCGAAAGCGCCGAAGCCACCGTCAAGCTGATCGCCGACGTTGCGGCTGACGACATGATTCTGGACATCGGTCCGCAAACCGCGGCCAATTTCGCCGAACTGCTGAAATCGTCGAAAACCATTCTGTGGAACGGCCCGGTCGGCGTATTTGAATTCGACCAGTTCGGCAACGGCACCAAAGTGCTGGCCCAGGCCATCGCCGAAAGCTCGGCGTTTTCCATTGCCGGCGGTGGCGATACGCTGGCGGCCATCGATAAATATGGCGTGGCCGAGCAAATCTCCTACATTTCCACCGGTGGTGGCGCGTTCCTCGAATTCGTCGAGGGCAAGGTGCTGCCAGCGGTTGAAGTCCTGGAAAGCCGGGCCAAGGCCTGAGGCCGCCCGTTTGGCCAGGCAAAGGAGTGTTCACATGGTCAAGTCGTTAGCACTGTTGTTGCTGACCGGTACGCTGGTGGCCTGCGGGAGTAACCCGAAGGCCGAAGCCACGCCTGCACCGAGTGAGGCGCAGAAAGGCTGTTACCAGGCCGACTGGCAGGCCGAAACCAACCCGGTGCTGAACAAGCGCTCGGGGCCGGATGGCCTGGACAAATACGAGACGCAAACCCCGGTCAAGGAACATGGTTGTCCTTGACGGGTCTGACTCTTTAACTCAGGGCTGGCGGCGTGTGCTGTCAGTCGAGGAACACGGATGAAAGGCTTGATCGCCGTTGCGGCGTTGGCATTGTTGGGCGGTTGCGCGCAATTGAACCTGTTTCAGTCGTCGGCCCCGGCGGACAACTGGACGACCTGGACCTGCGACAGCCAGGCCAAGGTGTTGTGGCGTTACGCCGATGCCGGCCAGAAAGAAGTCGACGTTCGCCTCGGCGGCGGCGATCAGGTCTATCGCTTGAAAGAAGAACCGGGCGCCTCGGGCACGCTGTACAGCGACGGCATGCTGGCGTTTCACGTCAAGGGTGACGAAGGCCTGGTGTACTGGGTCGCCACCAATGACCTGATTGGCCGCGGTTGCAAAGCCGAATAATTGCGACACCGCAGGCCTAATGTAGGAGTGAGCCTGCTCGCGATAGCTATCTTGCAGTCAATATTGCAGCGACTGTCATACCGCTATCGCGAGCAGGCTCACTCCTACAGGGGATCTGTGCAGTTCTGAAGAATTTGCTTCATCGAATCACCAGACCGGGCCTCAACCCCCGATCTGCATTAACTTGAATAGCCGCCGCTCCGGCAGGCTGGTACGATCAACGACCCTCAACCGGGAGAAACACACACAATGGCACTTATCAGCATGCGCCAGATGCTGGACCACGCAGCCGAGTTCGGCTACGGCGTTCCAGCCTTCAACGTCAACAACCTTGAGCAGATGCGCGCCATCATGGAAGCCGCTGACAAGACTGACTCCCCGGTGATCGTCCAGGCTTCGGCCGGCGCCCGCAAATACGCCGGCGCGCCTTTCCTGCGTCACCTGATCCTGGCGGCGATCGAAGAATTCCCGCACATCCCGGTGTGCATGCACCAGGACCACGGCACCAGCCCTGACGTCTGCCAGCGCTCGATCCAGCTGGGCTTCAGCTCGGTGATGATGGACGGCTCGCTCGGCGAAGACGGCAAGACGCCGACCGACTACGACTACAACGTCCGCGTCACCCAACAAACCGTCGCTATGGCCCACGCCTGCGGCGTATCGGTAGAAGGCGAGCTGGGCTGCCTGGGTTCGCTGGAAACCGGCATGGCCGGTGAAGAAGACGGTATCGGCGCTGAAGGCGTTCTGGATCACAGCCAGATGCTGACCGACCCGGAAGAAGCCGCTGACTTCGTCAAGCGCACCCAGGTCGACGCCCTGGCCATCGCCATCGGCACCAGCCACGGCGCCTACAAGTTCACCAAGCCACCGACCGGCGACGTGCTGGCGATCGACCGCATCAAGGAAATCCACAAGCGCATTCCGAACACCCACCTGGTAATGCACGGTTCGTCCTCGGTGCCACAAGAGTGGCTGGCGATCATCAACCAGTACGGCGGCGACATCAAAGAAACCTACGGCGTACCGGTTGAAGAAATCGTCGAAGGCATCAAGCACGGCGTGCGCAAGGTCAACATCGACACCGACCTGCGCCTGGCGTCCACCGGTGCGATGCGTCGCCTGATGGCCACCAACCCGAGCGAATTCGACCCACGTAAATTCTTCGGCGCGACCGTGACTGCAATGCGTGACGTGTGTATCGCTCGTTACGAAGCGTTCGGTACTGCCGGTAATGCTTCGAAGATCAAGCCAATTTCGCTGGAAGCGATGTACCAGCGGTATCTGAAGGGTGAGTTGAACGCGAAGGTTAATTGAGCCTGGGTGTTGAGCTGATTTAAAAGAAACCCGCCGAGAGGCGGGTTTTTTGTGCTTCGGTGTTAGCCTCTTTCGAAGTTCATTTTGTAAGTTTTACCTACATTCGGACCTCCTGCGAGAACCTTAACAGTGCCGTCCAACTTATTATCGTTGCCGTCGGACGATTTCAAGCTGATGGTGAGTGAACTGTCGCCATGTCCATATTCATCTCCATCTGAGGCTTTTGCTTTTGCTTGAAGATTAAAAGACCTGGAACTCTTTGCGGTATAGCTCCCGGTGACTTTAAAGTTCAGCCCATAATAAATCATTTTTCCATTAATTAACTGTCCACCCTGTTGGCTTAAATCATCAAATGTAAGCGTGGCGGGATTGCTTTCACCTGTATCAGAGACGGCGCCTTGGAAAGTAAGCATTATCTTCTTTACCTTTTGCTCGCGATATTTAAGATCCGGGCTACGTGTAAGTCCGAAGTTGTTTTTTCGTAACGCGCTAATGAGGTTAAGTTGAAGGTGGTATTTTGTAACCTGATGGAAATGACAATTTTTTATAATTATTTGCGATGTTGTGCTCGGGTAATTCAAGAATCCGGTATAAGAGCGGGTGATTTAAATAGATTTGGCCCTATTTTTCCAAGCGTTGATTTTGAAGGTTACGAAACTATCCAAAAGTCAGAGAAAAGGGTGCTGCCGATTGCTCGATGGCATTGAAAACATGTGGCGCCTGTTCCCGATATTCAGAATAACGTTCAAGTACGGCTTCAACCGAGGCAAGCAATCGCTGAATTCGCTCCGCGGATTGCTCGATCTCACAAGTGTGCGCAAACTCAAGCAATCCTTGTCGCGAAGCAAACATTGATTTGTTACCTGCAAGATCCAATGCCAGAACATCTTCCGGAATATAAGCGGTTGTGTTGACGATGTCGTACGCCGGCGCCAGGCGTGCATCGCGTTGTGTAGGGTTGGAGTAGAGCAATCCGAAATTTTTCAGGTGAGCATCACCATTTCCGACAATACAGCTCAGGGCAACGCTGTCGAACAGTTGTTCAAGGGATGAGCGGCGATTTTCAGGCGGGCAGAACACGCGTATGGCCTTGGCGATTGCCGCATAACTTTTGCTGTATTTCTGATTGGCCGATAGCCCCATCAACACGGCCATGTCTTCGAAGCCAATCGGATTGAGCAAGTCGTCCCGGTCAAAGCGACGCATAACGAACAGCTTGGCATTATTGAGGAAAGGGGACGGATTTATTAAATTACCCTCTGTCCCCCTTCTATTTTGTGTAAGCGACCGCACTATTCCCAGGTCGCCCTCTAGAGCGCCGTGAGATCCGCATTCCCGTGCTTGTAGCGGTTAATGATAGCTTGGCGGCTAAATAAATCCGTCCACTTCATTGCTCTTTTATTGCTGTTTCAACTTAAATTAATGCCCACATACGAATTTAGTGATCTTGTTTGCGTTGTCGTACCATACCCACAGAGCATCTGATTTGTAATCCTTGGTCGTGATGCCGCTTGGCGCGACGCCGCGAACTTGTGCTGCGCCTGTCTGATTCATGTAGCTATCTAATGCTGCTTGAAACGCTGGGGAACTCGTAGGGGGAAGGCTGTTTCCGACTGCGTAAGAAACCAGTTGTGCATCGCACGCTGCAAATGCTTGAGTTGTCAGGCTTAGAAGCGAAACAGCAGCCCCTGTGATTAGCATGTTTTTGGTGATGTTGGTTCTGTACATTTTGGAACTCCTTGTCCGACGTGTAAAAAATTGGCTTGTTGTTTGCTGTTCCAGATTAATTGAGTATGTGGGTTTTGACACCTGACAGAAATTACAGTTTTTTATATTTTTTTGTTATAGGTAATAGTTCGATTTCGCTGGCGTTGGCGAGCAGGGATTCGGTGTTGTAGGCAGGGGGGCGAAGTACATGCGGTCGGGTTCGTTGACCGTGGCCATAAATTTGGAAAAAAAGGAAAAAAGGGGGCAGATTTATTAAATCATCCCCTGTGCCCCTTCGATTGTGTGTAAGCGTCCGCACTATTTCGCAGGTCGCCCTCCAGAGCGCCGGGAAATCCGCATTCCCGTGATGTTTTCAATTTCGTCTGTGAAGCGCGGACTGCCCGTCAATTGCCCTCGTTGCAACGCCCCTCTTATCAACTGCAGTTCGGAAGGCTGCGCGGCTTGATCCATCGGATTTAAATAAATCTGTCCCCTTTGTTTCTTTGTTTCTAAAAAGGGACAGAATTATTAAACTCCAGGGAATCACCCGAATCGATTCTGGCAATTGCGCATATCACCCTACTGGCGGAGCTGGCGGTGAAACGGGTGCTGGATCACGTCGAGGTGGCGGACTCCGCGGTGCACAGCTGAGCTTGCAGGAGCGGGCCTGCTCGCGATGGCGATAGTCCGGCTGACAATGCCGCCGGGCGATATTTCGCAATCGCAAGCAGGCTTGCTTCAAGGGCGCTTCAGGTCCTCCAGCATCGCCTGTTCAGGCAGAGGACCCTGAAGGCCCCGGCTGAGGCAGCGTGCTTGTCAGTCCCAGCCGGTTCACGCGGTTAGCAACCGCTGAGATCGTCATCCTGAATTCGCCATTGATTTTGACGTATTTCATCCACGATTCAGCATGAATGTCGTTATCGAGTGCGAACTTGACGACCGCGTAGCGGTTGCGGTTTTCCGGTTTGAGAGCAAGCTGGTGCCAGTCCCGAAAGTGCTGGTCGGTAATCCTGGTGTACTTTCCCGCGGCGCCTTTTTGCAGTTTTATTGCCCTGATAGTGCCGGAGATGGTTAGCTCGCCATTTTTTGCAACGAAGGTGCGCCACCTCAAAGGGTGCAGGCGGTGAGTCCTGGCAAACGTCTCTGCGGCCTCTTTGGTGGGTTGATTCATGCAAAGCCATACTTGAAAAAGGTTGTCTGTCAGCTTCTCGTAGTGTGCCGGCCTGAGCATCGCATAGCCGAGCGTATTGATTTCTCCTGTGCGTTGTCTGACGAATTTGTTCCAGGACCGTACCGGGATGTTTCGTTCATTGAAAAAAGGTACGGGGTCGAGAGTAGGTAAAGGATTGGCCGATTGGGCATTGGCGGTGATCCGTTCTTCCCATTCTTTAAGCGCCTTTAATATCCGGCTGTCAGCCTTGGGGCCACCGCCGGGTAACCGGTTCAGGGTATCGAGAGCCCAAAGTTGATTGGGCATCTTGCGTAATCTGAAAGAGGTAAACGCTCCACTCGGCGTGAGCACCGGAGCGACCAGCCCTTTGCGGTCGTAGAGGTTGAATGAGTTCTGGATCCGGAATACCTGCTCCTCACCCTTTGCGCCGGTGCTGCGCACCAGCAGGTTATTCGCCGGGGAGCGATAGATGCCCGTGCCCTCGGCGAAGGAGGAGCCGGTCGGAATACCGCCCTTTACCAGCAGGCGCGCGTGTTCCTGCAAAAACGCTCTTTGGTATCCGCTCAGATCGGCGATCGGTGTTTGCTTCACCGGCCTGAGCAGCATCTGCAGAGGTTTGATGCCAATGCCGGTGGACCGCGCAACGCTGCCGACTTTTGCCGTCGCCGTCGCGACCTCGAACAGCACGCGCCCAGCCATCCCGCGACGGAGAATGAGCCCTGCAACGTTCTGCCCCAGGTGGCGCACGGTCTGGACGCTGATACGACCGGCGCCACCGGCCCAGCGCAACGCCGTAGAGCCCAGATGGCCAGCCCAGGGGAACGCGCCCAGCATCGTCGTTACGACATCGACCCCGAACATCACCTTGTTGAACCTGGACTGCGCGTCCAGTTCTTCGTTGGTCACGCTTTCGGCGTCGGTCTTGTCACGCAGGTGCAAGTAGTTCTGTCGATACAGTCCGGCCAGCATATCGCCGGTGTAGGCGGCCAGTCGGTGGTTGAGCAGGCGAGTGTTCGCTGGTAATCGCGCCTTCAGGTAAGCCTGCCAGGCCGGGCTGCGCATCAGCGCGGGCAGATGTGCTTCGCTGGCGATCTCTCGCAGGTCCATGCCGTCCGGTGCATCCGGCGTATACAGCACGCGCATGTCACTGTTGGCGGCAGAGAGAATCAGCACGCCGTTCACGGTTTGGCCGCCGCGTCCCTCAGGGGCGTTGTTGGCCGGATTGAACATCAGGGCATTGGCAATGATTGTCTGTCCGTCGACGGTCTGGCGCGTTGCCGGATCGGGGGCGGCCAGGACTGCCGCCATCCATGCCGCGGCTTTTTTCTGCATATTGTCGCTGTGCAATGCACAGCGATAGGCATCGGGGCTTAATCGGGCCGACAGCGCCGAGTATTCCAGCGCACACGCCTGATTGTTCATCCAGACCTGTTTCAGGGCTATGGCATCGGTCGTAGTAGCCTGGGGAGCCAGATGGCTGTCCAGCACGCTTTGCGTGTATCGCTGACCAATGTTCAGCTCTTTGACCCAGCGCTCCAGGCATTGTTGATCGAGGCTGACGGCTTTGCCCTGGCGATCAAGTACCCAGCGACCTTGCGTTGTAACCAGCCTGGCCGCCAGCGAGTCGTGCTCTGTCCATGCAAGGCTCTTTTCCCAGGGCTTGTTGTTTTTCAGCAGCAGGTTGGTCAGGGTCATGCGAGTGGTTGCGAGGCTTTCATGCAGCGTACCAAACCCGGGCTGTATGCCAGAGCCGACACGGGTTCTAGTGGTCTGAATGACGATGGTCTGGTCTGGGTCGACGCCCTCGGACGGATAGTCTGCCCTCGCTTGGCCGTCCGGCCCTTTTTCTTCGAGGAATGTGCGTATCTTCAGCAGCACCTGTTCCTTGGCGTAGTCCGCCAGGGAGGGGATGAGGGCTTTCCATTGCTGACTCAGTTGTTGCTGTTTTTCTTCTGCAGTCTGCGCCAGATCTTGCAGTGCCTTGCGGTCATTCGGGCTGAGGCGTTTTTCCCATTCCGGTCGCCAGTGTTCCAGCAACTGCCGATTACGTGCCATGAATGCGTCGGCCATATCCAGCAACTCGATCAGTTCTGTGCGGGCGTTGCTTGCACTGTCCGGCTCATCTTCGGTCAGCCCCAGAATCGTCTGGATATCTGTCTGCTGCTTGTCAAGCACCGCCTGGATACTGTCGGCGACAAAGTCGTCCGCTATCGGTGCGAAGGCGTGGCGCAGGTCGCTGCCCCACACACCGGCTTTCGTGTGTTGTACCGCTAGCGGCAAACCGACGGCGAGCAATCTGCCGGTATCGTCGCCGGCATTGAAGCGTGCCACCAACGTATCACGCAGCGCTTGCAGGGTCGGCATTTCTTCAAAGCCCCGATGCGGTGTATAGAGCACCACCAGGCCGGCGTCGCTGCTCCCGCCGACGCCTCGGCTATCGAGATTTTTGTGTCCATGGGGCCAATGAGGAAGCACCGGGCTGGAACCGTCCCGGGCCGTCAGGACGAAACTGCCCGCCAGGCGCGCGCCTTCGGCGGTGCCACTGTTGACTGTCAATTGATAGACGCCAGGCCGCGCGCCATCGCTGAAGCTGGCCTCACGCCGGGCCAAAGTCGGATAGCGCAGTGCGCTGTCGATCAATCGTTTCGCCTGTGGGCTCAGGGTCTGGTCGGCTGTGCGCAGGCACGCCTGTACATCCAGGGCCTGGCGATGCAGGTCAATCAACCGCACCTGTGGGCAGTTCAGCTCGGGGGCGACCGGGGTCTGCCAGTAAGCGCTGACCTGTTCGGACAAACGCGCTTGCAGGGCCTCAGCCAATTGCGCCAGCGAGCCGTTTTGCAGGATCTGCTCGGCTTCGTTGCAAGCCGTGGGGCTGCTGAATACGCCTTCGGTGACCGGAGCGGCGTCCTCCGGTTGCACAGCGTCATCCTCATCACTGGGCACAGCGGTGTTTTCCCACAGCAACAAGGTGCGCAGCGCTTCGAGCAATGGGCGAGAAGACTCCAGTCGGCGAAGACCATCGTCATCGGTCTGGTAGTGGTTTACATATAAACCGGCGAATCCGCTATCGGTCGGCAGCTGTGGGAAGGTCTCCTTGAGCAGAGATGTGAGGGCCGTCTGCAGTGAAGGATGCCGCTGCTCGTCGAGTACATCGCCGATCTGCTGATTGAGATCGTTCCAGCGTTGAATCAAGCGTGTCTGCTGCTCGATGTCCGGCAGCGTCTGCGCGGTGATGGCCATCGGCGCGGGCGTTTCAGGCAATCGCGCAATCAAGTCCGGACATCCCGTGAGTGGCAACGCCAGTGTGGTGTGCAAGCGCGTGGCCAGGGCGTCGAAGGTGGTCCGGGGCGAGTCGAAGGCGTGATCCAGTTCGGTGTCCTGCTGTTGGCGGCACGCCTTCAGGCAGGCACTGAACACCGCGCCGGTGATCGGGCTGTAACGCAAGTTCTGTCCTTGGCTCAACACCTCGCTGGCGCGGGTCCTTTCGCTTAGGGCAATGTTCTTGAGCAGCAGCGTTTTCTCAAGGCCCGCCACGAGGCGACGGCGCAGAAAGTTTTCCATGGCGTTGAAGTGCTGGAATATCTCGACGCCGAATTGTGGGGTGTACAGCACGGTGGGGCGCGCGCCATGCAATTGTTCGGTAATGATGAAACAGCCGCTCAGCGGGGCTGACCATTCGGGCAAATCCGTCGCATACAACGTAATGCCCACAACTTGCGCGGGCGTGGCGTTGTTCGTGGTCTCGTGGAGCACAAGATTTTCGATCAGTTGCCGGCCTTCGATCACCACCGTCACGTAGGTCCTGGCGGTGTCCACGGCGGTCTGACGCTGTATGTCGGCAGGCTTTTGCTGCAACGCCTGCTCGGCTTGCAGTAGCTGTTGTTGGGCATCGTGCAGTTTGAGGTCTGCCTCAAGACGAAACGCCATGCGCTGTTTTTGACTGACGGCCTCATGCACCGTCAGCGCACCCGTGGTGACATGGGGCGACGACCAGAATGCCTCCAGCGCAAGCCAGTAGAGCATCGGGCTGTCCTGTTGCAAATCATCGATCAGCTTATTTACTGCCGCTACTTCAAGACCGGTGATTTCGCCGTCGCGCCCCGTGTGGTGAGGCCGATGGTAGAAGCCCACCGCCCGCTCGACTCGGCGATTCTGCGGTTCTTTCTCAAGCGCGGTCGGCGTTCTTTGCGTCGCAATGGCTTCTTGCAGCACCTGAGTCAGGTTGCGCGTGCGGATGAGATGGGCAGTGGGTGCAGGGGTTTCCTGGACATCCGGCGAGGGCGGGTCGTACACGTATTCGTTGAGAAAAACCGCATCGGGATCGGATGGACTGTCGGGTACGAGGTTTGCCAGACCCTGGCGTAAATGAGCGGCCATTACCGCCGCGAAGTCCGGTTGCGCATCCAGCAGATGCTCGATGGTGGTGACGCACACCGGCAATCGGCGCAGGGCGTCATCACCGGGATTGAGGGGGAGTGGAGTCATGACCCGAGTTTCCTTAGAGGTAGGTTTGCCGTGCAGCGCCGCCCTCGTTGGCGAGCTGCGCGCGAATCGAACAGTCGACTCGCCCTACCCTAATCACTCGTGCAAACGCACCCGATATACATAGCTACTACATCGCCCCCAACCCTGTTGCCGCTTGTGTCGGTGCGCCTGCCCGCATTACTTGTCGTGATCGATATCAAGTTTCGAAAAAGTGACCTGCCCACCTTCACTCGTATAGCCGGTGTTGTCCTGCACATAAACCCCTGCCTTGAAGTAAAGCGGCTTGTCACGCCAGGTCGCGCTGATCTGCGAGTCCCACTGATAACCCGCCGCACTCACACCCAGCGCGCCACCGGGGCTCAGGTGGATGAGGTAGTTGAATTCGCGATCGAGCTTGATTCCCGTGGCAAGGGTGATGACGCGGCTTTCGGCGTCATCGGGGCGCATGCGCACTTTGATTACCAGATTGCCGGTCTCGGTTTTGCTCTTGTACTGGTACTCGAGTTTGACCATTGGCCGCTGGCTCTCATACGCGTGGATCTGGCCGATGACGATCTTGCCGGAGCTGGGCACTTTGTTGACCGTGAGGGTTGCGCGCAACAAGTTGTCGGCATCGGGGTAATACCAGTTGCGCAGGGTGCCGTTGCTGTAAGTCTCGCGCAATTCGGTGCGCGGATAGACGGCGTTGGCGGTTTTTGACCCGGTAACCGGTGACCAGAAGAACAACGTGCCAGTGTCGGAATGGAAGTATTGATCCTTGAAGCCGTTCACCAGTTTTTCGGTTTCGACGGTGTACGGCGGGCTGCCAACGGGAACGCTGAGGTTCCAGGTTGCGAGGTCGATCATATCGGTTCTTCCACTCGATTCATCCGGAACGCGGGTGCCAGAAGCTCTAGCCCGCGCCTTTTGGGCCGGCCTTTATAAGCGTAGCGGCAATTTTTGTTAATGCCCGTCCGGCGGATGATTGACGTCAACATCCTGTCGAAATGCCATCTTCGCCGGTTTTCGGGGCCTTCAGGCGCGACCGTTAGTCGGCTGAAGGAAACTTTGGCGAAATGATGGCGGGATGACAGCTTCTGCTTTAGCGGATCCACGACTAGAGTGAAGGCTCAGTATGTTTATGGTTTTTGCCGGCTACCGGTCCCGATAAGAGAAGCAGCATGGAATGCGCGCAACCCCAGCCAGGTGAAGGCAGATCGGTCCTATTGATCGTCGACGATTACCCCGAAAATCTCATCAGCATGCGAGCCTTGTTGCAGCGGCAGGACTGGCACGTCATCACCGCCGCCTCCGGTTTCGAGGCGCTCAATCTTTTGCTCGAACACGACGTCGACCTGGTGCTGCTGGATGTGCAGATGCCGGGCATGGACGGCTTTGAAGTCGCACGGCTGATGCGCGGTAGCCAACGCACGCGCCTGACCCCGATTATTTTCCTGACGGCCAATGAGCAATCCCAGGATGCGGTGATCAAAGGCTACGCCACCGGCGCCGTGGATTACCTGTTCAAACCCTTCGACCCGCAGATTCTCAAGCCGAAAGTGCAGGCGCTGCTGGAGCATCAGCGCAATCGCCGCGCCTTGCAGCGCTTGAGCCATGACCTGGAGGTTGCCCGTGCGTTCAACGCCTCGGTGTTGGATAACGCGGCCGAAGGGATTCTGGTGCTGGCTGAGGACGGGCTGATCCGCTTTGCCAATCCGGCGATTTCGCGGTTGCTCAATGCGCCGGTGAGGGAGCTCGAAGGGCGGGAGTTTCTTGAATATCTGCAGAAACCGCACATCCCGGTGTGGGCCGATTGCGACTTTTATGCCAGCTACAAGCGTGGCGAGACGCTGAGACTGCACGATGCCTTGCTGCGCACCGCGCCCGGTCAGCAGGTGCCGGTGGCCCTGTCCTGCGCTGCGTTGCCAGCGGAGCAACACGCCATGGTGGTGACGGTGCTGGACATGTCGGTGGTGCGTCACCTGCACCAGCAACTCGAATTCCAGGCCGTCACCGATCCGCTGACCGGTTTGCTCAATCGCCGTGGTTTTTATCAAACCGTGGAGAACCTGCTGCTGCGCGGCGAGCGCAGTGACAGCAGTTGGGTGCTCTTGTATCTGGATCTGGACGGTTTCAAACGGGTCAATGACTCGCTCGGTCACGATGCCGGCGATCGCGTCCTGCGTTGGGTGTCCGAACAGTTGAAAGCCTGTCTGCGGCCATTCGACATTCTGGCGCGCATGGGCGGCGATGAATTCACCGCGCTGCTGGACCTGGAGTTCCCCGAGCAGGCGGCGAAGATCGCCGAGAAACTCATCGAACGGGTTTCGGTCTGCCAGCAGATCGAAGGCCTGGACATCGCGCTCGGTGCCAGCATCGGCATCGCCACGTATCCGGACTGCGGCTCGAATCTCGATGGCTTGCTGCGCGCCTCTGACATTGCCATGTACGAAGCCAAGCGGGCCGGGCGTCAGCAGTATCGTTTCTACGACCCTGAAATGAACGGCCGGGCGCGCTCGCGGCTGATGCTTGAAGAAAGCGTGCGGGCCGCCATCGACAATCGTGACTTCAATCTGGTCTATCAACCGCAGGTGGCTATCGGCAGCGGTGTGATTCGTGGCTTTGAAGCCTTGTTGCGCTGGCAGCATCCGAGCGTTGGCGATGTGCCGCCGGGGTTGTTCCTTCCGTTGCTGGAAGAGGCGCGGTTGATCAGTCGCCTCGGTAGCTGGATTTACCATCGTGGCGCCGGCCAGCGCAAAGCCTGGGAATCGCTGTTTGATGAAGATCTGGTGCTTGGCGTAAGTTTGAGCAACACCCAGTTCAGCCTGCCGAATCTGGTCACCGAGCTGCGCCAGGTCATCGAGCGGCACGCCTTGCAACCCCGGCAGCTTGAGGTGGAGATCACCGAAGAGGCGCTGATGCAAAACCCGGACGAGACCCGCAAGCAACTGCGTCTGTTGCGCAATCTTGGTGTGCGCGTGGCCCTCGATGACTTCGGCTCTGGCCCGTGTTCGCTGGCGCATCTGCGCGATCTGGAACTGGATACGCTCAAGCTCGACCGTCGCCTGATCGCGCGCTTGCCTGATTCGTCCAGAGACGCTTCGCTGGTCAGTACGGTAATCGCGCTGTGCAGACAGTACGGCTTGCTGGTGATCGCCGAAGGGGTCGAAACCCTTGAGCAATACCACTGGCTGCAAGCCCATGGCTGCGAATATGTGCAGGGTTTCCTGGTCGCGCGCCCGTTGATGGCCGAAGACGCCGCTCGCTTCGTCGAACCGTTTGACTGGAGCGCAGTGCCCGGCTGAATTCGCTACACTGGCGCACCTTTTTTCGAACCGTGTTGCCCGTCCATGACTGCATTGAAGTACCTCCAGGCCTATCCCGAGCGTTTGCAGGATCAGGTGCGCCAACTGATCGCCGAGGCGCGCCTGGGTGATTATCTGGATCAACGCTATTCGGGGCGGCATGACGTGCAGAGCGACAAGGCGTTGTACAGCTACGCACTGGATCTCAAACAGCAGTACATGCGCAACGCCCCAGCCATCGACAAGGTGCTGTTCGACAACCGCCTCGACCTGACCCATCGTGCGCTTGGTTTGCACACGACGGTTTCGCGGGTGCAGGGCGGCAAGCTCAAGGCCAACAAGGAAATCCGCATCGCTTCGCTGTTCAAGGATGCCGCGCCGGATTTTCTGAAAATGATCGTCGTGCACGAACTGGCGCACTTTAAAGAGTCGGATCACAACAAGGCGTTTTATAAGCTGTGCGAACACATGCTGCCGGGGTATCACCAGATCGAGTTCGATCTGCGCGTTTACCTGACGTGGCGCGATATGCAGGCTTGACCAATCAGGAAGGTGTGGATGGACGTCAGCAAGACCAAAAGCAGTTTCTACCGTCGTTTGTACGTGGCCTGGCTGATCGACAGCGGCCTGGCGCCGAGTGTGCCCGCGTTGATCGAAGTCACTGGCATGCCCCGGCGCACGGCGCAGGACACCATCGCTGCGCTGGCCGATCTGGATATTGTTTGTGAATTCGAGCAGGAGGAGGGCGCGCGCAACCATGCCGGGCGCTATCGGATTCGCGAGTGGGGGGCGATTGATCGGGGGTGGATAGAGCAGAATCTGCGGCAGATCAAGACTGTCCTCGAATATCCCTGACTCCCGCGGTGATCGGGCTGACGCCTTCGCGAGCAAGCCCGCTCCCACAGTAGGCCGAGATCTCCAGAAAAATCCGGTCAAAATGTGGGAGCGGGCTTGCTCGCGAAAAGGGCCCTCAAGAACGACGCATGCCTATATGCGGGATGCCATCTTCCAGATACTCCTCACCCGCCACGTCAAACCCGTACTTGCCGTAATACCCCTGCAAATGCGCCTGTGCCGACAGATAGATCGGCACCTGCGGCCAGTGCTTCTCGGCCTGTTTCAGCGCCTGCTCCATCATCGCGTGCCCCAGCCCTTTGCCGCGACCGGCAGGCGCGGTGATCACGCGGCCGATGACTACGTCACCGCCCTGGGACTCCGGATCCAGAAGGCGCAGGTAAGCCATCAACTGATCATCCTCCCACCCCATCAGGTGGTGGGTGTCGCCCTCCAGGTCCTGACCGTCGAGATCCGGGTAGGCGCATTTCTGTTCCACCACAAACACGTCCGAGCGTAGCTTCAAAACCGCGTAAAGCTGCTCTTTGCCCAGATCGTTGTGATGTTTGCAGATCCACTCGATAGTCATTTTCCGATTCCTTGAACGTGTCGGCCGATACTAAGCGCACTCGCCGAAGATGTCTGTATGGCGTAAGCGTCGGGGACAAAGGTCAAAATGCCATCATTCCTTTCGCGCAGTCATGCCGACTTTGTGTAATCTGCTGGTGAGCACTGCGCACCGGCTTGCATGAGCTAATGTTCAACGCTTGGGTTTTGCCGGTAAGGGGCCTTGGATTTTGACGTGAAGACACGTCGGGCAGACGCCCGCTGAGGATGTTCAAGCATGCTGCGATTGCTGCAAGTCGTTGCTTTGATCGGATTGTTGCTGCTGGCCCAGAGCGCTGCGGCGCAGAAGCTGCGGCTGGTGTTCGATAACTGGCCGCCCTTTACCGACGACGCGCTGGTCAACGGTGGCCTGGCCACCGACATTGTCAGCACTGCGCTGGCCCGCTCCGGCTATGCCAGCGGTTATGAACAAGTGCCTTGGGCGCGGGCGTTGCTGGGGATTGGCGAAGGGCGTTACGACGTGCTGGTCAACGCCTGGTACAACGACGAGCGCACCCTGATCGGCCAGTTCTCTGGCGAATACCTGACCAACCGCATTCGTTTCCTCAAGCGCAAGGACACTCCGGTCGACTACAGCAATCTGCAACAGCTGCACACTTATCCGATTGCCGTCGTGCGGGGTTATGCGTACTCGGCGCCGTTCGATGCCGACACCGCGCTGCAGAAAGTCCCTGTGCATAACTTCGCCATGGGCGTGCGCATGCTCGCGGCGGATCGGGTCAAGCTGACGCTGGAAGACGAGTACGTAGCGAAATACTACCTGGCGCGGGAATCGGCCAAGGTGCGTAACTCGGTGGAGTTTCTACCCAAGCCGTTGAGTGAGAACAGCCTGCATATCCTGGTCAGCCTGAAGAACCCGCAGCATGAGCAGATTGTGGCCGGGTTTGATCGGGCGATTGCCGAGATGAAGACCGACGGGACTTACGAGAAGTTGTTGCGACGACATGGGATGTGAGGGCTGATCCGGCCTTTGGCTGATGGCGTCTTCGCGAGCAGGCTCGCTCCCACAGGGGATGCATTTCAAATTGTGGGAGCGAGCCTGCTCGCGAAGGCCTTTCAGCCAGCGCTGACCTCACTGGTGTCCTTGATCAGATGCGCCGCCAACGTGCGCAACGGCCCTAACTGCCGACAAATCAGCGCCAATTGCGTTTGCACCAGACGCTGGCCCTCATCGATTTCATCGGGCATCTGCTCCAGCTCATTGGCCAGTGCTTCCTCTTCATCGCTTTGAATCGCGATCGGCTGTTTGCTCGCCAGGCCTTGGGCGATCTCGTCGATGCTGGCGGCCAGTTTCGCCCCGGCGCCTTCGATCAAGTGTTCACGCACATCGGCCGGCAGTTGCGTCTCGCGATGCGCGCCCAGCCCCGACAGGTAGCTGAGCAGCGTGTGCGACAGCACCAGAAAGCGGAAGCCGACATCGGCTTCCTTACGGAAATGTCCCGGCTCCATCAACATATTCGCCAGTGTCGTCGACAGTGCCGCATCGGCGTTGTGCGCATTGCGGCGGGCCAGGCGATAGGCGAGGTTGTCGCTTTTGCCGGCGGCGTATTGCTGCATGATCTGGCGCAGATAAATGCTGTTGCAGGTCAGGGTGTTGGCCAGCACTTTGTTCAGGCGCCGACCTTGCCAGTCAGGCAGGAACAGGAACACGGCCAGCCCCGCAATCAGACTGCCCAGCAACGTATCGAACAATCGTGGCAGGAACAGTCCGTAACCGTCGCCCACCTGATTGAAGCAGAACAGCACCATGATGGTGATCGCCGCCGTCGCGAGGGTGTAGCGGGTGGTGCGGTTGGTAAAGAACACCACCCCGGCGGCGATGGCGAAACATGACTGCACCAATGGATTGGGGAACAGATCGAACAATGCCCACGCCACGGTCAGGCCGATTGCCGTGCCGATAATCCGCTGGCCGAGTTTGCGCCGCGTCGCGCCGTAATTCGGCTGGCAGACGAACAGCGTGGTGAGGATGATCCAGTAGCCTTGCGAAGGGTGTATCAGATGCACCATGCCGTAGCCGATGCTCAGCGCCAGTGGCAGGCGCAGGGCATGGCGGAACAGCAACGAGGTCGGCGTCAGTTGTGTACGTAGGCGAATCCACACGTCTTTGAGATTGCGCGGCGAGCGGTCGAGCAGGCTGCTGTCGGTGGCGTCGGCGAGGGCGTCGGGGTTGCTCGCGTCGCTGAGCAGACGGTCTAGGGTGCCGAGGTTGGTCGCCAGTGCGCGCAACGAGCGCAGCAGGCCGCGCCACGCCGGATTGCTCTGGATGCGCAGGTGTTCAAGCGAGGCGTCGAGGTCGCTCAGGGCCTCGGCAAAACTGGCGTCATAGATGAACGGTTGGCGCATCTGAATCGATTCGGCCAGCGCGCGACAGGCCTTGCCCTGCTGGCGCAGCAGACGCTGGCAGCGGAACAGCACATCGCTGTGAAAGAACGCCTCGGCCAAGGCGTTGTAGGGATAGTGCGACGAGCTGGCGCGTTCGTGAATGTCCTGTGCGAGGAAGTACAGCTTGAGGTAGCGGCTGACTTTCGAGCCGGGGCGGCCGTTGCCGACCCGGTGCAGAATGATTTCCTTGGCCGTATTGAGCGCGGCGACCACGCGCCCATTCTGTTGCGCCAATTCGAGACGTCGAGCCTCGACGTCCATTTGCCGGATCGGCTCGAACAGCGAGGATTTCAGCTTCAGGTAAAAACCCAGCTCACGGAACAACCGCGCCAGGCTCTGCTGCACCGGCTGATTGGAAAACAGCGCCTGCCACAGCACCGAGAGCAGGCCGTACCACGCCGCGCCGGCCACCAGCAGCATCGGTTCATGCCAGAAGTCAGTGACCGCGCCGCCACGCTGGTCGACGCCGATCATCGTGTACACCGAGAGGATCAGCGTCGCCGAGGCAATCGCCCCATAACGTTCGCCCAGCGCACCGAGCATGGTCAGGCCGAAACTGGCCAGTGCCAGGGCCACGGCAAAAATGATCGGGTAGGGGAAGAGCAGCTCCACCGACAGCGCGGCGATGCTGAAACACACCAGCGTCACCGCCAGCGCATTGAGGCGACCCTGCCAACTGTCGTCGGTCTCGGCCAGGGCGCTGGCGATGATTCCCAGGAATAACGGGATCAGCAGGCCCATTTCATCCTGATACCAACACAGCGCCATGCTGCCGGTCAGGGCGATGAATACCCGCACGCTGTAGCTGAATTTATCCAGCGCCCACAGGCGCCGCAAAGACTGACGAAACGAGGTCGAGGACATGAAGTGCGAAGGCCTTCCGAGGCGATGCCGCTAAATTGAGCCAGTAATGACGCCGACGCAATGGCGCCGAGCACATCTGACAGCAAAAAGTGTTCCTTACTGCATCACATGACAAATGTAGGAGTGAGCCTGCTCGCGATAGCGGTGTGTCAGCCAATGCATTCATCGACTGATACACCGCTATCGCGAGCAGGCTCACTCCTACAGGGTTCTGCGTTAGGCGTACTGCGCAGCAGCGTAACCGGAGGCCCAGGCCCATTGAAAATTGAACCCGCCCAGATGCCCAGTGACATCCAGCACTTCACCAATGAAATACAGGCCGGGGCTTTTCAACGATTCCATGGTCTTGGACGAGACCTCACGGGTGTCGACGCCGCCCAGGGTCACTTCAGCGGTGCGATAGCCTTCAGTCCCTGCCGGCACAACCTTCCAGCTGCCGAGCTTCTCGGCAATCTCTGCCAGTTCCGCGTGGGTGTACTGCTTCATCGGCTTGGAGACAAACCAGCTGTCCGCCAGCAGATTGGCCATTTTCTTGGTGAAGATCTCGCCAAGCAGGGTTTTCAGCTCGCTGTTCGGGCGTTCGGCCACTTGCTGTTGCAGCCATGTGGCGGCGTCGTGATCCGGCAGCAGGTTGATCTCGACCGTGTCGCCAGGTTCCCAGAACGAGGAAATCTGCAGGATCGCCGGGCCGCTGAGGCCGCGATGAGTGAACAGGAGGTTTTCGCGAAAGCTCTGGTCGTTGCAACTGACCAGACAATCCACCGACGTTCCGGACAGCTCGGTGCACAGCTCCTTGAGCTGATCGGTGATGGTGAACGGCACCAGGCCGGCGCGGGTCGGCAGCAGTTCATGGCCGAACTGTTTCGCTACCTGATAACCGAAACCGGTCGCGCCCAGGGTGGGGATCGACAGGCCGCCGGTGGCGATGACCAGCGATTGGCATTGAATCTGGCCGAGGGTGGTGTCGAGCAAATAGCCGCTGTCGACCTTTTCAATCGTCTGGATCGATGTGTCGAGGTGCAGCTCCACGCCTGCCTGATCGCATTCATCGAGAAGCAGGCCGAGGATGTCGCTGGATTTGTTATCGCAGAACAGCTGGCCGAGTTTCTTCTCGTGGTACGGCACGCCGTGTTTGCCGACCAGACCGATAAAGTCCCACTGGGTGTAACGCGCCAGTGCCGATTTGCAGAAATGCGGATTCTGCGAAAGGAAATTGCTCGGCTCGGTGTACATGTTGGTGAAATTGCAGCGGCCACCGCCCGACATGAGGATTTTCTTGCCGGCCTTGTTCGCATGGTCGAGCAACAACACTTCGCGCCCACGCCCGGCGGCGGTCAGGGCACACATCAAGCCGGCGGCGCCAGCGCCAATGATCACGACTTCGGTAGAGCGCAAAACGGTGTCCTCACAAAGAATTCAAAACTCACCGCAGACCCATGTGGGAGCGGGCTTGCTCGCGAAAGCGGTGTATCAGTCAACGTTGATGTTGTCTGACACACCGCTTT
>NZ_JABWQS010000006.1:0-178798 GCF_014268545.1 Pseudomonas sp. SWRI81
AGGCGGAGTGTCAGACGACACTGATGCTGGATGTGCCGGCCCTTTCGCGAGCAAGCCCGCTCCCACAGTGGATCTGCGCTAGATGGCAGATGTGTGAATGAATGCAAAACCCTGTGGGAGCGGGCTTGCCCGCGAAGGCGGAGTGTCAGGCGACATCGATGTTGGATGTGCCGGCCCTTTCGCGAGCAAGCTCACTCCTACAAAGGCAGGCTTGGGGGTGCAGCCCATTAGATACACCACAGTACAAATGATGTACCCCAGCCCCCATTTATCAACTCGCCGCAACTTCCTAAAGTTCACTCCAACAGCCACCCGCCATCCCGACGGGTCAGCGATTGGAGCGACTTCCCATGCCTTTCATCAACGTACGCATCACCCGCGACGGCGTCACCGCCGAACAGAAAGCCCAGGTGATCAAGGAATTCACCGAGACCCTGGAGCGCGTGCTCAACAAGGACCCGAAGCTCACGCACATCGTCATCGACGAAGTGGACACCGATAACTGGGGTTATGCCGGCATGACCACCACCCAATACCGCAAAGACTTGTCCGGCCTTTAACGCTTTATATCCTTGAGGAAACCATCATGAGCACATCCAAAAAAGTCGTTGTCATCACCGGCGCCTCGCAAGGCATTGGTGCAGGTCTGGTTGCAGCATTTCGCGCTCTCGGCCATCAAGTGGTCGCAACCTCGCGTTCGATCAAAGAATCGAGTGACCCGGACGTTCTGACCGTCGCCGGTGACATCGCCGATCCACAAACGGCCGAGCGGGTGATTCGCGCCGCCGTGGCCCGCTTCGGTCGCGTCGATACGCTGATCAACAATGCCGGGATCTTTCTGGCCAAGCCATTTACCGCCTACAGCCAAGCGGACTATGCACAGGTCGTGGCGACCAACATGAGCGGCTTTTTCTACATCTCGCAATTGGCCGTCGGCGAGATGGAAAAGCACGGCAGCGGCCACGTTGTCAGCGTGACCACCAGCCTGGTCGACCATGCAATTGATGGCGTACCGTCGGTGCTCGCCTCGCTGACCAAGGGCGGCATCAACGCGGCGACCAAATCCCTGGCCATCGAGTACGCCAAGCGCGGTATTCGGGTCAACGCGGTGTCGCCGGGCATCATCAAAACGCCGATGCATGCCGAAGAAACCCATCAGGCGCTGGGCAGCCTGCACCCGGTCGGCCACATGGGTGAGATTGACGATATCGTGCAAGCGATTCTCTACCTGGACAGCGCGAATTTCGTCACTGGCGAGATCCTCCACGTCGACGGTGGCCAGAGCGCCGGTCATTGATCGAAACCCTGCCATACCGCCGGTGTGTACCGGCGGTATCGTTCGTTGTGGTACACAGAGGATGAACGTCCGTCGATCCTTGGTGCGAGCCACAATGAAACGCCATTTTGAAGACTTGCAGTTAGGCAGTATCGAACTGTTTTGCCTGGCCGCCGAAGCCGGCAGCTTCACCGCCGCCGCGCAACTGGCCGGGGTCACGCCTGCGGCGGTGAGCCGGTCGATTCTGCGTCTGGAGCAACGCCTGGGTTCGCGATTGTTTGCCCGAACCACCCGCAGCATTCGCTTGACCGACGCCGGCCGCACCTTCTTCGAGCAATGCAGCCAGGCCCTGACCCAACTGGTCGAAGCCCAGCAGGAAGTCATGGGCGCGCAAACCTCGCCGTCAGGGCGATTGCGCATCAGCCTGCCGACCACTTACGGTCATCACCGCATCCTGCCGCTGCTGCCGACATTTCGTGCGTTGTACCCAGAGGTCACGGTCGACGTGCACTTGGGCAATCGCAATATCGACTTCGTCGAAGAAGGCTATGACCTGGCGATCCGCGTGCGCGCACAACCAGACTCGACCCTGATCGCGCGGCTACTGGAAGACGCCAGCCTGGTGGTGGTCGCCTCCCCCGGGTATTTGCAAAAGGCCGGCACCCCGCAAACCCTCGACGAACTCATCGCGCATGAGTGCATCCAGTTCGAATTGCCCAGCAGTGGCCGGCGGATTTCCTGGCTGTTTCAGGAAAACGGTCGGGATCGTGAAGTGGTTTCGGACGGTGGTTATTCCTGCTCCGACGATGTGCTCGGCGGCGTCACCCTGGCCAAACACGGCGCTGGGCTTTTTCAAACTTACCGGTTTATCGTCGAGCAGGAACTGGCCGATGGCCGGCTGGTTGAAGTGCTGCAGCCGTACGCCGGGCGTTCGCGGCCGTATACCTTGCTCTACCCGCACGGCCGCTATGTGCCGCAGCGGGTGCGGGCGTTTGTCGATTTTCTGTTGGGATTTCGCGACGACTGGGCGGGACACCGAGGATAACGACCCGTCCGGCGACAGACTGATTGCGCCGTTGCGTGGCTCCCCGGTAGTATTGAGACAGATTCTCACTAACATCTGGAAAGCCCGCCAGTGCCATCTTCTCCGTCCAGCAAGCTGGGTTTCTTCTTCAGCGATCATCATCGCTGGCTGCTTCAGCACATCAACCGGCATCTGGGCAATCGTGCCGACGCCGAGGACACCGCCGCCGATACCTTTTGCCAATTGCTGGCCGCGCGGGTCGATCCCGACACCATTGCGCAACCGCGCGCTTACCTGTCGACCATCGCGCGCCGGTTGATCTTCGATCGTCACCGGCGGCGCAAACTGCAACTGGCTTACCTCGAGCGCCTGTCCGCCCTGCCCGAGGCACTCGCGCCCTCCCCGGAAGAACAACTGCAACTGATGGAAGCACTGGTCGCCATCGACCGCGCGCTCGACGGATTGCCGAGGTTGGTCAAAGCAACGTTCCTCTATAGCCAGCTGGACGGTATGAGTTACGTCGCGATTGCGCAGAAACTCGGACTGTCGGAGCGTACCGTCAGCCGCTATATGAAACAGGCCCTGCGCCAATGCTACCTGAGCGACGTGCAACCATGAGCAAGCCGCGCCTGGACCCGGTGATTGAGCAAGCCCTGGACTGGATGGTCAAGCTCAACGCCGGCACACCGGATGCCGCGCTACAGGCACGCTTCGACGCCTGGCTGGCACTGAACGAGGCTCACGGCCAGGCCTGGAAAAACCTGCAGGAGCGGCTTGGCCCGTCATTAAGCACCGTGCGCGCGCTGGATCGGCGCTTGCCTGGACAGGCCAGCGAAGCCCGACACGTCTTGTTGCAACCGCACACTTCGCGGCGCGACGTCTTGCGCGTGTTCGCCGGGCTGGGTTTGGTCGGCGGCGGTCTGTGGCTCGGTGCCCGCAGTCGATTCGGCGAGTCGCTGCTGGCTGACTTGCACACCGGACGCGGCCAGCGTCAGACCTTCGATCTGGCAGACGGCAGTCACCTGAGCCTGAACGCTCAAAGTGCTGTGGACCTGCGTTTCGACGACAGACAGCGACTGGTCATTTTGCGCTATGGCGAACTGGTGATCGATGTCGCACCCGATCCGCAAAGGCCGCTGATCGTGCGCACCGCCCAAGGCGAAATGCGCGCACTGGGCACGCGCTTTCTGGTCGCGCAGGAGCCCGACGCCAGTCGCCTGGTGGTCTTGCAGCATTCGGTCCAGGCGCGGCTCTTCGACGGCACCACGCAGGTAGTCAAAGAGGGCCAGGCAGCGCTGCTCTACCCCGGCAGTCTCAAACTGGCGGGCGACGATCAGCGCAACCGTGTCGAATGGTTGAACGGGCGATTGAGTGTGCTGGACGAATCCCTCGAGCAGGTGGTCGATGCCTTGCGCCCTTACCGTCGCGGTCTCGTGCGTGTGGCACCGGAGATTCGCGGGTTACGCGTACAAGGTGTGTTCCCGCTGGACGACGCCGACCGGTCGTTTGTCGCCTTGACCGAAACCCTGCCGATTCGTGTCGATCACTACGGGCCCTGGCTGACGTTGATCAGCAAAAAGTGACCGGAAATAACGTTTTGATGAAAATCATTCCTGTTCGTGTCCGGTTTTCATTTCTCATCGCACCTATCTCCTGACACTTCCACATAATCAGGAGATTGTTGTGCTCAACACGTGGCCCCGTTCCCTCTGCGTATCCGTCGCCCTAGCTGCTCTAGTGAGCCCTGTACAGGCCCAGGAGCTGAGTTTCAACCTGCCGGCCGGCCCGCTCGCGCGCACGCTCAATGCGATTGCCGCCCAGAGCGGGCAGATCATTTCGCTGGAGCCTGCGCTGGTACAAGGCAAGCAAGCGCCCGCGGTGATCGGCCGGATGCCGGCGCAGCAGGCGCTGGAACAGGCGCTGGCAGGTAGCGGCCTGCAACTGCGCATCACCGGGCAAGGTAACTTCAGCGTCGAACCGGTGGCCGCCAGCGATGTGCTGCAACTGGGTGCGACGACTATCGTCGAACGCAGCTACGACGCCACCACCGAACACTCCGGCTCGTACGCCGCACGGGCCGTTACCCTCGGCAAAGGCACGCACACGCTCAAGGAAATTCCGCAATCGGTCACGGTGATGACCCGCAAGCAAATGGACGATCAGGACCTCACCGATCTCAAAGACGCGGCCAACAAGACCACCGGCCTGGTCGGCGTTCAGGGTGTCGGCCAAGGCATGATCCTCACCTCGCGCGGCTTTCAGATCGATGACTGGCAATACGACGGCGTGCCGATCCCGCGCAACACTTACGCCTTGGGCAATTGGGCGACCCAGGACCTGATTTTTTTCGACCGCATGGAAGTGCTGCGCGGCGCCTCAGGCTTGTTGCAAGGCGCTGGCAGCCCGGGCGGCGCAATCAATCTGGTGCGCAAGCGCGGGCAAAACGCGCCGACCGTTACCGTCACCGCCAAGGCCGGTTCGTGGGACCATTACGGCCTGCAACTGGATGCGGGCGGGCCGCTTAACCAGAGCGGCACGGTGCGCGGGCGTTTCGTCGCCGACGAAGACCAGAGCCAGTCGTTCATCGATTACGAATGGAGCAAAACCCATTCGCTCTACGGCGCGCTCGATATGGACCTGCGCGACGATACGACCCTTGGCCTGGCCGTCAGCCATTCCGATAATGAGTCCCGCCCGATGATCCGCGGCCTGCCCCGCTACAGCGATGGCAAGCCTGTGAACGTGCCACGCTCGACCTATACCGGCGCACGCTGGAACCATCAAGACATCGAGGTGACAACGCTGTATGCCGATCTGGAGCACCGATTCAACGACGACTGGACCTTCAAGACCGGCGCGGTGCACATGAGCGAAACCAACCAGGGCAGAAACCAGCGGCTGCAAACCAGCGGCAATGGCCTCAAGGCCGACGGCAGCGGCATTCAATACGCCGACTTCGTCACGGATTTCGACGCGAGCAAGCTCGGTCTGGACATGAACCTCATCGGCCACTTCGAAGCGCTGTCCATGGCTCATGAAGTCATGATTGGCGGCAACTACGCCAAATACACCTCCGACGATAAATTCGCCCGTACCTTCAATAACAGCGCCACTGACACGATCTTCGACATTAACCACGACCGCCCGTCCATCAGCTATGAAGGCTTGCTCAATACCCCGGGCGGCCGCGCCACGCCGAGCCAGTACGAGATCAGGCAAAAAGGCCTATATGGCAGCTGGCGAGTCAAACCGATCGAGCCATTGACGCTGGTTCTCGGGTCACGGGTCAGCGGATATGACTTCAGCTATCAGTCGGCAACCCGGATGGCATTCAGCGATGTCGTCACCCCCGCCCCTGACAGTACCGCCAAGGAAACCGGCGTGGTTACGCCCTACGCCGGCATCGTCTACGACTTGAGTCGCGAATGGGCGGTATATGCCAGTTACACCGATGTGTTCGAACCGCAGACCAATCGCGATGCAGGTGGCCAGACACTAAAACCGGTGGTCGGCAGCAACTACGAAGTGGGTCTCAAAGGCGAATTGCTTGATGGCCGCGTCAACACCTCGCTGGCGTTGTTCCGTTACGACCAGGAAAACCGTGCGGTCAACGACCTGGCCTCGGGTATGGCCTGCGACGGCTGGTATTGCTCCACCGCCGCCGGCAAGGTGCGCAGCCAGGGCATCGAAGCAGAAGTCAGCGGCGAAGTGTTGACGGGCCTGCAACTGTTCGCCGGCTACACCTACAACACCACCCAGTACCTTGACGACCCGGCCAACGAAGGCAAAGTCTTCAGCACCTGGACGCCCAAGCATATGTTGCGGGTATGGGGCGATTACCAATGGAGCGGTGACTGGAACCGTGTCAGCACAGGGCTGGGTTTTACCACCCAGAGCCATACGCTCGGTTATGAACACACCTATGACGTTGCCGGCTACACAGTATGGAGTGCTCGTCTGGGCTACCAGTTGAGCGAAGAAATCGGCCTGGCACTGAACGCCAACAACCTGTTTGACAAGCGCTACTACACCGCCGCTTACAACCAGCTTAACGGCAACAACAACTTCGGCGATCCGCGCAATGTGATGTTTAGCGTGAAGTACACACCGACGTTCTGAATCCGCACCTCAACGTAGCGGCGATCAACCGGTCTGGCGCAACCGGCTGAGTTCCTTCGACGGCGGGCAACCGAACTGGCGGTTGTATTCGCGACTGAACTGCGACGCACTTTCGTAGCCGACGCGATAGCAGGCGCTCGACACGTCCAGCCCTTCGTTGATGATCAGCCGCCGCGCCTCCTGCAAACGCAACTGCTTTTGATACTGCAGCGGACTCATGGCCGTCACGGCTTTGAAGCGATGGTGCAGCGCCGAGTTGCTCAGGCTGGCCACCTGCGCCAGGGCGTCGATGCGCAGCGGCTCGGTGAAATGTTTATTCAGCCAGTCGATAGCCCGTGTGACCCGATGGGTCTGTGAATCGCTGACGGCGATTTCGTAGAGCAAGTGCCCATGCTGACCACGCAGCAGGCGGTAATACAGCTCGCGCAACGCCATCGGCGCGAGCATGCCGATGTCGCGCGGGTTATCCAGCAGACGCACCAGACGCAGCATGGTGTCGAGCAGGGTTACATCGATCTTGTCGAGAAACATCCCGCGTCCGGTTTCCTGCGGGATGCCGGTCAGCGGCGATTCGGCAATCAGTTGCGTCAGTTGCGCCGGATCGAAATCCAGCCGCACGCAAAAGTACGGCGCCTCGGGCGAGGCTTCGATCACCCGGCCCGACACCGGTAACGTCACCGACACCACCAGATAATTCAGCGGGTCGTACAGAAAGCGTTCGTCACCCAGCCCGACTTCCTTGCGCCCCTGCACGATCAGGCACAGCGCCGGACGATGCACGACATGGATCAACTCGGACGGTCCATCGAGACGGATCACGTGCAGCGGCGCAATCGCGGTTTCGTAGGTGCCCGGCGCGTCGAAACGCTGGGTCAGCAGGCGCACCAGCTCGGCGCGATACACCGCCGTGTCGTGGAGGATGGAAGCGTCGTGGTTATCCATGCAAAGGGCCTCGAAAGCAGACGATGGTGGGTCAACTGCGGATGAAGATTAGCCAGTTTTACCAAGCGGCGGCTAGATCAAAGATGCTGCAGATTTGCCTGATTCTGCGTAAGAGCCTCGGAAGCGCGACTTCACGCTCCCAAGGCTTTTTGCGCGGCGATCAGCCCGCCGTCACCGTCATGCCGCCATCGGCCATGACCACCGAGCCGACTATGAAGCTGGCACGCTCGGAGGCGAGAAAAGTCACGATCTCGGCGATTTCCTCCGGTTGTGCGGCACGACCGATGGGCGCCGCCTCGCCGTGCTGCGCAAGGAATCCCGGGCCGTCCTCGACCACATCATTGAGGATATTGGTCACCACATCGCCGACGCCAATGGCATTCACACGAATGCCGTGTTCGATGACTTCCAGCGCCAGCGTGCGGGTCAATTGCGCCAGCGCACCTTTCGAGGCGGTGTAGGCGGCAATGGTCGGGAACGCGAAGTACGAGGCATAGGAGGCGATATTGACGATGGCTCCGGACTTGTTCGGGATCATCGCCTTGACCGCTTCGCGGCAGTGCAGGAAGGCTGCCGTGGCGTTGACCGCCTGGATTTTTTCCCAGTCCTCGCGGCTCATGTCGATCACTGCTTTGTTGATGATGATCCCGGCATTGTTGACCAGAATATCCAGCCGCCCAAATTGCTTGACGGCCAGGCCCACCGCGCGTTCGGCGGCGCCATCTTCGGTAATGTCCGCCACCAGCGGCACCAGACCGGGACGGGCCAGTGCTTCGACGGCCGGGTTGCGGTCTTCGGCGATCACCTTGGCGCCGCGGGCATGCAGCATCAGCGCAATCGCCTTGCCGATGCCACTGGCCGCGCCAGTGACCAACGCGACTTTACCGGCGACTTCTTGTGGCAGGGTGTGGTTGATATCAGTCATGGTTTTTTTCCTCGATAGCGAATCGGTGTGGCGCCGATACGGCGCTGTCGTCAACACGGCTTCACTGTCGCGCAATACCCGGTGCCGGGCTTTCGGGTGCTTGCCGGGACTGTCGGAGTTTTGCGCTGGCGTTTGTTTTTCAACCGCCCTAACCTTCAAAAATCTTCCGCAGCCGAAGCTTTTCATGGAGCGTCCTGTGCCCTCTTCCAGTCCTGCAACACCGACAGTCAGCCAACCCGCACGCATCGCTGCCGAAGCCATGCCGGCGCACTTGCCCGGTGTCGCGGAAACAACCACGCCCCGGCCGCAGATCAAGGATGCGGTGGTGCAGTTGTTCCGCCATCAGACTTTGCTTGAGCCGATCCGCGTGCCCTGCGTGGCCGAACCGCTGCTGGTTTTGGTATTGGCCGGCACCGCACGGGTCGAGGAACGTTCATTGGGTGGCGAATGGCAGGCGAGCCGGGTCACGGCGGGCGATTTTTTCCTGACCAACACCCGCGAACCCTACGAAATGCGCTGGCAGACCGAAGACTGCGAAGTCTTCGAAGTGATGCACCTTTACCTCGGCCTGGGCCTGATCGAACAAGCGGCCTGGGAAGCGTTCGGCGAGCAGGCCGGCGCGGTGACGTTTGTCGATGTGTCCGGCGCGCGTGACGAGCAGGTCAGTTTTATTCTCAACCAACTGCGCATCGAACTGACCGAGCAGCGCCAGCCCAGCGCACTGTTGGTGCACAGTCTGGCCCAGGCGTTGGCGATTCATCTGCTGCGTCATTATCTAGACCCGGACAGCAACCCCCGTCGCGACAACGCCCTGCCCGCCTACAAACTGCGCCGGGTGATCGAAGCCATGAACGTGAATCTGGCTGAAAATTTCAGCCTCAGTCATTTAGCCGGCATCGCTGAGCTGAGCGACTACCATTTCAGCCGCTCCTTCAAACGCGCGACCGGTTTATCGCCCTCGCAATACTTCATCCGCCTGCGCATGGGCCGCGCTCGGCAGCTGTTGGTAGAGACTGCGCGCAACGTGATCGACATTGGCCTGGAGGTCGGCTATTCCAGCCCCAGCCACTTCTCTCAAGTGTTCCGCCGCGAAGTCGGCGTCACCCCCAGCGCCTATCGCGACGCACCGCGCAGTGCTTGAAAGCGATGCAGCAGAATTGGGCAAATGCCGTGGAGGAATCGATTAATAAGGCATGAGTCAGGCCGCTTAATCTTCTTTCAAGCCCACTCCCGGGCACACTGAAGAGGATGACATCATGCTGAACATTCAAGACAAAGTGATCGTGATTACCGGCGCCAGCAGCGGCATCGGCGAAGCCACCGCGCGCCTGCTCGCCAGCCGTGGCGCCAAAGTCGTGCTGGGCGCGCGGCGCACAGAGCGTCTGGCAGTGATTGCTGAAGAGATCAACAGCGCCGGTGGCCACGCGCAGTTCCGGGCGCTGGATGTCACCGATCAGCAGGATGTGCAGCGCTTTGTCGATTATGCCGTCGAGCACTACGGCCGCGTCGATGTGCTGGTCAACAACGCTGGCGTGATGCCCTTGTCGCGGCTGGACGCGCTGAAGGTCGATGAGTGGAACCGCATGATCGACGTCAACATCCGTGGCGTGCTCCACGGCATCGCCGCCACCCTGCCGTTGATGCAGCGCCAGCGCGCCGGGCAGATCATCAACATCGCCTCGATCGGCGCCTATGCCGTCAGCCCCACCGCTGCGGTGTACTGCGCGACCAAGTACGCGGTCCGGGCCATTTCCGAAGGCTTGCGCCAGGAAGTCGGCGGCGATATCCGTGTGACCGTCATCGCCCCGGGCGTGACCGAATCGGAACTGGCCGACAGCATTTCCGACGAAAGCGGCCGCGCTGAAATGCAGTCCTTCCGCAAGATCGCCATCCCCGCCGAAGCCATCGCCCGCGCGATTGCCTACGCCGTCGAACAACCGGCGGACGTCGACGTCAGCGAACTGATCGTGCGCCCGACGGCTAGCCCTTACTGAGGCCAAGCGTAAATTTGTGGGAGCGGGCTTGCTCGCGAAAGCGGTGGGTCAGTCAGCAAGGATGTTGGATGTGCCGCCGCCTTCGCGGGCAAGCCCACTCCCACAGGGTTTTGTGGCACCACGAAATCATGGTCAACACGGAACATTGTGGGGCTTGCTCGCGAAAGCGGTGGGTCAGTCAATAAAGGCGCTGAATATGCCGCCGCCTTCGCGGGCAAGCCCGCTCCCACAAGGTTTTGTGGCACACCAAATCATGGTCAACACGGACCATTGTAGGAGTGAGCCTGCTCGCGAAAGCGGTGGGTCAGTCAATAAAGATGTTGGATGTGCCGCCGCCTTCGCGGGCAAGCCCGCTCCCACAGGGGTTTTGTGGCACCACCAAATCAATGGTCGACACGGACCATTGTAGGAGTGAGCCTGCTCGCGAAAGCGGTGGGTCAGACAGCAAAGATGTTGAATATGCCGCCGCCTTCGCGGGCAAGCCCGCTCCCACGGGGAATCGCGTTGCTGCTGACGAAACGGGTTCGCACGCCACTTGACCTAACGCGCCCCCGGCCCGATCAGCATGCTTTCGATTTCCGCGCCGGGCATCATCTGCTGCAACCCTTCGATGAGCTTGTCGCCGGCTTCGGTCAGCGCTTCCAGCGGCATGGCCGGCAGGCTTTCGAGGATGAACCACATCTGCTGCGCCTGCGCATCGAGGCGGGTTCGCACGCCCTGGCGCCAGTTCCAGCGCCGGCAGGTCACGCCCTGATCGTCGCGCCAGACCACTTCGCCAGCGTCCGGGAATTCATGCGCAGGCTGGCCTTCTTTCATCGTATCGAACGGCTCGCTGCCATCGGCGACGACCAGGCGCGGCGAGCCGACGTAAGCTTCAGCGTTCTCGCCACCCACGGGAATCGCGTACTCGAGGCTGATGGCGTTGTACAAATCGACCACCGGATCGATGCTCGGCAAGTTGCCGTCACGTAGCACACGCTTGCGCAGCGCTTCGGCCGAACAGGGCGTACGCTGCGGCTTGGCGCCGAACTGGCGGAACACGTCGGCCCAAGCCTGCAAGTGCGCAGGCGCCCACGCCGGACCACCGGCGGCGACACTCTGGCAGGCTTTGGCCAGGGCTTCACCCGCCACATAAGCCTGAGTAATCGGCGCAGCCTGCACGACAATGCTCAGCGCTCTGAACCCCGGCGCCAGTTGCGCAACAGCCGGATCGATTGACGGCACGACAGACAGCATCCCAGAATCCCCCTCATACCTGAATTTGCAAAGATGCTAGCGATCAATGACCAATAAAGTCAATATATCGACCGAGGCCGGCGCCGATGTCCAGACCGTCAGCGCCGCGGTTTCCCGCACGCTCAAACAGGCGCGCAAACAACAGAGCATCACGCTCGACGAACTGTCGCGGCGCTCCGGCGTGAGCAAAGGCATGGTGGTCGAGATCGAGAAAGGCTCGGCCAATCCGAGCATCGCGACCCTGTGCAAAATCGCGGCGGCGCTGGGGCTGTCCGTGGCGGACTTCGTCAACGTCGCCGATACGCCGTCAGCGCACCTGATCGACAGTCAGGACATTCCGACGCTGTGGACCGGTGAGCTGGGCGGATCGGCGCGACTGCTCGCTGGCACCAGCGGCCCGAACATGCTTGAGTTGTGGCGCTGGGAGCTGTTTCCCGGCGAGTCGTTCTCTTCAGCCGGGCATCCGCATGGCACCACAGAGCTTTTTCATGTCGAGAAAGGCACGCTGCATTTGAAGGTGGGCGATGCTGAACTGATTGTCGGACCTGGATGTTCGGCGGTAGCGCGGACGGACGTGGCGCATGGGTATGCCAACCTCGGGCGGTCGAAACTGGTCTTCACGATGTCGGTGACAGAACTGCATCAGAATACCAGGGAAAACCCTTCACCCTAGCCGCGGCCGGCGGGGAGAAGGAACTGACCGCCCGCTCCCACAGGTCCGTCGGCGCGGCGCACATCCTGATCACCCGCCAAAATCCCTGTGGGAGTGAGCCTGCTCACGAAGAGACCGGCTCATTCACCGCAGTAGTAAGCCCAGTGCCCGCAGCGAGCGATCATTCAGGCTTTGGATGCTCGGTTGCCACCGAATTGGTCGCGTCTACATCCGCCATGTCTTCGTCGACGGGTGCCTCATCGTCAGGCGGCAGTGGCACGTCGCTGTTTTCATTTTCATCAGTGTCCATGTCGAAATCTCCGATCTGATTACGGTCTCGCGCGAGGAGCGCGAACGCCTCACTTGAATGGAGGCGCCTGCCGCGCCGGAGTTCGAATTCAATCAGTGCCCTGCGACGAATGCGCTCAAGCTTGCAGGGCCAGCGAACAGGTGTGGCCGGCGAAAGCGTTTACGCCCTCGCCGCCCTCTACCCAACCCTGTCAGTCGTAAAACGGCGCAACCGGCTCGCGGCTGCCGACAAAGAAACTGTCCGCCACCAGGCGCAACGGTTGCAGATCCAGATCGCTGGCCTTGTTGCCGATCAGTTGCTGGAAATGACGGTACACCGCCGCGTACTCGCCTTCTTCCGAGACGGTCTGACGCACCCCGTCGATGCTCAACAGCGCACCACCGTTGTCCAGGCGCAGGACGCCCTCAAGGCAACGAATCTCGATGCTCCAGAGTTCGTCGTGACCGTGGTCAAAGTCGAACTCGGCACGAACGTCCAGTTGTTGCGCGTCGGACATTTTGATCGAAGCGGCAATCGGCGACTGGCAGTTGCTCGGCACGCGCAGTTCGGCAGCAGCGACGAACAGCGGCAGCGCCAGCAGGTGCGTGGCAATCGACAAGGCATTGATGCCCGGATCGAATACGCCCAGCCCACCGGGCTGCCAGATCCAGGCCTGGCCGGGGTGCCATTTGCGCACGTCTTCCTTCCAGTCGATCTGCACGCTTTGCAAGGTGCGCGTCGCGAGCCAGTCACGGGCAGCAGCAATGCCCGGCGCGTAACGTGAATGCCAGGCAAACAGGCCGCTGACACCTTGCTGCGCAACCTGATCGACCAAAGCCATGGCCTCCCCCAAAGTGGCGCAAGGTGGTTTTTCCACCAGCACGTGCTTGCCCGCCGCCAGCGCTTGCCGGACCAGCGCGAAGCGTCCTTGCGGTGGCGTGCAGAAGGCGATCGCATCGACTGCCGGGCCGTTATCGAGCAATTCGCCCAGTGACTGGAAATTCTCCACCCCGGGGCAAGGCTGGCCTTGAGTGGCGACGGACACCAAGCGGAACGCCGGGTTGGCGAGAATGGCGGGGACGTGTTGATCCTGGGCAATCTTGCCGTAGCCGACCAGACCGAGACGAATCGGTTGCATCAGTGACTCCTGTTGTATGTTTTGTTTTTGTCGATGACGCGAAAGATTACCTGCAAACGCGGGCCAATACTCGTTCCACTGCACGCTCGCCCAGTTTGCACTCGCCGGACTGCAAATCGGTTATCAGCGATACACGGACAGCCAAAAAGCGCAGAATCAGGCACCACGCAGCCCTAACCTGCCGCGTCGCTTTGCACCGAAGTCAGATACGCCACCAACGTCGCCGCGCAGGCTTCGATTGCGCCGTCCACCACCAGCTCGAAACCGTGGGTGTTTTCCGTCGGTATCGCCAGGCACCCGGCATGCGCGCTGATCCCGGCGCTCATGACTGCACTGGCGTCGGAGGCGAAATCCACCAATAACGCGAACTGTGGCGCGTAGCCGCAACGTCTGGCGGCATCGGCCAGCGCCATCACCACCTCTCGCGAGTAGTAGCCCTTCTGATCGCCGGTATCGATGATCGGATCGACGCTCAGCTGCGTGCCGTACTCGCTCATGACCGGGCCCACCTCGACGGCGATTGTCGTGTCTCCCGGTAAATGCGCGGCGGCGTACATCGCGCCGGCGTTGCTCTCTTCTTCCAGGGTGGTGAACACAAAAAACGCATCGAACGGCAACGGCTCACGGCGCTGGCTCAATTGCGCGACGGCTTGCAGCATGGCGAGCACCGGCGCCCGGTCGTCGAGAAAGTGCGCGGCAAGCGCATCACCGACACGAAACGGCACGCGCCAATGCTGGCTCAGAACCACCCGCGTGCCGGGGCGCACGCCCATCCGGTGCAAGGCCTGCGGATCGCTGCGGGTGATGACATGCACGTCCTTCCATTGCACCGCGCCGCTCATGACATCCTGGCCTTGCGGCGAACCCGTGGTCGCGTGCATCGAGCCAAACGACAACACACCGGCAAGCGTCTGGTTGTCACCGAGGATATCGACAGGACAGACACCGAAATTCACCGGGTTCGCACCGCCGAGCGCAACCACGCGCAACGTGCCATCAGGCTCGACACGTTTGACCACCATGGCGATCTCGTCCATGTGCCCCATGATGCGCACCGCCTGCCGGGACTCCGGGTCGGGCTGATGGCCCTTGAGCAGGCCGATGACGTTGCCGGCCGGATCGGTCCAGGTCTGGTCGCAATAGCGCATCAGGTGCGCCTGGCAGATCGCCCGCACCTCGTCTTCCTGGCCCCCGGGGCCGCGCGCCATCAGCAAGCGCTGCAACAACGCCTGGGTATCTTCGTGTTCCTCTGCACGGTGCGCGGCCCGTGCCGGGTCCGTCGGGGTCTGCGACATGCCTTGACTCCTTGCGTGATGCCTCGGGCCTGTCCCGAGCGCTCAGAAGTTAGGGCCGGATCAACGGCAAAAATTCAGCCGGGCTTGTTCGGAGCGTCGAGCACCGCGCGAATTTTTCGCGCCAGTTCACCGGGACGGTAGGGTTTGGCGATCAGCTCGAACTCCTCGCCGCCAACTTCGCTGCGCTCCAGCGAGTCTTGCGAATAGCCTGAGGTAAGCAGGATGCGCGTCGCGGGGTACAAGCGATCGATTTCACGGGCCAGGGCCGCGCCATTCATCGACCCGGGCATGACCAGATCGCTGAACACCAGATCGAAGCGCGTGGTTTGTAGCAGTGCCAGCGCCTCGGCGGCGTCGTGGACAATGACGCTGCGATAGCCGTAATCGGCAAGCATCACTTCGGCCAGCTCCGCGACCTCTTTGCGGTCCTCGACAATCAGGATGCGCTCGCTGCCGCTCAGCCTTGCGCCGTCGAGCATCTGATCTTCGACCCAGACCTGACTGTCATCGGCAGGGAAATACAACCGCACCGCGGTGCCCACGCCCGGCGTCGACTCAATGCGCGCGACCCCGCCGGATTGCTTGGCGAAACCATAGACCATCGACAGGCCGAGACCACGACCGCTGCCTTCTTCCTTGGTGGTAAAGAACGGCGTCATCACCTTGTCGAGATCCTCGTGCGGGATCCCGACGCCGTTATCAATCACCGCGATGCTGACGTAGCGCCCCGGGGCGAGGCCCGGATTTTGCTCGTCGTACACTGGCGTCGACACCGTGACGTTGCGGGTCTGCACCGTGATTAATGGCTGGCTGTGGCCGTGCAACGAGTCCTGCGCATTCGACAGCAAATGGTTCAACGCCATCTCGGTCTGGGCCGGGTCGAGACGGCAGTTCCACAGATCGCCGGCAAAGTCGAAACACGGCTCCAGCTCAGGCGCGTCCAGGCCGGCGACGGCTGCTCGTTCGAGCAAGGCGTTGAGGTTGATCACCCGGCCTTCGAGCCGTTGCCGGCGCGAAAACGCCAGCAGGTGTTGCGTCAGCAGCCGGGCCTTTTCAGCAGCGGCGCGTGCGTGGCCGGCGCCCATGACGATGCGTTGCGGGTCGGCGCTCGGGCGTTTGGCGGTGTGCTGGATCAAGTCGATGTAGCCGATCATGACCTGCAGCAAGTTGTTGAAGTCGTGGGCGATGCCGCCCGTCAGTTGCCCCAGCGCTTCCATGCTCTGCACGTAGCGCAAGCCGTTCTCGGCATCGCGGCGGCGGCTGACGTCCAGTTGCGACGCGAAGAAATACACCAGTTTGCCGTGTTCGTTGAATATCGGCGTTATGAACAGTTCGTTCCAGAACGTCGAGCCATCCTTGCGGTAGTTGAGCACTTCGACGCAGATTTCATGCTGGTTTTCCAGGGCCTCCCGGACCCGCTGCAACACCGCCCTGTCGGTTTGCTCACCCTGCAGAAAGCGACAGTTGCGCCCCACCACCTCGTCCTGAGCGAAGCCCGTCAGCTCGGCGAACGCCTCATTGGCGAACACGATGGGGTTATCCGGTTGCCCGGGATCGGTGACAATCATGGCCGTGCGGCTGACTTGCACTGCCGCGAAGAACAGGCCTTTTCTGTTGTGCGAAAGACTGGCCACATCGGCACTGTTCAGAACCGGCTTTGGCTGTTTGCGCAAGGCAATCTCCTTGTATATCGCTCACGTGTCGTTGTGACCGCAAGCGGCAGCCGGAGTGCCGCTTGCTGGCGTTACAGGCGAAACCGCTGGTCGCCCCGCGACCTGCATCGTCGTCGGATAATGGATGTTGTGTTGATCCGAACAGGCGCCCGGGTTGTCGAACGGCAGACAGACGCTTGCAGAAACACCGCCACGCCGCTGTTGGCGCAAGCATCACCCGCCCCCCTTCATGGAGAACCGACGTGGACTTGTTGTTTCTTGGCACCTCTGCCGGCGTTCCGACACGCCAGCGCAACGTCAGCGCCACCGCCCTGCTCGAAGCCGCGGGCAAGGGCTGGTACCTGATCGATTGCGGGGAAGGCACCCAGCATCAAGTGCTGCGCACACCGTTATCGCTCAGCGAGTTGCGCGCCGTTTTCATTACCCATGTGCATGCTGATCACTGCCTCGGTTTACCGGGCTTGCTGGCCAGCGCCGGCATGTCCGGGCGTACCCGGCCGCTGGACGTGATCCTGCCGGCCGCGCTGCACCCATGGCTGCGGCTCAGCCTCGCCGTCACCCACTCGCACCTGCCGTTCGACATCCACCTGCACGCCGTCGAGACCCTTGGCGACTGGCGCCATCGCAACGTGCAGGTGACCACCGTCGAGCTGTCCCATCGTGTGCCGTGCCACGGGTATGTCTTCACCGAGACTGATCCCGAGCCGCGTCTGGATGTACAGCGGCTGGCCGCCGACGGGATCGAGCGCGGGCCGCTCTGGGGCCAACTGGCCCATGGTCAGGATGTCGAATACGCCGGGCGCTGGTTGCGTGCGCAAGACTATTTGCTCAGCGCGCGGCCGGCGCGACGGATCATTGTCTGCGGTGATAACGACCAGCCGGAACGCCTTGCCAAAGTGGCCGTGGGCGCCGATGTGCTGGTGCACGAAGCGACGTTCGTGCAAGCGGCCATCGACCGCACCCGCGCCAGCTACGGGCACAGCAGCGCCGCCGCGATTGCCGGCTTCGCCGAAACCGTGGGCGTGCGTAATCTGGTGTTGACGCATTTCAGTGCGCGCTACCAGGCCAATCCGGCGTTGAGTCCGTCGATTGAAGACGTTCGTCAGGAAGCGGCGGCCCACTATCACGGTCACTTGATTCTCGCCCGTGATTTGCAGCGCTATCACCTGGACCGTTGTGGCGATTTACAACCGGAGGTTATCGAGCGGCAACCGCGCGACAGCCGTTGAGAAAGGGGGCGGCGTCCGTCCCGGGGGGAACGGACGCCAGGGTACAACGTTACTTCTTGGCTTCCTTGTCGGGATCGGCCGAGCGTTGCAGGAACGCTTCGGTGAGTTGCGGCAGATGATCGAGCAACCACTGCGCCATGGCGACTTCCTGCGGCAGAATCGTCTCGCAGGCCTTTTGCGTCTGGGTATCGCCCGCCGCTTGCGCCGCGGCGATCAGCACGGTGTAGCTGGCGATTTCCATGTTCTCGAAAACGTATCCGGCCATGGCGCCCTTGATCACTTCATCGCTCATCAAGGTGCCGCCGACTGCCTGACCGAAGGCCATGAGTTTGCCGCCCAGGTCCTTCATGGTCGACGCCTCACCGCCCAGACGTTGCAGGCATTCGTCGATCAGTTTCTGCTGGCCCAGGGTTTCCTCGATGTGCTGGTCGATGCGCGCCTTGAGCTGCGGATAATGTTCCAGACGCTTGGATTGCGCCTTGAGCATCTGCTCAGCCTGTTGCTCCATGGCGTGGGCGTCACGCAACCAGTCGAGCAGGTTTTCCTGTGGAGTAGCCATTATCGAATCCTCTTCTTGATGAGTTCACAGTGATCGGCCGGGGCGCCCGCTTGTGCCGACGCGCCCGGCACACCGCAGCGATGCCTGCGGTTTCAGCGTGGTCACAGGGCGGGTTTGGCCTGTGTGCCGGAACCCAGATCCGCACCGGTGACCGGCTCGCTGTTGGGGTCGGACATGGTCCGCATTTTCATGTTTTCCAGCAGCGCCTCGTCAGCGCTGTCCAGTTGCACCGTGGCCAACCCGTCTCCGCCATCGACGGCCGGTGTTGGGTTTTCGACAAATTCCCAATCATCGCCCTGGTTCCATGGGCCGCGCATGCTTTCGGTGCCTTGCGACATGTTGAAGTAAACGTTGGTGAATTCAGGCATGCCGGGCAGCTTGCCTTGAGGGAAGTTGGGCTGGATCGCATGCAGGGCTTTTTCGAACGACAACTGGTGAGCGATTTCCCGGGTCATGAGAAAACCCAAGGCTTCTTTCACGCCCGGGTCATCCGTCACGTTCATCAAGCGCTCATAAACAATCTTCGCCCGTGCTTCAGCGGCAATGTTGGAACGCATGTCCGCGGTAGGCTCGCCAATCGTGTCGATGTAGGCCGCCGTCCAAGGCACGCCAGCCGAGTTGGTCAGTGGCGAGCCGGCGCCATAGAGCAGGCTGGTGATGTGCGAATCGTTGCCCGCGCCGTTGAGCGAGCGATACAGCTCACCTTCCTCCTCCACACCCTCGGCCATCCGGCCTTTGGCGCCCTTGTTGAGCATGACGATGATCGAACCGATGACCTCCAGATGGCTGAGTTCTTCGGTGGCGATGTCCATCAGCAAATCCTTGCGTCCCGGATCGTCTTCGGACAGGGCCTGGGTGAAATAGCGCGATGCCGCCGCCAGTTCGCCTTGCGCACCGCCGAACTGTTCAAGCAGCAGGTTGGCCAGGCCCGGGTTGGGCTCGGCAACACGAACGGTGTATTGAAGTCGCTTGTTATGTAGAAACATGACAAATCTCCTCAGTCTTGAGTTGAGCGCGGCGCTGTCCACGGTTAAACAACGGCCTACCCTGTTGTGAAGCACGGGCGCTGAGGAAATTTCAAAAAAAATCACGCTTCAAGACAAATGGTTGGAACTGCCGAACAAGCGAAACGGCCCGCTCCGCTGCGCCTGGTCACTTGCTTTGAACCACTGACGAGGCGCGCGGCTCCCAGTGAAAACACCCCAGGAGCCGACACCATGAATGCCTTCAAACATCTGCTCACGGCGGCCCAGGTTACGCGCTTGCAGGCGCTCGACACCTGGCACCAGACCCTGGACGATCAGGCCCTGCGCATGGAGTGCCCGGACCGCTATCACGAAGAGTTGCTGCGTCAGTGCGATGAAATGGATCGGCGCGGCATCGTCACCTGGAGCGAGTGGCGCGATTTGCGCATCGAGGCGGATCAGGCCTACCTGCGCGCCATTGCCGGTAATGACTATCACTGACCGCCATTGCCCTGCCCTCCAGCCTTGCGAGCCCTCCCATGAGCGATCCACGATTCGGTATCGAAGAAGAATATTTCATCACCGACCTGCACAGCCGCGAGATGGTCGGCCGTCCTCCAGCCGAGGCGATTGAGGCGTGCAAGGCGGCCATGGGAGACGCATTCGCCAGCGAGATGTTTCAGGGCCAGATTGAAGTGGCCTCACCAGTGTTCACCGATTTCAGTCAGGCCAGCGACTATCTGCGCCGCGCACGCCAGACCCTGAGCGCAGCACTTGAGCCTTTCGGGCTCGGGCTGCTTTGCGCGGGCAGTCATCCGCTGGCCGATTGGCGCGATCAGGTGCCCACCGCCGAAGCGCACTTTATCCAGCTGTTTCAGGACTACGGCCACGTCGCGCGGCGCAGCGTGCTGTCGGGCCTGCACGTGCACGTCGAAGTGCCGCCGCCGTTCGATCGCATCCGGGTAATGAACCAAGTGTTGCCGTGGACGCCGCTGCTGCTGGCGTTGAGTTGTTCCTCTGCGCTGTGGGACGGCGCCGACAGCGGTTTCATGAGTTATCGACAAGTGGCCTGCGGCGAGTGGCCGCGCATGGGCGTGCCGCCGATGTTTGCCGATCAGTGCGACTACGACGGGCACATCGCGTTTCTCAGCGAGATCGGCACGATTCATCAACCGAGCGAATGCTGGTGGGGCATCCGTCCCGCCGTGCGTTACCCGACGCTTGAGTTACGCATGACCGACGCCTGCCCGCGGGTGGAGGATGCGCTGACGCTCGCCGGATTGTTCCGCGTACTGGTCACCCACGCCATGGAACAAGCGCAACCCGGCGCGACTTATGACCTGCGCGCTCGGGCGATACTTGAAGAGAACCACTGGCGCGCCAAACGCTTTGGTATCCATGGCAGGTTCATCGTGCCGGGCAGCGGCACCGAGTGCACCGCTGAACAATGGTTAGGGATGGCTCAACTGCAATTTGCCGAAACGGCCAGGCAGTTGCGTATGCCCTTGCTGTTCGAACACGCCAGCAACCTCATCGCCGAGGGCACCAGCGCCGACCGGCAACTGGCTGTGTTCAATCAGGCCCTCAAGCAGCACGGTGCCCGCTCGGCCTTGTCACGGGTGACCGCGCTGTTGCTTGAGGAAACCGCGGCGGGTTGAGGCGCCAAAGGGCACGCCGCGTCAATCACCCTTGCCCGCTCGGCTACCGCCGTGGCTATGTTGCCCGCCAACGCGCGCCTTCTCCGCTCGATCCAGCTTGACGTTGGCCGTGGGGTCACCTTTTTTGCCTGCGCCTTTGATCTTTTGCGGATCATCGGCGAAAGAGTGCTCGCTTCGATGTTTCTCAGTCATGGCTGTTGCTCCCGTTCATCTTTCATAGTTGCTTATAGCCCGACCATTGGGCATTGACAAAACACTAGCACTGCAACTCTGCCGCCCCCACCCGAGCGTCACCTCTGCCGACAAAAGGTTAATTAAGCGAAGCGGCGATAACACTGACAGCAGCATTTTAATATCAAGAAAAATTATACGAAGCGGCAGCGAATTCGGCGCGCTGTATAAGTTTCTCTGCAACCGATACCGTTCATCGGGTCTGATAAAAAATCTTCAAACGTTTCTCACCGTCGCGTTATCGGAATAATTGTCCGCAGCAACAAACGGACAACTAGCGAAACGTCAATCGATATTGGAGAACTATCATGACTACTGGTAATAAAAATCCGGGTAACTTCGCCAACGATCGCGAGAAAGCATCCGAGGCGGGCAAAAAAGGCGGTCAGGCCTCCGGCGGCAACTTTGCCAACGACCGGGAGAAAGCATCCGAAGCCGGTCGTAAAGGAGGCCAGAACAGCCACGGCGGTGGTCGCAAATCCTGAGCAAGGGAAACCGGGGCAGCCTGGCTGCCCTTTGCGACCAATGGCTGACAGGTCATAAGCAGAACCCGGTCATGGGGTGGTAGCGGATGCAACGCGGTGAGTTGCGCCGCCACTGCTGGCAACGTAACAAGCCCGTCGCCAACCATGACCTTCCTGCTCAGACAAACGGCAAGACAGTTATGCAGCAATAAAACAACTTGGCGACAACCGTTATAAGCAAAACGGCAACACGCAACTTCATGGCACTTGGCGAACAACAAGGGCGCTATCTTTATAGCACTCAAAGTTCGACTTTTTGCCCATACAAACATGAGGTAAGTTGAAATGGCACAAGATAAACAAGGCGGCATGTCGGTTAACGAAGCGGGTAAAAAAGGTGGCGAAGCCACTTCGGCTTCCCATGACAAAGAGTTCTACCAAGAGATTGGCAGCAAAGGTGGCCAAAACAGTGGTGGCAACTTCAAGAACGATCCCGAACGTGCAGCCGAAGCCGGCAGCAAGGGCGGCCAGAACAGTGGCGGCAACTTCAAAAATGATCCGCAACGCGCAGCCGAAGCCGGCAGCAAAGGCGGCCAGAACAGCGGCGGCAACTTCGCCAATGACCGTGAAAAAGCTTCCGAGGCCGGACGCAAGGGCGGCGAAAACAGCCATGGGGGTGGGCGCAACAGCAATAGCTGATGCGCCGGTTGCAGGGGAGCCTCGCTCCCCTGCCGTTTTGAGTTAACCGCCGAACCCGCTTATCAGGAGGTCCTCATGTCAACCGACCCGCCAAACCCTGGCTGCGCGTGTCCGGAATGCACGTGCGACTGTCCCAGCGACAGCGCATTCGAGCGTGACGGCAAGCGCTTTTGCAGCCAGGCCTGCGCCGATCTGCACCCGGATGGGCAGCCCTGCCCGGCCGCCGATTGTCATTGCGAACGAAGCGTGAAGCTGGGCGAACGTAGCGTCAGCGATTCGAAACTCGACGAAGCGGTCGAGGAAACCTTTCCCGCCAGCGATCCGATCTCACCCTGACGTTCGGTGCGCATCGTGAGGGCGCACAGCCGCACCTCATGCCGATGGAACAACGCTGTGCGCCCGGTGTGCGGCGCCCAACCAACCGTGGAGGAATGCCCCATGATCGCCCCAGCAACCGGTATGAAGCCGGGGACGTGCTACGCCATTGAAAGCGTTGAACGTGCGCCGCAGTTCCCCGGTTTTTTTCTCGATGGCAAATATTACCTCGGCCCGGAATTGCAGACGGCCGTGGGCTGGCTCGAAGGCCAGGATTTCATTTACGACCAGCTCGACCCGACCGGCGAACCGATCTACCCCGACCGACGCGTCGGCCAGATCGAGGACCTGGCGCTGACGCTCGGTGACGGTCAGCGCCTTGCGCTCAATGAAATTCCCTACCCGACCACAGCCGAACCGGAGGCTGCGGTGCCGCACAGCCGCGATGATTTGCCACCGAATCAACAGCGTAAAACGCGACTGTCCGGCAAACTCGTGGTAATCACCGGAGCCTCCAGCGGCATCGGTCGCGCCGCTGCTCAAGCGTTCGCCGACGAACAGGCCAGGCTGGTACTCGCAGCGCGCGACGAGGTCGCCCTCGCCGAGGTGGTCGACGAATGTGTCGCACGCGGCGCGGCGGCGCTGGCGGTCCGCACCGATGTCACCGACAGCGCGCAAATGCAGGCGCTGGCGAGCCAGGCAGCCGAGTTTGGTGATGGCCGGATCGACATCTGGATCAACAACGCCGGGGTCGGCGCAGTGGGCAGCTTCGAGCAGACGCCGCTCGACGTGCATGAGCAAGTACTGCAGACCGACTTGCTCGGTTATCTGCGCGGCGCTTATGTGGTCTGGCCGTATTTCAAGGCGCAGAAGCGAGGCGTTTTGATCAACACCTTGTCGCTGGGCAGTTGGGTGGCGCAGCCGTACGCGGCCGCGTACTCGGCGAGCAAGTACGGCTTGCGCGGTCTGACCGAAGCGCTACGCGGTGAACTGAGCGGCTGCCCGGACATTCACGTATGCGATATTTATCCAGCGGTGATCGACACCCCGGGCTTTCGCGATGGCGCCAATTTTACCGGCCACGCGCTCAAGCCCCCGCCTCCCGTTTACGACCCGCACCGGGTCGCCCGAGCGATGGTCCACTGCGCACTTCACCCGAAACCCAGCACCACCGTCGGCGCCGCAGCCACACTGGCGCGGGCTGCGCACTTCGTACTGCCGGGCTTCCCGCAGGTATCGGGCTGGCTGACGCGATGGGGATTCAACCGCAGTCCGGCGGCGGCAACTTCGTCCGGCAACCTGTTCAATCCACCCGGCGGCGAGCGTCGCGTCGAAGGCGGCTGGCGCTCGGCCAAAGCCCAGGCATCACCGCTGTGGGTCGCTGGCGCGGCGTTGCTCGTGGGCGGATGCCTGCTGGCACTCACCCGACCCCGCACGCGATAACAGAAACGCCTTCGCGAGCAGGCTCGCTCCCACAGGTACGGTGCTGCCCTTGTGGGAGCGAGCCTGCTCGCGAAGACGTCAGCGAAAACACCGAAACTCTTCCGGCCTGTCAATGGTCCATCATCCCCATAGACACTCTTTAACCTTTAATCATTGGGCCGTCTCCCGCGCCCGGTGCTAATCTCCACCGCTCAATTGCGCACAGTCGAGCCGCGACCCGATCCCGGGTTCAAGGAAGACGACCCCATTCACAGCCACGGAAATCGATCAGGTCATTCATGAATAAATCAGCAGGCGTGCTTCTCGGAATTGTTGTTGCCATCGGCGCGATCAGCGCAGGCGGGGCCTGGTACACCGGGACCAAGATCGAAGGGGTGCTGAACAACGCCGTCGGCAACGCCAACAAGGAACTGCAGAGCGCCATGGCCGGCTCCAACGGCAGTGCCTCGCTGGAGCTGGTGTCGCTGGACCGCCACACGTTCACCAGCACCGCGCACTATCGCCTCAAGGGCGAAGGCGAGATGTTCGGCGACGCGCCGGTCGAGCTGCTGTTTACCGACCGCATCGAGCACGGCCCGCTGCCCTTCTCGCGCCTGATCTCGTTGAAATGGCTACCGGTCATGGCCACCAGCAACTACGAACTGGAAAAGAGCCCGACCACCGAAAAATGGTTCGCCGCGACCAAGGGCGCCGCGCCGCTCAAGGGTGTGACCAACATCGGCTACGACGAATCGACCACCAGCACCCTCAACCTGCTGCCGTTCGAAACCGCACTGGATGAGCAGTCGAGCCTGAAATTTTCTGGCCTGACCATGGACATCGCCGCCAGCGCTCAGGCGCAAAAGGTCAAGGCTGACGGTTACATGGACAACCTGAAGCTGGTGACCGTGGCCGAAGACCAGACGCCGGTCCAGCTCGAACTCAATGGCCTGACCCTGGCCAGCAACCTGGCCAAGAGCAGCTTCGGCTACTACACCGGCGAAAACACCCTGGAGGTGACCAGCAGCAAAACCACGTTCGGCGCCAAGCAATCGGTGCTTGGGGTGAAGAACTTCGAAATGAAGAACCGCACCGAAGAAAGCGGCAGCAACGCCGCCGGCCGCGCCGACTACAAAATCGGCGAAGTGACGCTCAACGACAAGAAAATCGGTTCGGCCGCCATGGCCATGAGCCTGAAAAACCTCGACATCGCCTCGACGATGTCGCTGATGCAGATCTACCAGACCAAACTGCAGCCCTACGAAAAAGCCGCAGCCGAGGCCGAAGCAGTTGGCCTGCCGGCGCCGGAGCTGAATCTGACCGAAGCTGAGAACGCCCAAGTCAAAGCCGATTTGCAGAAGCTGCTGGCCGCCGGGCCGCAGTTTGCGCTGGAGAACCTGTCGTTCAACACCGCCAACGGCGAGAGCCGCGCCAATCTGGTGATTGACCTGACCAAGCCGCAATCGATGGATCTGCCGCCGGATCAGCTAGGCAAGCAACTGATCGCGCTGCTTGACCTCAACGTCCAGGTGTCGAAGCCGATGCTGGTCGATCTGCTCAGTGTGCAGGCACAACTCGATGGCCAGACTGACGCCAAAGCCATCGTCGACCAGTCCAAGGAAGCGGCTGATATGTTCGCTGGCATGGCGGTCGGTTCGCAATTGGCCGTCGCCGACGGCACCAACGTCGTGACCAAGCTGCATTACGCGGCGAATCAGGTTGAATTCAACGGCCAGAAGATGACCGTGGAGCAGTTTGTCAGCTTCCTGATGAGCAAGTTCGCTGGCGTCACCCAAGTGCAGTAACCCCACCGCGTGTCATCAAGACGCCCGGCCCCTGTTTGACAGGCGCCGGGCGTTTTGCTGTCCGCCACCGCGGTTTTCGCTGACCTCGCTGAACCGCCCGCAGGATTCTGAACAATTATTGTGTTGTGAATTTTCGACTACGCTTGCGTGCAAGATTGCCCGGCTTTAAAGCCTGGCCGTGGATTGCACATCGCGGCCGCCGTTACGAATGGGCAAGGAGGGCATTGTGACCCGGCTGGCCATGTAAGGATGCTGACGAATGCCGCGTATTGATGTGCCTGTATTACATCGTGGTTTGCGCCCTTTGTTCCGGGTCGCCCTGTGCAGCCAGTTGCTCTGGCCGTTGCTGGCGCTGGCCGACACGCCCTACGACGAAATGGTCCGCGATGCCCGTGCCGGGCATTACACGCCGGCGCTGACGGTATTGCGCCAGGTGCCGCCGGGGCAGGCGAGCGACGGTCAGATCAGCGATCACCTGCAAATCGCCAGTTGGGCGGGGTTCGACTCCGAAGTCATCAAGGTCTATGAAACCCAGGGCCGCGACCGCGTCTTGCCGGTGCAGGCACTGACCGCCACCGCCCGCGCCTATCGCAATCTCAAGCGTTGGGATCAGGCCACTGAGGTTTACAACAAGGCCCTGGCACGGGAGCCGGACAACGCCGACCTGCAACTGGGTCTGGCGCTGACTCAGGCCGACGCCGGCAAACCCGACGAAGCCGTGACGCGGGCCAAGGCGCTGGTGGCGGCGAAACCTGATGACCCTTCCCGCCGCCTCGCCCTGGGCTATGCCCTCGGTCGCGCCGGCAAACAGTACGACGCGCTGTTCGAATTCGATCAGGCGTTTATCCGCGCCGGCAACAAACCGGAAGTGGCCCGCGAATACGTGGTTGCCCTGCAAAAGGCCCGTCTGCCGGAACCGGCGCTGCGTCTGGCCCGACAGCGGCCGGGGCTGATCGATGCGGTGACCCTGCGCCGTCTCGAAGGCGATCTGGCGGCCGAGCGCGTGCGCCTCGCCGAGCTGGCAACGCGCAGCGAAAAAGAACGCTACGTAATCGCCGACCGCGCGCTGGCCGATTACGACAAATTGCTCGCCACCTGGACACCCGATGCCACGGCCCATGACGACGTGACGCGCTGGCGCATCGATCGCATGGGCGCGCTCAAGGCCCGGGCGCGCACCGCCGATGTCATCGACGAGTACCAGAAACTGCAAGCCGAAGGCGTGGCGATTCCGACCTATGCCTTGCGTTGGGTGGCGGCGTCCTACCTCGATCAGCGCCAACCGGACACCGCCACCGATCTCTACCGTCAGGTGCTGGCGGCCCCGGACGCCGATGCAGGCGATCGGCTCGTCGACACCACGGCGCTGTATTACGCGTTGCTCGAAAGCGACCGCGCCGACGAGGCGCGCAAGGTCGCTGAAGACGCGGCGAAAGCCCAGCGCCCGCGCGTCGAACTCAAAGGTTTGCCGATCGGCAACCCCAACGATGAATGGATGGACGCCCAGCAACTGGCGGCGCAGGCCGGCACCTACAGCGCCGACCTGCCCCACGGCGAGGAGCGCTTGCAGACCCTGGTCAATCAGGCCCCGGGCAACCTCGGGTTGCGTCTGGCCCAGGCAGACCTGTACTTGGCCCGGCAATGGCCGCGCCGCGCGGAAAACCAGCTCAAGGAAACCGAGAGCATCGCCCCGCGCGACATCGGCCTGGAGGTGGCGCAAGCGCGCACCGCGATGGAGCTGCAGGAATGGCGGCAGAACGATGCGCTGACCGACGACGTCGTGGCGCGCAACCCGGACAATCGGCAGGTGCAGCGTCTGGCCCGCGAACGGCAAGTCCATGACATGGCCGAGTTGCGCGTCGAAGCCTACGGCGGCAAGGCCAACGGCGGTGGCAGCAGCGATGCCGGTGCCGTCAGCGGCAGCCGTGATTTCGGCATTCAGAGCACGCTCTACAGTCCGCCAATCAACGAAGACTGGCGCGTGTTTGCCGGCGCCGGTTATGCCACCGGGGATTTCGCCGAAGGCACCGGCCACCACCGCTTCCAGCGGGTCGGCCTGGAGCGGCGCAGCCGCGACATGACCCTCGAAGCCGAAGTGTCGAATCACGATTACGGCTTTGGCGACAAACAGGGCGCACGCCTGGCGATTGCCCGCGACATCAACGACCACTGGCAGTACGGCGGCAGCCTCGAATACTTGTCCGCCGAGACGCCATTGCGCGCGCTCAACAGTGACATCAAGGCCAATGGCGGCAGTGCGTTTCTGCGCTGGCGCGCCAACGAGCGTCGCGAATGGCGCCTGTCGGTGAGCCCGTCGCACTTCAGTGACGGCAACAACCGCGTCGAAGCTTTGCTCACCGGCCGCGAGGGTGTCTACAGCGCGCCGAACCTGCAGGTCGACGCCGGTCTGGAAGTCGGCACCAGCCACAACTCCAAATCCGACGACGTGCCGTACTTCAACCCGAAATCCGACTTCAGCGTGATGCCGCTGGTCAACGTCAATCACGTGCTCTATCACCGCTACGAAACCGCCTGGAGCCAGCAATTCCAGGCCGGCGCGGGCACGTACAGCCAGCGTGAGCAAGGTACCGGTGGCATGGCGCTGCTCGGCTATGGGCAACGGTATGCCTGGAACGATGTGTTCGAGGTGGGCGGCCTGTTCAGCGTGATCAACCGCCCTTATGACGGTGATCGGGAAACCGATCTGCGTCTGCTCGTCGACCTGACTTTCCGCTTCTAGAAGAGTTTGAAGATGCCTCTGATTTCGCGTTTCATCCTTTTGCTGGGAGCGCTGCTGATCAGCGCCTGCGCCCAGCAAGCCCCGGCCTTCGTGCCGCCCGCCGAACGGACCGTGCCGGCCAGTGAAAAACCGTGGCCGAAAAACCACGTACTGGGCATCGCCTATCACGATGTCGAAGACCGCGACCCCGATCAGGCGGTGGTGGCGGTGCGCACCGAGCGCCTGATCGAGCAGCTCGCCTGGCTGCGCGAGAATGGCTACCAGCCGGTCACGGTCGATCAGATCATGGCGGCGCGCAAGGGCGGCCCACAGCTGCCGGCGAAAGCGGTTCTGCTCAGTTTCGACGACGGTTATGCAAGCTTCTACACCCGCGTATTGCCGGTGCTACGTGCCTATAACTGGCATGCGCTGCTGGCGCCGGTCGGCAGTTGGGTCGACACGCCGCTCAACCAGCCGGTGGATTTCGCCGGCACACCGCGTGCGCGTTCCGACTTTCTGACCTGGGAGCAGGTGCGCGAGATTTCCCAATCCGGGCTGGTGGAAATCGCCGCGCACACCGATGCCAACCACAAAGGCATTCTCGCCAACCCGCAGGGCAACCTGCAGCCCGCCGCTGCGACCCGACGCTACGATCCGGTCAGCAAACGCTATGAATCCGAAGCCGACTTCCAGGCGCGGATTCGCACCGACGTCAACAACATCTCGGAGAAAATCCGCAAGGCCACCGGGAAACGACCGCGAGTCTGGGTCTGGCCATACGGTGCGGCAGACGGCACGTCGTTGGCCGTGGTGGGCGAGCAGGGCTATGAAATGGCCCTGACCCTGGACGACGGGCTCGATGCCCTCGACAACCTGATGAGCGCTCCGCGCTTCCTCGTTGCCTCCGACCCCGACGGCGAGCATTTCGCCAACAGCATCGTCTCGGTGCAGGCCGAATCGGCCATGCGCGTGGTGCATGTCGACCTGGACAATGTGTACGACCCGGACCCGGCGCAGCAGGACATCAACCTCGGCAAACTGGTGCAGCGCATGGCTGACATGGGCGCCAACACGGTATTTCTGCAAGCCTTCGCCGATCCGAAGGGCGACGGCCTGGTGCGCTCGTTGTACTTCCCCAACCGTCACTTGCCGGTGCGTGCGGATCTGTTCGACCGCGTCGCCTGGCAACTGCGCACCCGTGCGCATGTGAAGGTTTATGCGTGGATGCCGGTGCTCAGTTTCGAACTGGATTCGAAGCTGCCACGCGTGACCCGCTGGGATCCGCAAACCGGCGTCACGTCAGTGGATCCGAGCCAGTACAAACGCCTGTCGCCGTTCAATCCCGAGGTACGGCGAATCGTCGGTGAAATCTACGAGGACGTGGCGCGCCTGGCCTCGGTCGACGGCATCCTCTACCACGACGATGCGCTGCTCTCGGATTTCGAAGACGCCAGCCCTGACGCCCTGAAGGCCTACGCTGCTCAGGGATTGCCGGGCTCGATTGCTGCGCTGCGAGACGATCCGGCGGCGATGCAACGCTGGACGCGCTTCAAGAGCCGTTACCTGATCGACTTCACCAACGAACTCACTGCCAGGGTTCGCGCGATTCGCGGCCCGCAAGTGCTGACCGCGCGCAACCTGTTTGCCGAGCCGATGCTCAATCCCGACAGCGAAGCGTGGTTCGCGCAGAACCTCGATGACTTCCTCGCCACCTACGACTGGACGGCGCCGATGGCCATGCCGCTGATGGAAAAACAGACCCGGGGACAGTCCGGCCCATGGCTGGAAAAACTGGTGGAAACCGTCAAGCAACGTCCGGGTGCGCTCAACCGCACGGTGTTCGAATTGCAGGCACGGGACTGGACGCAGAAGGATCAGGCCGACATCGATGGCGCGCAGTTGGCGGACTGGATGGGGCGTCTGAAACGTCAGGGCGCGACCAGTTTCGGTTACTACCCGGACAACTTCCTCGACAACCTGCCGGACCTGAAAACCGTCAGGCCTGCGCTCTCCAATAAATGGAATCCATAACATGCTGGATAGACTGCTAGCCCTGCTTGTTCTGGCGATTGTCCTCGGCGTGCCACTGGGGCTGATCTTTCTGCTCACCGGGCAGTTCCTGATGGACTTCGTGTTCTTCTATCCGTTGTTCATGTCCGGGTTGTGGATTGCCGGTGGCCTGTATTTCTGGCTGCACTGGGAACGTCACTGGCCCTGGAAGGACGACACATTGCCGCCGCCACTGGAAGGCGAGCCGCTGATCTCGATCCTGATCCCTTGCTACAACGAAGGCGACAACGCCGCCGACACCATTCATGCGGCGCTGGCCCAGCATTACCCGAACATCGAAGTTATCGCGATCAATGACGGCTCCAGGGACAACACGGCCGAAGTGCTCGACGCCCTGGCCAAAGAGGACCCGCGTCTGCGAGTGCTGCACCTGGCGGAAAACCAGGGCAAGGCTGTCGCCCTGCGCATGGGCGCGATTGCTGCACGCAGTGAATATCTGGTGTGCATCGATGGCGACGCATTGCTGGCGCCCAATACTGCGGCTTATCTGGTCGCGCCGATGCTGGATAACGCCCGTCTTGGCGCGGTGACCGGCAACCCGCGAATTCGGACGCGTTCGACGCTTGTCGGCCGGGTGCAGGTCGGCGAGTTCTCATCGATCATCGGCCTGATCAAGCGCACGCAACGGGTGTTTGGGCGGATCTTCACCGTGTCGGGAGTGATCGTCGCGTTTCGGCGTACCGCGCTGAACCGCGTGGGCTACTGGAGCCCGGACATGATTACCGAAGACATCGACATCAGCTGGAAGCTGCAACTGGATCACTGGAGCATCTTCTACGAACCACGCGCGCTGTGCTGGATTCTGATGCCCGAGACACTGGGCGGGCTGTGGAAGCAGCGTCTGCGCTGGGCCCAGGGCGGCGCCGAGGTGCTGTTCAAGAACATTCGCGGCATCTGGCAGTACCGGCACCGTTACCTGTGGCCCTTGCTGTTCGAATATTGCCTCTCGACCGGTTGGGCGTTCACCTTTTTGCTGTCGGTGATTTTCTGGGCCGTGGGCAAGTTCGTGGTCATGCCGGACGCCATTGCCGTGGATCATCTGATGCCGCCGGCGTTTACCGGTTTGCTGCTGGCGTTTGTCTGCCTGGTGCAGTTCGCGGTGAGCATTGTCATCGACCGTCGTTATGAACCGGGCCTGGGCAAGACCATGTTCTGGGTGGTCTGGTATCCGCTGGTGTTCTGGCTTGTCAGTCTGCTGACCACCTTGGTCAGCTTTCCGAAGGTTCTGTTCGGCCAACATCAGAAACGTGCGCGCTGGGTCAGCCCTGACCGGGGTATCAAACCGATTGGCGACGACCAGGAAGAGGTCATCAAATGAAAATTATCCGGACTCGTCAGCGGCCATTTCTGGTGGTGATCGATGTCATCCTCACCCTGCTGGCATGGATTGGCTTGTTGTTCTTGCTGGTGCGCGGGCTCTGGCCGCTGATCGAAACCCACGCCGGCGGACCGCGTATCGACAACTCGGCGTTCGAAGCGCTGGGGACCTTGCAGGTCTATCTCTGGGTGGCGCTGGTCAACGCGGTGATTCTGATCGGCTGGGCGCGTTATCAACAGCGCAAAAGCCGCAGTTTTGCCCAGCGCCGTTTGCCATCGCCAGTGATCGACGATCAAGGGTTGAGCAAAAGTTTCAAGCTGTGCGATGAGCGTTTCCAGAAGCTGCGCACCCCCGGGGTGATGACCATTCACAACGATCAGGAGGGTGACATCAGTCACGTGGAAACGCATTTCTGGCCGGTGCAGCCGGAGCAATTGCCACCTCCGCTGGCGCCGCTGCAGCATCCGCGGGTGATCTTTGTGCATGCCGAGAAAGACGACAATCGCGAGCCGCTGAATCCGCTGGCCTGATTGATACGACAGCGGCGCCGGCGCCCTGTAGGAATCAATGTCAGGCCTGAATCAGCGTCCAGGCCTCTTTCATCCGCAAAGGTTGCTTCATCCGCTCGGCCAGCAGCGCCATCGCGCGTTGCTTGTCACATGCCACCGCCGCGACGACGAGGCCGTTGTTCACGAACAGGCCAATGAACGGCGGTTTCTGCGGCTCGCCGCTGAACTCGACTTCGTTCCATTCTTCGGCATGTCCGAGATAGTCGTAGTTCTTGCCGAAGTGGTTCGTCCAGAAAAACGGAACATCCAGATAATGTTCCTCGCCGCCGAGCATGTTGGCGGCGGCGATGCGCGCGTGTTGCTGGGCCAGGCGCCAGTGCTCGATGCGTGTTGGCTGACCGCCCAAGGGGAACGTGGCGATATCGCCGATGGCCCACAGCCCTTCGCATACGCGCATGCCATCGTCGACGCGCAACGACTGGTCGTCTTCTCTGGGCAACGACGCGAATGCCTCGGTGGCCGGATGAACGCCGATACCGGCCAGCACCAGATCCGCGGCAAGCCGCAGCCCGTTGTCCAGCAACACCGCCTCGACTTTGTCTTCGCCGAGGATTTGCGTGGTTTCATGGCCGATGATGAACTTCACGCCGTGCTCTTCGTGCAATGCGCGAATCGCTTGACCCACCGCTTCGCCAAATTGCGCGGCGAAAGGCGTTGCATGCCGCGCCAGCACCGTGACGTCGAGGCCGTGCTGGCGCAGGGCCGACGCACATTCGAGGGCGATGAAACTGTCGCCGATGATCACTGCACGTTGGCCAGGCCTGGCGGTATTCATGAGCTGTTCGGCGTGGGCCTTGGAGCGCAGAACGAAGACGTTGGTCAGCTCGGCGCCGGGCAGTTGCAGCGCATTGGGCGCGCCGCCGGTGGCGAGCACGGCGGCGTCGTAACGCAGGGTGCCGCCGTTGCTCAGCTTAAGGATTTTGTCTTGCGCGTCGAGTGCGCTGACTTCGCCTTGCACCCGTTCGATGCGCTGCGCTTGATAGAACGCCTCTTCGCGCAGGTGCGGGACTTCTTTCGGCGACATCTGCCCGGCGAGAACGAATTTGCTCAGTGCCGTGCGGTCGTAGCCGGGATCCGCTTCGCCGTCGATCAACACGATGCGCCCGCCAAAACCTTTCTCCCGCAGGGCCGCGGCGCAAGCGGTGCCTGCCGCTCCTGCGCCGACCACCACGAAGGTGCGCGGATCGTCAGCCGGCGGGGTGTGTGGATCGGGCAGGGGCTGGTCATCGACCCAGACGTCATCGCCGCGCAACTCCAGAGGATAGCGCTTGAGGCTGTCGAGCGAGGGCGGCTCGCACAGGCCGCCGTCCTCGGCGCGGAATGCAGCTTTGTGCCAAGGGCAGATCAGCCTTCCATGACACAGCGCGCCTTCCGCCAGTGGGGCCCCGGCATGGGGACAGAGGCCCTGAAACGCACGTAACTGGCCGTTGGCACGCAACAGAACGATCTTGCAGTCGCCGATTTCGACTTGCAGGCCACGGTCTTGCGGGACATCGGTGAAACGGGCGACACGGTGCAGGGACATCGTTGGCTTCCTCGCGGGCAATTTCTCTTGTGAGTTTGCGTGGCTGCGCGAGGTTCAGCCATTTGCCACTGCCACGGCACGAACGGTACCGCTATAGTTTGCAGGCCGACGACGGCCCCACTGCACAAAGGTGCTCCCGGAAATGACCCGATTGACCTCTCTCAACCCTTGGCTGGCGGCCGTTGCCGTCGCCCTTTGCGTGCAGTTCCCGGCGCAGGCCCAGGAGCGTTTCACCCTCAGCATCCCGGGCGTGTCCGATAACCGCCTGTTCACCTCGGCGGCGGCCAGCGATGCGCCCGGTTGCGGCGGCAAGAACCAGTCGCCGGCGCTGAGCTGGAACGCAGGCCCTGCCGGCACCCAGAGCTACGCGATCGTCATGCACGACCCGGACGGCCAGAAAGGCCTGGGCGTCGATCACTGGATTCACTACGGCATCAAAGCCGGCACGCGCCAGATTGCGGCCGGTGTCGGTGCAAAATCCAGCCTCGAAGGTGTCGGCGGCACCAACAGCAAGGGCAACACCCATTACATGGGGCCGTGCCCGCCGGTGGGCGACAGCGCGCACCATTACATCATTCAGATCTACGCGCTGGATCTGGCCCCCGACGCCTTGCCGGCCGGGTTGACCCGCGCCGAGCTGATGGAAAAAATCAAAGGCCACGTGCTGCGCAACAGCAGCGCGGTGCGGCGTTATCACCGCTGATCGGCTGACCACACCGCGTGCGGCCTGTGGCCCACGCGGTGAGATTGCATTTGCTCGATGACCGCGAGCACTCGTCAGGTGCGTCGACACGCGCCTGGCGCCTTCCCGGGTGCGGCCACGGTCGCCATCGCATCGCGCCGATGGCGATGTGCGCTACCCTTTGCAACGGTTCAACCCTGAACGCTGGAATTTGTCACCCGGACTGCTGAAGATATCGGGTGCCAGGCTAGCGACGCATGTTCATGGAGAACGCCGTGCCGATCACTCCCGGCACGTGGCGTGACGACTGAAAACGCCCATTGCTGATGACGCTTTTGCCCGACGGTATCGGTACGATGCCCGAGCGTTGGCATGGATGGCCGAGTGCAAGCGCTGGCCTCGAGGTTTTGACCTCGACGGGCGAGCGCAGTACCTAACGCACCAGGATTTGAAGCGATTGAGCATGAACCCAAGTAAAGATTCGACATTTGCCTACCAGGCTGTTTATCGCTATCTCGTCGAACTGATCGAAGCCGCCCATCCCGAAGGCGAGCAGAAACTGCCGTCGCTGCGGCAATTGGCGCAGCGTTTGAACGTGTCAGTCTCCACGACCAAATATGCCTATTCCCTGCTCGAGGATCAGGGGCGGATCTATGCGCGCCCCAAGCTCGGTTACTACACCCGGGCCATGCCTTCGGCGCTGGTCAGCGAGGGCTCGCCGAACCTGCTCGACAGCGTTTTCGCCAGTGCCCGGCAGCCCGGCATGCTGGCGCTGAGCAGCGATGCACCGGCGATGCTGCTGTCGCTGGAAAACCCGCTGCTGATGACCGAGCGCGAATTGACGCGTCAGTACCCGCGTTCCCACGCGCCGCTGTATCAGCCCTTTGGCGAGACCGAATTGCGCAGCGTTCTGGCGGATCGCTACACCCGCTCGACGCGCTGCTACTGGCGCGCCGAGCACGTGTACATCGGCTCGGACCTGCGCAGCGTGCTGGAGTTATCCCTCGAAGCGCTGCAACTGACCGGCACCGTGGCGCTGGTGGAGTCGCCGTGTTCCTGGGCGATTCTGCGCCAGTTGCAGGCTGCGCGGATCCGCGTCATTGAACTGCCGTTGGGCGATGATGGGCGTTTTGACTTGCCGCAACTGCAGCTGTTGTTGCAGCGCGAGCCGATCAGCGTGGCGGTGCTGTCGTCGACGGTGAATATTCCCCATGGCAGTCTGATGCCGGGCGAGGACAAGAAACTGATCTGCCGCTGGCTGGCGGAACGGCGCATCTGGCTGCTTGAAAACGACAGCTACGGCGAGTTCTGTTTCGCGCCAGGCGCCACGCGCTACCGTGATTTTGCCGACCCCGAGCGTCTGGTGGTGTTTTCCACCTTCGACAAGATCATCGGTTCGGAAGCCCCCTACGGCTATGTGCTGAGCCGGTTTCAGGGCCCCGAACTGCATCGGCTGTTTCTTGAGCGGGCGTTTCGCTTGTCGCCGATCCGGCAAAAGGCGATCGCGCGCTTGTACACCACGCGCCGGATCGATCAGCACACACAAATGTTGCGCAGTCTGTTGGTCGGTCGCATGCAGCGCATGCAGGAAATGCTGCACGAACACACCGACGGTCAGTTGCGCATCGTCGCCCCGCTGGGCGGCGCCGCATTCTGGGTCGAAGCGACGCGGCCAGTGAACATGCGCCGGGTGTTCGAGCGTCTGCTGGCCAAACGCATCGTGATTGCGCCCGGCGAGATATTCAGTCAGCAGGGCGCATGGCAGCATCACCTGCGCTTGAGCTACACCCTCGACTGGAGCAAGGACATTGCCCACGCATTGAAGATGCTGACTCAGGCGATTCACGATGAGAGCGCCGTGTCCGCCGCTCAGTCGACGCCATAGCAGTGCCGGGCCTCGGGGAAGGTGCCCTCGCGCACTTGCGTCGCAAAGGCGTCGCAGGCCTGAGTGATCAGCGCGCCGACATCGGCGTACTGTTTGACGAAACGTGGCACGTGGTCCCCGCCCAGGCCCAGCATGTCCTCGGTCACCAGCACCTGGCCGTCGCATGACGGCGAGGCGCCGATGCCGATGGTCGGCATTGGCGACAGCTCGGTCACCCGCCGCGCGACACCTTCGGCAACGCCTTCGAGCAGCAGGCTGAAAGCGCCGGCGGCAAGGTGCGCGCGCGCATCGGCTTCAATCGCCTGCGCAGCCGTTTCGTTCATGCCCTGTGCCTTGAAACCGCCCATGGTGTGAACGTATTGCGGCATCAGGCCGATATGCGCCATCACCGGGATGCCGCGCTTGACCAGAAACTCCACGGTTTCGGCCAGCACGGCACCGCCTTCAAGCTTGATCGCGTCGCAGCCGGTCCGTGCCAGCACCTGCGCACAGTTACGGTAGGCCTGTTGCGGCGACTCCTGATAACTGCCGAAGGGCATGTCGGCAATCACACACGCCAGGCGCGTACTGCTGACCACCGCGCGGGTGTGCGCAATGATTTCATCCAGGCTCATGTCCAGGGTCGACGTGCGGCCGTAACCGACCATGGCGGTGGAATCGCCGACCAGGATGAAATCGACGATCGGGTCCATCAACTTCGCCATATGGCTGGTGTAGGCGGTCAGGGAGACGATTTTCTGTTGTCCCTTCATGGCGACCAATTGCGGCACGCTCAGTCGTTTGGTTCGGGTATGCAGGCTCATGCTCTCTTTCCTTTTCAAGCCCCGTTGGCGGGGTTGTCTGTGGTTACAACCAGTCGCGTTCCCAGCCTCGCCACGCGGCGTGATCGGCCTCGATACGCGCGGACAGCGGGTGCAACAGAAACACCGCGCCGGGTGAACTGTTCAGGTCAATGGTGGGCGTAATCGCTGCCCCCTCGGCGCGGCGGAATCTGACGTTGTGAAAACTCGCCAGGGTTTCCAGGCGCTGGCGTGCCTGGCCCTGCGCAAACAGACCCGAGCGATGGGCGATCAGGTTCAGGCACCTGGCGTGTTGCAGCAGCCGATAGCGCTTGGGCCATTGGCCCAGACGCGCAGGCGTCAGATAGCTCAGACAGGTCAGCGCGACCTGATCGTTACCGGTCGCCGCTTGCAGGGCAGGCGGGCAGGCCAGCCCGGAAAGCCGCGCGCCGGTTTCCAGCAGACGCGGGCCTTCGGCGGTCAGAATCAACTCGGTGTGCGCCGGGCCATGGACGATGCCCAGTGCGTCGAGGACGCCCTGCACGTATTCGATCAGTTGTGGCAATTGCGGGGCGTCGGCTGGCAGCAGGTCCTCGCAGTCATAAATTTTGCGACCATCAGCAGCGAAGGTTTTCGAGCTTTTCCATACGTCCGTAATCCAGTGCTCGCCCTCATGGCTGACGCTGTTGATCACGTACTCATCGCCGCTCAGGTATTCCTGCAACAGCAGCGCCTGGTTGTCGAGCATCATCAGGTTGGTCGACCCGAGAATCGTTTCGACGGCGGCCTGCAACTCCAGCGCGTCGTGGCAGATGAACACGTTGTCGGAGCCAGCACTGTCCAGCGGCTTGGCGACGACGCTGGCGCCGCCACGCGCCTTGAACCAGGCGAGCGCCTCGGCCATCGAGCGGGTGCGCAATTGCGCCGCCACCGGCAGTCCGGCCTGAGCGACCTGCTCGGCCATTAGCGATTTGTCGCGGCGGGCCGCCGATGTTGCCGGGTCATTGCCGGGCAGGCCGAGGCGGGCGGCGAGCAAATCGGCCAGCTCGACGCCAAATTCACTGCCAGTCAACACCGCCGCCGGCTGGTGCGCGGCGAGCCTGGCAATCAGCGCTTCCAGGCCTTCGTCGGCGACGCTGTAATCGGCGACGAACAGCTCCGTCGGGCAACTTGCGGCAAACGCCGCCGGCATCTGCGCGCGGGAGCGTACATGCAGCAAGCGCCGCTCGCCGGCCAGTGCACGGGCCAACAGGGCACCCGTGGAATACGCGTCGACCAGAATGAACGGCGCGAGGCTGGAATCAATGCAAGGGTTGGTCATAACGATTTACCGTGTAATGCAACATCTGAAACAGTTCGCTGGAGCTGACGCCGGGGCCGTTCAGCGACCCGCCGCTGCCACGCGGCAACGGCAGGCCGCCGGTATTGCCCCAGCGCAGCGCGCCGCGGTCGTCGATGCGGGTGGTGGCGCGTCCGGGGTTGTCCGGATGCAGGCAATAAGGGATGTCGAGCAAGCCGCGAGCGAATGCCTGAATCAGCGCCAGACCAATGTCGGCGTGCAGGTCCAGCACGGTTTCCACCAGTCGTCGCGCTTCGAAGAGGGTTTGCTCGTAGTAGCCAGCGCCGCCCGCGCCCATCGTTGGCAGTTCCGCGGCCGCCGCTTCGGCCGCCATGCGTAAGGCGTCGAGGTTGTCGTCGACACTGGGGATTTGCCGCGATTCGGCGACGGTCTTGACGATCAGCCGTTCGCAACCGGCGGCCTGAGTCAAGCGCGCGCTGTCGCCAATCAAACGGCGGGCGCCGTGCTGCGTGGTCGGAAAGACGCCCATGTAGGAATACACCACGACATGCCAGTGAGCGCCGTCCAGATAGTCGGCGGCCAATTCGCGTAATGCCTGCAACGCGCCGAAGTCCTGCTCCAGCGAAGTGCCCTGGGCGTAGCTGAGCGAAACACTGCGAATCCCGTGCTGGCGGAAGAACAGCGCTTCGAGCAGGGTCATGGCGACCAGCAGCGACGGCGGGCACAGCTGCCCGAGCAGGCAGCCACCGAAACTCTCGATGTGCGCATGCTCGGTCGCGCCGGCCAGTAACCGGCAGCTGTCGGCCCAGGCGCTGACCGCCTCGGCCAGCGGCAAGCGGCTGTAAGGCATGCAATACGACACCGGGCCACCTTCCGTGGCGTCCAGCCCCAGGGCTGCGAGGCGCTGGAATACGTTTTGCGGTTTGGCCGTGCCGTGGCGGATCTGGATCGGAAACTGCGCACCGTACAGCCCGGCGAGCATGCTGCGCACCGCTTCAATCGGGTGGCTGATGATCGGAAAACCGTTCATCGGCGCAGCACTGTTGAGACACTGCAAGGCGCTCTGGTAATCGCCGACGCGGGTGTAGCTGTCCAGGGTGATGGTGCCTATGGCCGCGCAGCGCAGGTCGGCGACACTGGCCAGCCCGGCGCGCATCTGCTGAAGGGTGCCAAAGCCCATGCGCGGTTGCACCACCAGTTCGCCGCGGGCGCGGGCACGCTCGATGAACTGCTCAAAATAGCCGCCGCAAGACGTGGTCATCCCTAGCGCCCCGAGACCAGTTCGACCACGGTTTCACCGGTGGCCGGGTCGTAGCGACTGACGCGGCCCTTATGCGGATCGCCGGCACGGACCCGGGCGATCAGCGTGGCATCGCTGTCGAAGTCGATCCGTTGGTGCGCATACAAGCTGCGCAACGCCGGCAACGGCAGACCGCTGACCTGGCTCAGCCACTGGCTGAGGCCCGGTTCGTTATGTTCGCCGGCGAGGATCTGGTGCAGCACGTCGATGTTGCCCAACTGCTGCGGGTGGCAAAGTCCGAGAAAACTCGACAGCTCGCGGCCACGGTCGACGAACGGGGCAAACTGCATGCAGACCAGTTGCGCCTCATCCAGCCCGAAGGCCTGCTCGGCAAAGCGCGCGGCAAGTGTGCGACGGGCTTGCATGCCCTGTTCGTCGGCATACGCAGCCATGGCCAGATCGATCAGGCGCTGGGGCATTTCTTTTTTGCGCATCAGCGCCTGCGCCAGTTCGAGGTATTCGGCAATCCCCTGGTTGTAGCGGCGGCCTTGTACGTACTCGGCTTTAAGCCCGCGAAAGTGCGCCATCAGCATTGGGTTGGCGCAGTCCGATTCGGTGAAACTGAACGCCAGCTCTTCGAAGCGGAAATCGAGAAACTCGGTAATCAGTTCCCAGTGATCCTCGACTTTGTAGCTGACCAGATCGTAAATACTGACGAACGCCGGGTCGGCATGCTCATCGCCGCAGGCGACGCGACGCTCCTCGCGCTGCTGGTCGAAGCCTTCGCCGAACAGCTCGATGAAATAGCTCTGGGCCACGCCATCGAGCGCTTGCAGCAGTCCGCGAAAACCCTGGCGGCGACACTCGTCGACGTTCAGGCCCAGGCGCTGCGCCAGACGCATGATCCAGGTGAAGTAGTGTTTCTGTTCCTTGCGCGAGTCGCCGGTGACGACCGCGTCGACCCCGCCCTGCCACCACGCCGCGCGTCCATAAAAATCGGCCACGGCCAGGTTGCAGCTATTACAGAACGTCGGCCGACCATCGCCGGCGGTGCGATGGCCGTTCATCAACACGTCAAAACGGTTCATCGCCTGCACATCGTCAGGGAACGGCAGGTGGCGTTCGAATGGGCGGATCTGTTGATGATCGACCACCAGCATTTCCACTCGCGAATCGTCGAACAGGTGCAAGGCGCGGTAGACCCGATCAATGTTGGCCATCACCGCATCCGGTACGCCGGCGTGGCGCATGTTGGCGATGCGCAGCTGAAAGGTGCGACCGTGCAACACCGACAGATGCAACTGCGTGGCGCGCAGCATGGCCACGGTGTAGGAGCTGTCCTTGCCGCCGCCGTAGGCAACCATCAGTTTGTAGTCGGTCAGCCGGTCGAGGCCACCCGCCGCGGCGATCAGGCGCTCGCCGATCGTGGCGACGGCGCGACGTTCGTCGGCCTTCAGATAACGATTGAGTTCGCCCAGCAACGGTTCGTCGTGACTGGCTTGCAATTGAATGGCGTTCATAGCGCTTCAGCCTGGAATTGGTACGTCTGGGTGGTGTGGCGGATATCGCGCTCAGTCGCGACTTCGCTGCCGCCGACAAAAATGAAGCGGCCACTGTGCAGGGCGTCGTAACTGCCGCCGGCCTCGAGGATTTCTCCCGGTTGGGGCAACAGCTCGCGCCACAGGTTGGGCAATGCTTCGCGCAGTGATTGCGCCTTCACCACGCGGCAAGGCAGCTGTGCGGGTTTGGGGATGACCAGCCAGCCGCCACTCGGATCGTCGTCGATGGCCGGCAGGGGCACCTGATCGCCTGCGAGGCGGCGCAGCCAGTGTTCGTAAAGATTGACCCCGAATACCTTGTTGATCAGGTGCGGCACTTCACTGCCGCCAACCCGCGCGCCGATTTCGAGGAACACCAGCGACTCGTCCGGCTCGACGAAAATTTCCAGGTGAAACGCGGTACAGCGCAGGTTCAAGGCGCGCAGGATCTGTTGGCTGAACGCTTCGATGCGTTTGCGCAGGGGCGACGCCTGAACGATGACCGAGCCCAAAGGCTGGGCCTTGGCGAAATCCAGACAACTGTTGATGTAGCGCGATACCACTTGAAACGGCACGCTGCCGTCGACATCGGCGAAGCCGTCGATGTGGTAGGTCTGGCCGTGCATGAAGGCTTCGATCTCATAACGGCTGAGGTCGAGGGTGGCGAGCAGACGGCGCAGGTCGGCTTCGTTCTCGACTTTCTCCACGCCCATGCTCGCGGCACCGTCGACCGGTTTGACGATCAGCGGAAACCCGATCTCGCCGGCAAAGTGCAGGGCCTGCTCGACCGAGTGGCAGCGGGCAAACGCCGGCACCGGCCAACCCTGAGCCTGGAGGATTTCCTTCATGCGCGCCTTGTCGCGGTAGACCGCCACTTCATCCGGCCCATCTCCCGGGATATTCAGGGCCTGGCGTACCCGCGCGGCAATTTCCAGGGTGAACTCGGACAGCGCGATCAACTGGTCGACCGGCCCGACACGCGCGATGACCTCTTGAACCGCACCCAGCAATTGCTCGTATTGATTGACGTCCTCGACCTGCACCTGATGGGCAATCTGCTGCGCCGGGGCGAGCACGCCCTGGGCGCCGGGCGCATCGACCACGTAACTGATGCGGTGCTGTTGATGATCGAAGAACGCCTCGTAGCGAGTCAGTTCATTGTCCCAGCGGCGCTCATCATGAAAACGCGGCCAGCGGTTGACGATAACGATGTGCATCGTAGTGATCCTTGAATGGGCGAAGTCGGCGGCGGTCGGGGATCAGCCCCAGGACGGCGCACAGAGGGCAGGTGCAGGTTCGGCGTCGGGTTGGGTGGGCAGGGCGCTCAGGTACGCGCTGAATTGCTCGATCGCATCGGCGCCGACGAACACCTGGTTGTAGCCGGCGTCGATCAACGCCCGGCGCACCGCCAGGGTTTGCGCCTCGGAAGTGGTCAGCTTGCCGCCGATCACACAGCGCAGGTGGGGATACCGCTGGCGCACCTGACGAATCAGTTCCAGGCCTTGCGAATACCCATGGCCATTGACGCTGCTGACCACCAGCAGGTCGCTGCGACGCTGTTCAAGCGCGCCGAGTACGGCGTCGATCGGCGTGCAACTGCCCAGGTTTTTCACCTGCAAGCCGTGTTCGCCGAGCCACAATTGCAAGTACACCAGGTTCCACATGTGCGAGTCGGACTCGACGGTAGCGAGCAGGCAGTGCGGCAGGACTTTCATTGGGACGCCTCCATGGCGAGCGACGGAGCACCCAGAGCCAACTGGAAGCGCCGGGTGGTCAGGATGAACAGCAGAGTGCCGGGCACGGTCAGCACCAGCGCCAACACCAGGATCAGCACCTGCGGGCCGTAGACGTGGCCGACGCTGGCGGTGAGCAGACCGCCCAGCGGATAGGACAGCAGATTGACCAGGTAAAACGGCCCCATGACTTTGCCCAGATGGGCTTTGTCGATGGCTTTGATCCGCTGCGTGCGATTGAACACGTTGAACCACGCACACCCGGCCATCGCCAGCAGAAAGCTCAGGGCATACAGCACCACGCCGCTGGCCACGCCCATGCAGATCAGGCCCAGGCACAACAAGGCGAAGCCCAGCGCGCCCAGCCGATAGATCGACAGCCGGGCCAGCAGGCGCGGCACCAGAATGAAATTCAGCAGGCCGAGGGCGCCGGCCCCGGCGTTCATCAGACCGAACACGCCGTCGGCAGCGCTGAAGACTCCGCTGATGACAAATGCGTTGGCGCTCAGTACCGCGGCAAAGGCCAGGTTGATGGTGAAGTTCAGGCCGGCCAGCGTCAGCACCGGCCGGTTGCCGAGCAACAGTCGCCAGCCCAGAGCCAGATCCTTGAGCACGCTGCCCGCACCGCTGGCCGGGGTTCGCGCCGTCGGCAGGTTCCTCCAGCACAACGCGGCGGCGAACAGCGCCATCGCGGCGAGGCCCAACAACCAGCGCTTGTCGGTGTACATCGCCAACCCGGCCGCGAGTGCCGGGCCGAGCGCCATCGCCAGCAGCTCCATGTTCTGCACCAGCGACTGACAATGGGCGAGGCGCTCGGGGCCAGCGATCAGCGGTACGCTTTTCTCCACCGCCATGCGCACCGGAGCCATCAGCACCGACAGCACGATGCCGTTTCCGATCAGCGCCCAGATCGTCCAATGCGGCGCAAACCAGCAAATCCACAAGGTGACGCCCAGGCTCAGTCCGCGGGCCGTGTTGGCTGCGCGGAACAACAAGCGGCCGCCAAAGCGGTCGGCGAGTAACCCGGCAAACGGGTAGGCGATCAGCGCCGGCAACCATTCAAGCGCGAAGGCGATGCCGGAGTAGCGCACGTTGCCGGTCAGTTGAAAAATCATCAACGGAACGGCAAACAGCACGGTCTGTTCTGCCAGCAAGGCGCATAACAGTCCGGCACCGAACAGGCGAATCGCCCTGCGCCGGGCATCGGCGCTGACCTCAGGCATGATCGCGATCCCACACCGTTTCCAGCTCGCGCAGGTAAGGCAGCACGTACTTGCAGAACCGGCGCATTTCATCGCGGGTCGGCCAGCCGGAGAAAATGAACTCGCTGACGCCAACCTTTTTGTACTCGAACAGGTACTCGGCGACTTCCTGATAACTGCCGACTACGCACAGTGCCGGGCCGCCGCGATATGCCACCGCGCCCGACCAGAGCATCGGCGACAGCCAGTCGTGCTGTGCTTTTTCCGCCAGCTGGAACGAAGTCTTCACCGCCTGGGAATCGCAGCGCCCGACAAATTCTCGGACCCATTCACGGTGCTGCTCGTCGGGGTTTTCCATCATGCTTTCGACGGCGGCCAGCGCTTCTTCACGGGTTTCGCGGGCCAGTACGTGCATGCGGATGCCCACCGAGCAACCTGCCTGCAACACGGTGCGGCTGGCCTCGGCAATCCCCTCGGGGGTATCGCCGTAACGCAGCCAGCAATCGCTGTGCGCGATAGCGATTTGCTGGGCAATGTCCGAGGCGCCGCTGAGGTAAATGCGCGGCCGCTCGGCATCTTTGAAGGGCAGGCCCAACTGGGCTTTTTCGATGCGGTAGTGGGCGCCGTGGTAAGTCAGCGGCGATTCGCCTTTCCAGAACCGATGCAGGATGTCGAGGAATTCGCCGGTACGTTCATAGCGACCGTCGTGGGCAACGAAGTCGCCGTAATAAGCTTGTTCATCCGGCGAGATACCGGCCACCAGGTTCAGCGCAATGCGCTTGTCGGACATCCAGGAAACGGTGTTGACGATCTGGGTGAACAGCGTCGGCGGCAGCAGGCCGGGACGGTAGGCAAGGATGAATTTGACCCGCTCGGTTTCACGCACCAGCGCGCCGATCATCGGCAACGGATCGGGCATGTGGTAGCTGATTCCCATCAGCAGCGAGTCGATGCCCAACTCATCGGCTTCCTGGGCAAAGTCGACGATGCCAGCGAAATCGAGGGCACCGGTGTTGTATTTTTCCGAAGCCTTTTGCTGACCGCTATCGAGCGGTGAGCACCAGTGAATGCGCAGTGCAGGCATAGTGTTTCTCCATGGCGCAGCCGGCCACCGCCGAAGCGGGGCAGGCGTTGCGATTCAGATGCGGATCAGAACAGGAAGCGGGTACCGACGGTGCGGTCGAACAGCGCGACGTCGCGGATGCGCCGCTTGCCGCAAATGAACTTGAGCAGGCGCTCGATGCCCAGACCGCCGCCGGCGCTCGGGTGCAGCAAGCCACGGCGAGCCACTTCCAGGTAGTTGGCAAACGGCTGCAAGTCCATCGACAGCTCGTTCATGCGGTAGACGATCTGCTCGTATTCGAACTCGCGCTCGGCACCCGACAAGGCTTCGCCATAGCCATCGGGATAGATCAGGTCATAGTTGTTGTACGTACCGCGCTTGCCCGGGGTCTCGCGGTCGTAGAACTCGCGGCGGTAGTTGGTGACGAAGAACGGCGTGTGCGCTTGCGCCGACATGATTTTTTCGAAGTCGTCGCCATGCTCGGCGCGCAGTTCGTCGGAACTGTAGATCGGGAAAGCCGTGGCAAAGTGCGGCAGTTGCCGACCCAATTGCTTCAGCTCGCCAGCGCAATGCTGGTTGACCTCGCTGAAGACATGCTTGATCAGGCCTTCGATCAGCGCCATGACCTGGTGCATGTCGCCATCGCGGATCTCGAAATCGAACTGGGAAAATTCCAGCAAGTGGTTTTCCGAGTCCTTGATATCGGCCTTCTCCAGGCGAATGTTCGGCGCGACGATGAAGATCTTGTCGTGGCCCTTGGCAGTCAGTGCCAACTGCTTGTGAAAGATCATGCTCGCCGTCAGTTTCAGGCGCCGTTGTTCGTACTGGATCTCTGCCGGATACACCGCATGGTTCAACGGATCGGTGATCGGCGACATCAGGATCGGCATCAGCTGTTTGAAGTCGCGTTCCAGCAGATAGTGTTGCAAGGCTTGTAGGACGCGGCCTCGGATGATGGCAATGGACTCTGTGTCTGGATGCGCAAAATCGGCGAAGTTACTGGTGATTTCTTCCATGATTGGCCAAATGTCCGGGGGGTAGGGAGGGCCTGATTATTGTTTAAACAAGCGAAAACTCAATGTACAGATTTCCTCTAAAAAGCAGCACAGAGCTTGGGTTTTGTTGTCCGGCGTTGCGTTTGCATAGACGATACCGCGCTGTTGAAATTGATCAGGTGGCGCAGGAGCAAGCCGATTCGCAAGGGCGCTTCGTGCGCCGGTGTCGCTCCTTTACTGGCCTATTCAGAGCTCATCCATGACTGCTCTTAATGTCTCGCCCCCTCACCGATTTTCCCGGTCCGACTACAAGACCCTGGGCCTTGCGGCCCTTGGCGGTGCCCTGGAAATCTATGACTTCATCATCTTTGTGTTTTTTGCCCTGACCCTCAGCCAACTGTTCTTTCCGCCAGACATGCCGGAATGGCTGCGCCTGCTGCAAAGCTTCGGCATTTTTGTCACCGGCTACCTGGCGCGCCCGCTGGGCGGAATCCTGATGGCGCATTTTGCCGACCAGTCGGGCCGTAAACGCGTGTTCAGCCTTAGCATCCTGATGATGGCGGTGCCTTGCCTGGTGATCGGCATCATGCCGACCTACGCCCAGATCGGCTATTTCGCACCGCTGTTGTTGCTGCTGTTGCGGGTCCTGCAAGGCGCCGCCGTGGGCGGCGAAGTACCCAGCGCCTGGGTGTTCGTGGCCGAGCATGCCCCAGCCGGGCATCGTGGTTATGCGCTGGGGTTCCTTCAGGCCGGATTGACCTTCGGTTATCTGCTCGGCGCGCTGACGGCGACCCTGCTGGCGCAAGTGTTTACCCCGGCGGAGATTCTCGATTACGCCTGGCGCCTGCCGTTTTTACTGGGCGGGGTGTTCGGCGTTATCGGCGTCTGGCTGCGCCGCTGGTTGAACGAGACACCGGTTTTCGTGGCATTGCAGGCACGCCGTGCGGCGGACGCCGAACTGCCGTTGCGAACCGTGCTGCGCGAACATCGCAAGACTTTGCTGCCAGCGTTCATCCTGACCTGCGTGCTGACATCGGCCGTGGTGGTACTGGTGGTGATCACGCCAACCGTCATGCAGAAAAGTTTCGGCATGACGCCCGGCCACACCTTTGCCCTGAGCAGTCTGGGCATCGTTTTTCTCAACATCGGCTGCGTGATCGCCGGGCTGATCGTCGATCGCATCGGCGCCTGGCGTACGGTCAAGCTGTACAGCGTATTGCTGCCGGTCGGCATCGCACTGCTTTATGGCTGCCTGATCAGTGGCGGCGCCTGGCTCGGGCTGGCTTACGCGCTGGCCGGGTTGAGCTGCGGCGTGGTCGGCGCGGTTCCGTCAGTGATGGTCAGCCTGTTTCCCGCACACATCCGCGTCTCGGGCATTTCGTTTACCTACAACATCGCCTACGCACTGTGGGCGAGCACCACCCCGCTGTTGCTCATCGCCCTGATGCCGTGGAGCCCGTGGGTGTGCGTGGCCTACGCCGCGATCATGGGCGCCGTGGGGGTTGGCTGTGCCCTGTTTTTCGGTCGGCACGAGCCGGCCTGGACGCGGCCGGCGCTGGTCCCGGAACGTTAAGGCAAGCGAAGCAGTTACGCACCACGGCTCTGGCACGGATGGCTATAGATGATGGAATTACACGATTTATCGGCGACGCAATTGCTCGACCTGTACGCCCGCCGCCAGTTGTCGCCGCTGGAGTATTTCGATCACCTGCTGGCCCACATCGAACGCTGGGAGCCGAGCATCGCAGCGCTGTGTGCGTTCGATCCGCAGCGCATACGCGAGCAGGCACGAGCGTCGAGCGAACGCTGGAGCCGGGGCGCGCCGCGCGGCGGCCTCGACGGCGTACCGGTGACTCTCAAGGAGCTGATTGCCACTCAGGGCGACTGCGTTACTCAAGGAACCGCTGCCATATCTGCGGTGCCGGCGAGCGAAGATGCGCCGCCGGCTGCGCGTCTGCGTGAGAGCGGGGCGATCATTCTGGGCAAAACCACCGTGCCGGACTTCGGCATGCTGTCCTCGGGCTTGTCGAGTCTGCATGGCATCACGCGCAATCCCTGGAACCCTGCCTGTAACCCCGGAGGTTCGAGCGCCGGTGCAGCCGCAGCGGCCGCCGCCGGTTACGGGCCGCTGCATGTTGGAACCGACATCGGCGGATCGGTGCGGCTGCCGGCGGGCTGGTGTGGCCTGGTCGGTTTCAAGCCAACCCTGGGCCGGATTCCGATTGATCCGTATTACACCGGTCGCTGCGCCGGGCCGATGACCCGCACCGTCGATGATTGCGCGGTGATGATGGGCTACCTGACGCGCCCGGACCGCCGCGACGCCACCAGCCTCGCCGCGCAAACGCTGGACTGGCAGTTACAAGTGCCGGCGCTGCAGGGCGTGAAAGTCGGCTTGATGCTGGACCCTGGTTGCGGTTTTCAGCCCGACAGCGAAGTGTGCGACGCGGTGCGTCAGGCGGCGCGGCTGTTCGAGGCACACGGTGCGCAAGTGGTGCTGATCGGGCCGGTGATGGATCGCCGTTTGCTGGATGGCCTCGATGATTTCTGGCGCGCCCGACAGTTGACGCAATTGCAGGCCCTGAGCCCGGAGCAGCGCAGCAAGGTCTTGCCGTACATCGAGGCGTGGGCGGCTCCCGCCACAACGATGAGCGCGGTGCAGGCGGTCGACGGCTTCAACCAGACTTTCGAAATGCGGCGCCGCTGTGCAAGGGTCTTTGACGATCTCGATCTGGTCTTGTCTCCGACCAATCAGGTCAGCAGTTTTCCGGCCGAGTGGCCCTCGCCGGGCAACGATCCGCGCCAACCGTTCGAACACATCGTGTTTACCGTGCCGTGGAACATGGGCGAGCAACCGGCGCTGTCGATCAACTGCGGTTTCACCACCCAAGGCATGCCGATCGGTTTGCAGATGATTGCTCCGCGCTTCGCCGATCAGTGGCTGTTGCGCTGCGCCAAGGCATACGAGAGCTGGCGCGGACCGATCGAGCGCTGGCCGTCCGTACCGTTGCGCTGATGCCCTGCGCTTGTGTGTATCGCCCAAGCGCACCGCGTCGCAGCGGTGCGTCTTTTCTTTTGCAGGCACGTTTTGATGAAAGCACATGTATTTCGCGCGGTGGTTGCAACCCTGGCCGTCGTGCCATCCGGCTGGGCCGCCGAAGCGGTATCGCCGCAGGATCAGGCCACAGGCCTGCTCAATGGTAGCCAGCTGAACCTGAACCTGCGCCACTATTATTCCAATCAGCACACCCAGCGCAGCACGCACCTGGTGATCAAGAAAAACGGCGTGGCACAGCCAACCCGCGAGCGCATCACCTGGGTGCAGACCGGCATGCTCAATTACAGCTCCGGCTACACCCAGGGTGATTTGGGATTGGGTGTGGATGCCTCATTGTTCAGCGCGGTCACCCTCGAACGCGGCCACGGCGCGGTTGCCAATGGCGGCGACCGCGTATTGGTCGACAGCGCGGGCGACGCCGTGCCGACCTGGAGCCGGCTGGGGGTAGGGGCGATGAAGTTGCGGATGTCGAGCACCGAGCTCAAGGCCGGGCGCATGCTCACGGAAAATCCGATCCTGCGCTACAAAGACAACCGCGCCCTGCCTTCCACCTTCCAGGGCGTTGCCCTCAACAGCAACGAACGCGACTGGCTGGCGCTGCAGGCAGGAAGTTTCGAGCGCGCCATTCCGCGCACCGGCAGCGGTAGCGAACGCCTGACCACCACCTTCGGCAATCGCGCCTACAGCGGCTCGCGCATCAGCTACGCCGGTGGCACTGCCAAGAGTCCGGGCGGCCTGACCTTCAGCGCCTATGGCTCGCGCTTCGAAGACATGTGGCAGCAGTATTATCTGGGCGTGATTCATCAGGCCGGCAGCCGCGCGGATCTGGCCGTGAAAACCAGTTTCAACTATTACCGCACCCGCGATCAGGGCGAGCAGCATCTGGGCTTTATCGATAACGACGCCTATAGCCTGGCGGTGACCGCCGCCCACGGTGCCCATGCGCTGACCGCCGCCTGGCAGCAGGTGTCCGGCGACGAATACTTCGACTACGTATGGGAATCGACCGGCAACTACATGGCCAACTCGCTGTACTCGGACTACAACGGCCCCAACGAAAAATCCTGGCAGATGCGCTATGACCTTGATTTGGCCACCTACGGCATTGCTGGCCTGACCGCCAGCCTCTGGCATGCCAAGGGCTGGAACATCGACGGGACTCACTACGACGGCGATCGCGCAGGTCGTAACACGGGCTACAACGTGCGCGGCCTCGACGGTGCCAAACACAACGAGAACGGTTTGATGGTCGCCTATGTCGTGCAGTCCGGGACTCTGAAAAACACCGTGCTGCGCAGCATCGTCTACAACCACCGGGCCAGTGGCGGGCAGATTGACGGCAGCTACGACGAGTTTCGGCTGGTGGCGAACGTACCGTTCAATCTGTTCTGAGCATTTGTCGGTTTTCGCACCCAGCCATTTGGCATTGCCTCGCAAAAACGCGCACTATCGGCCTATTGCCGATGCGCTGGAGGACACCGTGGCACCGAAAATCGACCGCATCGCCCAGTTACTCAACTGCCCGCAAAAGGGCGAGGACATGCGGCGAGCGATTACCGAGACGCGTAAGGAATTTCTGCTGAATCAGCAAAAGGAAGCGCTGGAAGAAGAGGACATCCTCGAAGAGGAGGTCGAGGATGAAGACGATGATGATTACGACGAGTTTGACTGGACGACGGAGTGAAGCCGACGTGTTTGCATCAGCCACAAAAAAGCCCCGGACCATCACAGTCCGGGGCTTTCTCGTTTGATTCGTGGTGCACCAGGCGGGATTCGAACCCACGACCCCTGCCTTCGGAGGGCAGTACTCTATCCAGCTGAGCTACTGGTGCAGCGGGCGACATCATACCTAGGTCGGCTCGGGGCGTCCATGCCGGGTTTGGCGGGTTTTGTCAGTGCGCGTGTCGGCGCAAATCGTGGCATTCCATAAAGCGGTAACGTTCTGCAAAACCCTCGCTTGGCGCTTTGCCGGGACTGTTCTATGGTTTTTCCTGCAGCAAGGGCGTTGCGTGCGTTGATCTGAAAAACGGCAATTTTGTTCTTTTTTTCGAACGACCTATTGTCCTTTACCCCCTTTGAACCTACGATCCGTTTGAGATTTCAAACGCTCTCTGGTCGGGTGTTGCAGCGCCGGTGTCACCCATCGTGCACGGTTGAGGCGCCACACCCGGTCACTGATTTCCCTGACGGCAGCCTTGCGAGGCGCCTTTCTACAATCATAATTTGCTCCGCGCCGGTCGCGGTGCTGTTAAGGAAAGCCGACATGCAGCTTAAAGACACCCTGTTGTTCCGCCAGCAAGCCTTCATCGATGGCGCTTGGGTCGATGCGGACAACGGTCAGACGATCAAGGTCAACAACCCGGCCACTGGCGAAATCCTCGGCACCGTGCCGAAGATGGGCGCGGCTGAAACCCGCCGTGCCATTGAAGCCGCCGACAAGGCGCTGCCGGCCTGGCGTGCACTGACCGCCAAGGAGCGTGCTGGCAAGCTGCGTCGCTGGTTCGAACTGATGATCGAAAACCAGGACGACCTCGCGCGCCTGATGACCCTCGAGCAGGGCAAGCCGCTGGCCGAGGCCAAGGGTGAAATCGTTTACGCCGCGTCGTTCATCGAGTGGTTCGCCGAAGAAGCCAAGCGCATCTACGGTGACGTGATCCCGGGCCATCAGCCGGACAAACGCCTGATCGTGATCAAGCAACCGATCGGCGTCACCGCAGCCATTACCCCGTGGAACTTCCCGGCGGCGATGATCACCCGTAAAGCCGGCCCGGCGCTGGCCGCCGGTTGCACCATGGTGCTCAAGCCGGCTTCGCAAACCCCTTTCTCAGCTTTCGCCCTGGCCGAACTGGCGCAGCGTGCCGGCATCCCGGCAGGCGTGTTCAGCGTGGTCTCCGGCAGCGCCGGCGACATCGGCAGCGAGCTGACCAGCAACCCGATCGTGCGCAAACTGTCCTTCACCGGCTCGACCGAAATCGGTCGCCAGTTGATGGCCGAGTGCGCCAAAGACATCAAGAAAGTCTCGCTGGAGCTGGGCGGCAACGCGCCGTTCATCGTGTTTGACGATGCCGATCTGGATAAGGCCGTCGAAGGCGCGATCATTTCCAAATACCGCAACAACGGCCAGACCTGCGTCTGCGCCAACCGTCTGTACATTCAGGATTCGGTCTACGACGCGTTCGCCGAGAAGCTGAAAGTGGCGGTGGCCAAGCTGAAGATCGGTAACGGTCTGGAAGACGGCACCACCACCGGCCCGCTGATCGATGAAAAAGCCGTGGCCAAGGTTCAGGAACACATCGCCGACGCAGTGAGCAAAGGCGCGACCGTGCTGGCTGGCGGCAAGCCGATGGAAGGCAACTTCTTCGAGCCGACCATCCTGACCAACGTGCCGAAAAACGCAGCCGTGGCCAAGGAAGAAACCTTTGGTCCGCTGGCGCCGCTGTTCCGTTTCAAAGACGAAGCCGAAGTGATCGCGATGTCCAACGACACCGAATTCGGTCTGGCATCGTACTTCTATGCGCGTGACCTGGGCCGCGTGTTCCGTGTTGCCGAAGCGTTGGAATACGGCATGGTCGGCGTCAACACCGGGCTGATCTCCAACGAAGTCGCGCCGTTCGGCGGCATCAAGGCCTCGGGCCTGGGCCGCGAGGGCTCCAAATACGGCATCGAAGATTATCTGGAAATCAAATACCTCTGCCTGGGCATCTAAGCCCTGCAAGAGATCGCTGTAAACGCAAAGGGCACGAGAGCGCTGTCCCTTTGCGTCGTTTCAAACCGAAATTTCTCTGCGGCCGGGAACGCCGTGGCAGTCGATCATCGCATGCTGCCACCGCCGATTCCTCCCGCTTCATCCTTGAACCACGCCGCCCGATGAGCGGCGAATGAGGACTGTAATGAGCAAGACTAACGCTGAACTGATGGCCCGTCGCACCGCAGCTGTTCCACGTGGTGTCGGCCAGATTCACCCGATCTTCGCCGAATCGGCAAAGAACGCCACCGTGACCGACGTTGAAGGTCGTGAGTTCATCGACTTCGCCGGCGGCATCGCCGTACTGAACACCGGCCACGTACACCCGAAAATTATCGCCGCCGTGACCGAACAGCTGAACAAGCTGACCCACACCTGCTTCCAGGTGCTGGCCTACGAGCCGTACGTGGAGCTGTGCGAAAAAATCAACGCCAAGGTGCCAGGTGATTTCGCCAAGAAAACCCTGCTGGTGACCACTGGTTCCGAAGCCGTGGAAAACGCCGTGAAGATCGCTCGCGCCGCCACTGGCCGTGCCGGCGTGATCGCCTTCACCGGCGCCTACCACGGCCGCACCATGATGACCTTGGGCCTGACCGGTAAAGTCGTGCCGTACTCGGCGGGCATGGGCCTGATGCCCGGCGGCATCTTCCGCGCGCTGTACCCGAACGAGTTGCACGGCGTGAGCATCGATGATTCGATCGCTTCCATCGAGCGCATCTTCAAGAACGACGCCGAGCCGAAAGACATCGCCGCGATCATCATCGAGCCGGTGCAGGGCGAAGGTGGTTTCTACGTCGCGCCGAAAGAGTTCATGAAGCGTCTGCGCGCGCTGTGCGACCAGCACGGCATCCTGCTGATCGCTGACGAAGTGCAGACCGGCGCTGGCCGTACCGGCACGTTCTTCGCCATGGAACAGATGGGCGTTGCCGCTGACCTGACCACCTTCGCCAAATCCATCGCAGGCGGCTTCCCGCTCGCTGGCGTTTGCGGCAAGGCCGAATACATGGACGCCATTGCCCCGGGCGGTCTGGGCGGCACCTATGCCGGTAGCCCGATCGCTTGCGCGGCTGCGCTGGCGGTCATGGAAGTGTTCGAAGAAGAACAACTGCTGGACCGCTGCAAGGCTGTCGGCGAGCGTCTGGTCACCGGCCTGAAGGCGATCCAGGCCAAGTACCCGGTGATCGGTGAAGTGCGTGCGCTGGGCGCGATGATCGCGGTCGAGCTGTTCGAAAACGGCGACAGCCACAAGCCGAACGCGGCGGCCGTTGCGTCGGTCGTGGCCAAGGCGCGCGACAAGGGCCTGATCCTGCTGTCGTGCGGCACTTACGGCAACGTGCTGCGCGTACTCGTACCGCTGACCTCGCCGGACGAGCAACTGGACAAAGGCCTGGCGATCATCGAAGAGTGCTTCGCTGAACTCTGATCCGATGGTGTGACCTGCTCTACAAAAACCCGCTTCGGCGGGTTTTTTTATGGCCCTTGAACCACATCGGACGCGTTTGCGCTGTATCGAATGGCCAGCATTGGCTAAGGTTCAGGCATTGCAAGGAGAGCGCGCATGAATGCCGTTGATTTACCCGCCGCACCCAGGGTGCTGATTGCCGAGGCGGACCCGTGGTCTCGCGACCTGCTCAAGCAGGTGCTGCTGAACGTGCGTTGCGACGCCCGCCTGGATCTGTGCGCCGACGGCCAGCAAGCCATGTCACTGCTCAGTGAGGTGCCGTATGACTTGGCTATCGTCGACTGGGAGCTGCCCGGTGTCGATGGTCTGAACGTGCTGCGCAGCGTGCGCCAGCGCAAGCGCAATCCGCCGCTGCCGTTCATCCTGATGAGCAGTCGCAACGACAGCGCCAGTGTCCGCGAAGCCATCCCGCTGGCGCCGACGGCGTACCTCGCCAAACCGCTGAACATGGAAGGCCTGACCGAGCGCTTGCAGGGTTTGTTGCTCAATGCCGGCGAAGCCGTGGTTTGCGAAGTGCCGGTCCTGGCGCCGGGTATGACTCTGGCGGTATTTCTTGAACGGCGTCGCGAGCAGGCGGATGGCGCGCCGCTGATGACCGACGTGCAGGTGGCGGTCAAGCGCAGCCTCAATCCCGAGGGGCTGGATCTGAAGCTGCTGGAACAAGAAGTTCGTACCGATCCGCAGATTACCGCCGTGTTGATCGCGGCCGCCAACAGTGCAGCACAGCACCATGGCGCGCCGGTGCAGACACTGGCTCAAGCCCTGCATCGACTCGGCACCGGCCAGAGCATGAATCTGATCCTGGGGCTGGCGCTCAAGCGCAGTGCCCGGCTCAGCGATCCGTGTCTGGCCGATTACGCCGAGCGTTACTGGGGCCTGTCGCTGCACACCGCAGAATACGCACGCACCCTGGCGCGTTTGCTCGATCTGGATCAGGAGCGCTGTTATTGCGCCGGGATGCTGCATCGGCTCGGCGATCTGGCGCTGCTGCGTTGTTTGCAGGAGTGGCAGCAGGCGGGCGGTGCGCTTGATGATCAGGAAGAGGTCGGCGAGGCATTGGCGCAGTTCGGTGCGGCGTATGGATCAGCGCTGCGTACACGCTGGCGCCTGCCACTGGAACTGCGCGAGTTGATTGCCTCGGTTTATGCGCTGGGCGGCGGGGTTTACTCTCGCGAGGCGCTGGTGATGAACATGGCCGCGCAGATGGCGCGGCTGACTGAACATGAAGGTGTCGAAGAACTGGCGAAGAGCCGCACGGCGCGGTTGCTGAAGATCGGGTTGCCGGAATTGATACGGATGCGAAAGTAACCGGTCTACACAAACCCCCTGTAGGAGTGAGCCTGTTCGCGAAGCGGAGTGTCAGACGAAACTTTAATAACTGACACTCCGCTATCGCGAGCAGGCTCACTCCTACAAGGGATGTGTTGAATTTCAGGCAGAGACAATCCGGTTCTTGCCCAGGCGCTTGGCTTCGTACATCGCCGCGTCCGCCCGGGCGAACAGGCTGTCGAGGCTTGCGTCGGCCTCGGTGAGGCTGGTCAGACCCTGGCTGACCGTGATGCCATACGTCTGCCCTTCATGGCTGAAGCGCAAACGCTGGATTTCCTGTTGCAAGCGTTCGGCCACCTGAACCGCCATGTCTGGCGCGCAGCCGGGAAATACCGCGGCAAATTCTTCGCCGCCAATGCGCCCGAACAGATCGCCGCGCCGTAAAGACCCGCGCCCGCAATCGGCGATCCGTTGCAGCACATGGTCGCCCTCCGGGTGTCCGTAGCTGTCGTTGATCACTTTGAAATCGTCGATGTCCAGCAGCAGGAATGCCAGCGGGGTGCCTTGCAGGCGGGCCTGTTCGAACTCGCGGTGGGCACATTCGAAGAAGTGGCGGCGGTTGCTGCTTTGCGTGAGCACGTCGGTGGTCGCCAGACGTTGCAGCTCGGTCTCCATGTGCTTTTTGTCGGTGATGTCTTCGGCGATGCCGACGATGATCACCGGTTGCCCCGGCTCGTCCTGACGGTTGATGAAGCATTTGTCGCTGAGCCAACGCACCTGACCATCGGCCGCGATGATGCGGTACTCGCGATCTTCCACCGCCCCTTTGTGCAGGACTTCGGCGAGGCTCTGTTCGGCATATTCCAGGTCATCGGGATAAATGCTGTCACGCCACTGGTTGTAATCAGCCAGCAGCAGTGCGGCGGAACGGCCGAAGACCCGTTCGTAGGCGGGGCTGACGTAGAGCACTTGCCGGGTTTCCCAATTGAAGGCCCATAACACGGCGTTGACGCTGACCAGCAGCGAACTGATCAGTTGTTCGCGTTCGCTCAGTCGGGCGACTTCGCCCTGGGCGTGCATGAGCGCCACAAGGGTTTGCGCGGCTTCGGGCCACTGCGCAAGGGGGGTGTCTTTCTGGTTATTGTTGACCATCGGCACAGATCTCAAAGGGCGTGCCGCAATATCGACAACGGCCACAGAACAGCCCGCCGGGATGGCGAAGTGCTTTTGAGATAGGGGAATTTTGCCGAAGTTCCGCGATTTTGGTTGCGAGGTGGTGTGCTTCCGCCGGGTGGTACGGGTGACGCGTCTTTTGGAAAAACGCGTCACCCGATTTCGCGACTGCTGCGCAGCCGAACGGGGATAAATCCCCTCGCCACAGGGGCAGCGGTTACGCTGGACGCAGCGAGTAGGTTTTCAGCTGATCGGCAAATTCACGCAGGGACTGGATGCCGCTGGCCTCCGCCTCGTGAATCCATTCCTTGATGGCTGCGAGCATGTCGTGACCATTGGAGCTGGTCTTCACCCAGATCTGCTGCAATGCCAGGCGTTTTTCGTAAATGACCTTCAGCGCCTGACTGTGCTCGAGCATGCTCTGTATGCGCAGGTGATGACGATCTTCCAGCAGGCTGGTTTCCCGCGACAGCAGGCGCTTGGCCCGGTGGAACTGGTGGCGCACCGAATGATCGACCTTGGCCAGTTCCTGCTTGACCAGCGGACCGATGACCAGCTTGCGGTACTGGGCCATGATCTGGAAACGGTTGTTGAGGATCGCCATCGCGGTGTCCATGTCCAGGCTGCCCTTGCCTTCGACGCGGTGGGCAATCGGGGCGACGCGCTGCACCTTGGCCAGACCCAGGAAGCTGAAGACTTTGATCCACGCCCAACCGAGGTCGAATTCCCATTTCTTCACCGACAGCTTGGCCGAGTTGGGGTAGGTGTGATGGTTGTTGTGCAGTTCTTCGCCGCCGATCAGGATGCCCCACGGCACCAGATTGGTCGCCGCGTCGCGGCATTCGAAGTTGCGGTAGCCGATGGCATGGCCCAGGCCGTTGATCACGCCGGCGGCCCACACCGGGATCCACATCATCTGGATCGCCCAGATGGTGATGCCGATGGTGCCGAACAGCAGCAGATCGATCACGCCCATGATCGCCACGCCGAGCAGCGGGTAGCGGCTGTAAACGTTGCGTTCGACCCAGTCTTCAGGGCAGTTCTTGCCGTAGATGCGCAGGGTTTCCGGGTTCTGCGCTTCGGCGCGGTACAGCTCGGCACCGGTGCGCAGTACCGTGGAAAGGCCTTTGACGACCGGGCTGTGCGGGTCATCTTCAGTTTCGCATTTGGCATGGTGTTTACGGTGGATAGCGGTCCACTCGCGGGTGTTCTGCGCCGTGGTCAGCCACAGCCAGAAGCGGAAGAAATGTTTCAGGCCAGCGTTCAGCTCAAGCGAACGGTGCGCCGAATAGCGGTGCAGATAGACCGTGACGGCGACAATCGTCACATGGGTCATCAGTAAGGTGACTGCGACCAGAGACCAGGCCGACAAGCCAAGAAAACCTTCGTACCACATAGGCTATAGGGCCCTCGATAAAGATAAAAACAGCCGTTGCATTATCACTAAGCACACAGATAAAACCAGTCGCCCTTCAAGAGAAGCGTCGCTGGATGTTTCTTGACCTATAATTCCAACCTTTTTGTAGGGACATGGACAGTCGAATGCCTGCCACTTATCGCGATGCCTTGCGTGCAGCGCTGCTCTATCTGGTACTTGCCGTGGTCTGGCTGCAAGGCACTGATCATTTATTAAACAATTTCTTCCATGACCCCGTCGATGTTGTCCGATGGCAACTGATCAACGGTTATGTGCTGGCCGCGATCAGCGCCGGGCTGATTTTCGTGGCGCGGGCACGCCTGTGCGCGTTTATCGGCATCGGCGCGCGCTTGCGCGAGCGCCACGCTGACCGCGAGCGCCTGCGGCAGGCCGCCGCCGTGTTCGATTGCACCCGCGAAGGGGTGCTGGTCACCGATCGTCAGGGATTGATCGTCCACGTCAATCGCGCCTTTATGGCGATCACCGGTTATCAGCGCGACGAAGTGATCGGCCAGCAGCCCAGCCTGTTCAAGTCCGGCCACCACCCGCCGGGTTTCTATCAGGCGATGTTCGCCACGCTGAGCGCGTCCGGCGAGTGGAGCGGCGAAATCTGGAACCGTCGTAAAAGCGGCGAGATCTATCCGCAATGGCAAACCATCCGCGTCATTCACGATGACCAGGGCCGGCTCAGCCATTACGTGGCGGTGTTTTCCGATATTACCGCCATCAAGAATTCCGAGCAGGAACTCAAGCACCTCGCCCACCACGATCCGCTGACGGACCTGCCCAACCGCCTGCTGTTCAGCGACCGCGCCGAACAAGCGCTGGCGTCGGCCCAGACACACAGGCACGGATGTGCGCTATTGATGCTCGATCTGGATCATTTCAAGCTGATCAACGATAGCCTGGGGCATAACGTCGGCGATCGCCTGCTCAAGGCTGTGGCGGCGCGCTTGCAGGGCCTGTTCGGGGCGGGCATCACCCTGGCGCGGCTTGGCGGCGATGAATTCGCGCTGCTGCTGGAGCGTTGCCCACAGCCGGGACAGGCGGCGGCGTTGGCCCAGCGCATGCTCGATGCGCTCAAAGAGCCGTTCTGCATCGACGGCAATCAATTGTTCATCAATGCCAGTATCGGCATCAGTCTGTTTCCCAGTGACGCGCTGAACGCCGAGCAGTTGCTGCGCAATGCCGATGCGGCGCTGTCCAAGGCGAAAACCAGCGGGCGCAACGGTTATGCGCTGTACACCGAGGAACTCACCGCCCACGCCCAGCAGCGGGTCGAAATCGCCTTCGAATTGCGGCGCGCACTGGAGCAGCAGGAGCTGCGGGTGTACTACCAACCGGTGCATGACTTGCAGACCAGCCGACTGATCGGTGTCGAGGCACTGGTGCGCTGGCAGCATCCGCAGCGGGGGCTGGTGTCGCCAGCGGAATTCATTCCGATTGCCGAGCGCACCGGGTTGATCGCCGACATCGACGCCTGGGTGATGCAGCAGGCCTGCCGGCAGATGTGCCAATGGCAGCAGAGTGGCGTAGTGCTGTCGTTCGTCGCCGTGAACGTGTCATCGCGTTTGTTTGCCCGGCGTGAGTTGTACCAGCAAGTGGCGCAGGTGCTGCACGACACCGGGCTGGATCCGGCCTGCCTGGAACTGGAAGTCACTGAAAGTGCGGTGATGGATGATCCGGAAGTGGCGCTTGAGCAGATGCATCGCTTGCGAGAGCTGGGCGTGCGCCTGGCCATCGATGATTTCGGCACGGGTTATTCGTCGCTGCTGCGGCTCAAGCGTCTGCCGGTACAGAAGCTGAAGATCGATCAGGGTTTCGTCGCCGGGCTGCCGTGGGACGAAGACGATGCGGCGATTGTCCGGGTGATTATCGCACTGGCCCGGAGCATGGGGATGCAGGTGCATGCCGAGGGGATCGAGCAGGTTGAGCAGGCGGGGTTTCTGCAGGCGCAGGAATGTGATCTGGGGCAGGGCTACTGGTTTGGGCGGCCGGTGTCTGCGGATCGGCTTGATTGGGCGAAAACGCCATTGATTGGCTGAATAGACCTATATGGCTATCACCGATCCTGTGGCGAGGGGATTTATCCCCGTTGGACTGCGTAGCAGTCCCATTTTTTTGGGGTCGCTTCGCGACCCAACGGGGATAAATCCCCTCGCCACAAGTTCTCTTAACGATTTCAAATCAGCGCAAACCCCTTGCCGTCTCTCATATTGTTTTTCCGGTTATATAAACATTCTTAAATAGTCTTTTTAAGAATATCTGTGGCTCTCTTATATTGCTCCCACGCCGAACGCAGTGCCGCCACTGCCAGGCAAATCCCCTTCAAAGGAGCAGCACCATGAGCGCATCCCTTCGCAGCGTTGACGGTCAGGACGAAAACACCATCTTGCGTGAAATCCAGAGCGCCCTGCGCGATCTGCGGTTCGGCGCGGTGGAGATCACTGTGCACAACGCTCAGGTCGTGCAGATAGAACGCAAAGAGAAATTCCGTTTGCAGCAACCGGGCAAGCAACCGGGCTGAGATCAAAAGATCGTCCGATCGCGGCCCGAGCCTGCGGCAGTTCCTGCGGGGAGCTTGATGTGGGAGCTGCCGCAGGCTGCGATCTTTGAACCGACACACCCGATCTTCGCAATACATAAGAAAAAGCCACCACCGAGAATTCCAGGAGCTTTCACCATGTCGTCGATTCGCCGTTACGCTTTGGCTGCGCTGGCCAGTGCCGTGTTTGCCGGTTCCGCCGTTGCCAAGGATTACGAGCTGCTCAACGTGTCGTATGACCCGACGCGCGAGCTGTATCAGGATTACAACGCCGAATTCATCAAGTTCTGGCAGAAAGACCACGCTGGCGACACGGTGAAAATCCAGCAGTCGCACGGTGGCTCGGGTAAACAGGCGCGAGCAGTCATCGATGGCCTGCGTGCCGACGTGGTGACCCTGGCGCTGGCCGGCGACATTGACGAAGTGGCGAAACTCGGCAAGTCGCTGCCTGCCGACTGGCAGACACGTTTGCCGCAAGCGAGCACGCCGTACACCTCGACCATCGTGTTCCTGGTGCGCAAGGGCAACCCGAAAGGCATCAAGGACTGGGGCGATCTGATCAAGAATGACGTCTCGGTCATCACCCCTAACCCGAAAACCTCCGGCGGTGCCCGCTGGAACTTCCTTGCCGCGTGGGCCTACGGCCTGAAAGCCAACGGCGGTGACGAAGCCAAGGCCAAGCAATACGTGCAAACCCTGTTCAAGCACGTGCCGATCCTCGACACCGGCGCCCGTGGTTCAACCATCACCTTCGTCAATAACGGTCAGGGTGACGTGTTGCTGGCCTGGGAAAACGAAGCGTTCCTGGCGCTGAAAGAAGACGGCGGCGCTGACAAATTCGATATTGTCGTGCCTTCGCTGTCGATCCTCGCCGAACCGCCGGTGGCCGTGGTCGACAAGAACGCCGAGAAGAAGGGCAACGCGCAGATCGCCGAGGCCTACCTCAAGCATTTGTACAGCCCGGCCGGCCAGGAAATTGCCGCAAAGAACTTCTATCGTCCACGGGACAAGGACGTCGCGGCCAAATACGCCCAGCAGTTCCCGAAACTGGAGCTGGTGACCATCGACAAGGACTTCGGCGGCTGGAAATCCGCACAGCCGAAATTCTTCAACGACGGCGGCGTGTTCGACCAGATTTATCAGGCGCAGTAAGCTGACTTCAGCCTCACATCAAGCCTGAAGCCAGGCGCGGAAAATGTGGGAGCGAGCTTGCTCGCGAAAGCGGAGTGTCAGACGACGTAAAGTTGACTGATACTCCCTCTTCGCGAGCAAGCCCGCTCCCACATTGGTGCGTTCAGCGGAATGCTTTTTAACCAAGGACTTATATGTCGCGTCGTATCTCCCCCGTCATACCCGGCTTCGGGCTGACGCTGGGTTACACCTTGGTGTACCTCAGCCTGATTGTGCTTATCCCGCTGGCGGCGATGTTCGTCCACGCCGCCCAGCTGACCTGGGATCAGTTCTGGACGATCATCTCCGCACCGCGGGTGTTGGCGGCGTTGAAGCTGAGCTTCGGCACCGCGCTGTGCGCAGCGATCATCAACGGCATCATTGGCACGCTGCTGGCCTGGGTGCTGGTGCGCTACACCTTCCCCGGGCGCAAGGTGATCGACGCGATGATCGACCTGCCGTTCGCGCTACCCACGGCCGTGGCCGGCATCGCCCTGACCGCGCTATACGCGCCGGCCGGACTGGTCGGGCAATTTGCCGCTGACCTCGGCTTCAAGATCGCCTACACGCCGTTGGGCATCACCCTGGCGCTGACCTTCGTTACGCTGCCCTTCGTGGTGCGCACGGTGCAGCCGGTGCTGGCCGACATTCCTCGCGAAGTCGAAGAAGCTGCCGCCTGCCTCGGTGCGAAGCCGTGGCAAGTATTCCGCCACATCCTCGTACCCGCGCTGCTGCCCGCCTGGCTGACCGGTTTTGCCCTGGCATTTGCCCGTGGCGTCGGTGAGTACGGTTCGGTGATTTTCATCGCCGGCAACATGCCGATGAAAACCGAAATCCTGCCGCTGCTGATCATGGTCAAGCTCGACCAGTACGATTACACCGGCGCCACGGCCATCGGCGTGTTGATGCTGGTGGTTTCCTTTGTCCTGTTGCTGCTGATCAACTTGCTGCAGCGGCGCATCGAAACCCCATAAGGAGGCGCGAACATGTCCCAATCGTCTATTGCGGCCGCTTCCTCGGCCAATGCTGCGCGGCGCGGCAGCGCCACTTCGCGCAGAATCCTGATCGGTCTTGGCTGGCTGATCTTTTTCCTGTTTTTGCTGCTGCCATTATTCATCGTCGTATCGCAAGGTTTGAAGAATGGTCTCGGTGCATTCTTCACCGCAATCTTTGAACCGGATGCACTGTCGGCATTGAAACTCACCGTGTTCGCCGTGCTGATTTCGGTGCCGCTGAATCTGGTGTTCGGCGTCAGCGCAGCGTGGTGCGTGAGCAAGTACTCATTCCGCGGCAAGAGCATGCTGGTCACGCTGATCGATCTGCCGTTCTCGGTATCGCCGGTGATCGCCGGTCTGGTCTACGTGCTGATGTTCGGCGCCCAGGGCCTGTTCGGGCCGTGGCTGCAGGATCATGACATTCAGATTGTCTTCGCCCTGCCGGGCATCGTGCTGGCGACGATTTTCGTCACCGTGCCGTTCGTGGCTCGTGAACTGATTCCGCTGATGCAGGAACAAGGCACGCAGGAAGAAGAAGCCGCACGGCTGCTGGGCGCCAATGGCTGGCAGATGTTCTGGCACGTCACTGTGCCCAACATCAAGTGGGGCCTGATCTATGGCGTGGTGCTGTGTACCGCGCGGGCCATGGGTGAATTCGGTGCGGTGTCGGTGGTGTCCGGGCACATTCGCGGGGTGACGAACACCTTGCCGCTGCACGTCGAGATCCTCTACAACGAATACAACCACGTGGCCGCGTTCGCCGTGGCGAGCCTGTTGCTGATCCTGGCGCTCTTCATCCTGCTGCTCAAGCAGTGGAGCGAAAACCGTATCAACCGCCTGCGCGCCAGCGCCGCGGAGGAATAATTCATGTCGATCGAAGTGCGTAACGTCAGCAAGAATTTCAATGCGTTCAAGGCGCTGGACAACATCAGCCTGGACATCCAGAGCGGTGAACTGGTGGCGCTGCTCGGCCCGTCGGGCTGCGGCAAAACCACCTTGCTGCGGATTATCGCCGGTCTGGAAACCCCGGATCAGGGCAACATCGTTTTCCATGGCGAGGACGTTTCCGGCCACGATGTGCGTGATCGCAACGTCGGTTTCGTGTTCCAGCATTACGCCTTGTTCCGCCACATGACCGTGTTCGACAACGTCGCGTTCGGTCTGCGCATGAAGCCGAAAAACCAGCGCCCGAGCGAAAGCCAGATCGCCGCCAAGGTTCATGAACTGCTGAACATGGTGCAACTGGACTGGTTATCGGATCGCTACCCGGAGCAGTTGTCTGGTGGCCAGCGTCAGCGCATTGCCCTGGCCCGTGCCCTGGCGGTGGAGCCGAAAGTGCTGCTGCTCGACGAACCGTTCGGTGCCCTCGACGCCAAGGTGCGTAAAGAACTGCGTCGCTGGCTGGCGCGGCTGCACGAGGATATTAACCTGACGTCGGTGTTCGTGACCCACGATCAGGAAGAAGCGATGGAAGTCGCCGACCGCATTGTGGTGATGAACAAGGGCGTGATCGAACAGATCGGCTCACCGGGCGACGTCTACGAAAACCCGGCCAGCGATTTCGTTTATCACTTCCTTGGCGACTCGAACCGCCTGCTGCTCAGCGACGACAACCACGTGCTGTTCCGCCCGCACGAGGTGTCGCTGTCCAGACATGAACTGGAAGATCACCATGCCGCTGAGGTGCGCGATATTCGCCCATTGGGCGCGACGACGCGGGTGACGCTGAAGGTGGAAGGGCAGACGGATCTGATTGAGGCCGAAGTGGTCAAGGATCACGACAGCCTGATCGGCCTGGCCAAGGGTGAGACCTTATTCTTCAAACCCAAGGTCTGGCAAAAAGTCGCCAACCTTTAGAAGCAAAGCTTCGCGAGCAGGCTCGCTCCCACAGTGGATGGGTGTTGAACACAAAATTTGTGAACAACCAAAATCCCTGTGGGAGCGAGCCTGCTCGCGAATACGATCTAGACAGCCGCACGATTCGGATTGACCCGCACCGCTCCTGCCCGCGCTTCGATCGCCTGCTTCAACTCCTGCCGCATCCCGAGCAAAAACGCCAGTTCCGCCACGACAAACAACGGCCCGACAATCAACCCGCTGATGTCATCGACAAACGCCGGTTTGCGCCCTTCGTAGTGGTGCCCGACAAACTGGATCACCCAGCCCACCACAAACATCGCCAACCCGCTGCTCAGCCAGACCATCGTGCTCTGCTGCGCCAGGGCATGCCCGGCCCAGACCGACAGGCCCATCAGCACCGTCATCAACACGCCGAGCTTCAGTTCCAGGCGCAGATAAAACCACGCCGAGGCGAGCGCCACCACAACGGCGGGGGACAGCCACAACGGGCCCAGCGACCACTGCGGTCGCGACAACAAGACAGCCACCGCCACCACAATCAGCGGAATGCCGATAAAGTGGCTGGCAATGTTGCGCGGGTCGCGGTGGTAGGCGGCGTATTGACTGAGGTGATCGACGAGGCTTTTCATTGTTGTTCCTCCAGTAGGGTTGACCGCATCATCCCTCGGGATCCGCGTTCGCTCTGTCGGGCAGGCGACACTCCAGGAGTGGTTATGGAAATTCGTGCACGGCTGCTGAGCGGCCAGTGGTTCAGTCATCTGCCGGTGTCCTTTCAGGATAGCCTGCTGGCGCTGGCCCGCGAGCGGCGGCTGACGACGGGGCAGCGTCTGTTCCAGCGTGGCGATGCGCCGTGCGGTCTGTACGCGGTGCTCGACGGCGCCGTGCGCATCGGCGCGGTCAGCGAGCAGGGTAAAGAGGCGTTGCTGAGCCTGGTGGAGGCGCCGCACTGGTTCGGTGAAATCTGTCTGTTCGACGGCCAGCCACGCACCCATGACGCCTATGCCGTCGGCTCGTGCACCTTGCTGAATATTCCGCAGGCAGCGTTGCTCAAGCTGCTCGATGAACAGCCGCTGTATTGGCGGCATCTGGCGCTGCTGATGAGCCATAAGTTGCGCTTGGCCTTTATCAACCTTGAACAGCTGAGCCTGTTGCCAGCCCCGGCGCGTCTGGCCCATCGCTTGCTGATGATTGCCGAAGGCTACGGCGAACTCGAGGCGCCACGTCGTGTGCTGCAACTGCCGCAGGAGCAATTGGCGGCGATGCTCGCGCTGTCCCGGCAGACCACTAATCAGATCCTCAAGGATTTGCAGGGGCAGGGGATTATTGGTCTGGCGTACGGCGAAATCGAAATCCTCGATAGCGCGCGATTGCGTGCCTTGGCCACGATCTGAAAACTCACACCGACCCAATGTCGGGACTGGCACCTGTGGCGAGGGGATTTATCCCCGCTGGGGCGCGAAGCGGCCCTGAAATATGGGACCGCTGCGCAGTCCAACGGGGATAAATCCCCTCGCCACAGAGACCAGTTCCAACAAAGGATCTGTGTTTATTTTACGAGCCGCGATAGGTCGAGAAACCGTACGGGCTGAGCAGCAGCGGGATGTGGTAGTGCTGATCAGTCTGCTTCACCTGGAAGATCACCGGAATTTCCGGAAAAAACGTCTCGTGCCTGATCTTCTGGTAGTACTCGCCGGTCTTGAACACCACGCGGTATTCGCCCGCTTCGAAAGGCTGTTTGGCCGGGAACAGTTCGGCGATCCGCCCTTGCTCGTTGGTGATGCCTTGCGCGAGCGGTTGCCAGTTCTCACCGACGTGTTTTTCCAGGGTGACGTTGATGCCCGGTGACGGCAGGCCGTTTTCCAGGTTAAGCACGTGGACGCTCAGCGGATTGCCGGCGGCCAGCGCCAGGCTTGAAAAAGCGCTCAGGCCAAGGGCGGCGAGGGTCATGCGCAGGGTGGTCATGGAGGATCTCCTTAGTGGGAACGGGTGATGGTCAGGCCGGATTTGTCGGCTGCGGCGAGGGCGCAGTTTTCGTCTTGCTCGCCGCCGCCGGAACCGGCCACGCCGATGGCGCCGACCAATTCGCTGCCGGCGAACAGCGGGATGCCGCCGCCCAGCAACAGCAACTCGTCGAGGGTGTTGAGGTTGGCGGTTTCCGGGTTGCTGCGGGCGCGTTCGGCAAACAGCCGCGTCGGCGTCTTGGTCGACAGCGCGGTGTAAGCCTTGCGCTGGCTGGCGGCGGTGTTGTGCGGGCCGACGCCATCGCCACGCAGGGTCACCAAGAGGTTGCCGCCACGGTCGAGTACCGACACCGTGCCGGTGCAACTGCTCATCGCTTTATCGGCCAGCCAGCGTGCGGTTTTCGAATCGAGATCGGCGTGACGCGGCAGTTCAGGCGTGGCGACGGCGGCGCCGCTGAGGCCGATCATCAAGCTGGCGACAAGGTATTTGACGGTCATGTGCAGGCTCCGGATGGGAAGGCCTGCACCTTAGCTGGCGCACTTCGTCAGAACCTCGTCAGTCTGATTACAAGTTTGTAATGGGCAACGGCGCCGAACACGCCTAGCCTGTGTGCCTGATCAATCGAGGTGTGCCATGCGTTTGCTGGTTGTAGAAGATGAAGCCAAAACCGCCAATTTCCTCGCCAAGGGCCTGGGCGAGTCCGGGTTTGCCGTGGACGTGGCGCTCAACGGCCTCGATGGCCGTTATTTTATCGAACAGCAGGAATACGACCTGATCATCCTCGACGTCATGCTGCCCGGTCTCAACGGCTGGCAGTTGCTGCAGCTGATCCGCCAGCGCGGCGCCACGCCGGTGCTGTTTCTCACCGCCAAAGATGCCATCGAAGACCGCGTGCGCGGCCTCGAACTCGGCGCCGACGACTATTTGCTCAAACCCTTCGCCTTCGCCGAATTGCTCGCGCGGGTGCGCACGTTGCTGCGGCGCGGGCCGATGCGTGAAGCCGAGTCGTACAACATCGCCGACCTGGAAATCGACGTGCTGCGCCGCCGGGTCAGTCGCGGCGGCCAGCGCATTGCCCTGACCAACAAGGAATTCGCCCTGTTGCAGTTGCTCGCCAGCCGCCAGGGCGAAGTGCTCTCGCGCACGCTGATTGCCTCGCAGGTGTGGAACCTGAATTTCGACAGCGATACCAACATGGTTGAAGTTGCCGTGCGTCGTCTGCGCGCCAAGGTCGACGATCCGTACATGCCAAAACTTATCCACACCGTGCGCGGCGTCGGCTATCAGCTGGAAGCGCCGGACGATGCGGAGTAAGTCGATCGCCTGGCGCCTGGCGCTGGCCTTCGCCACGGTCTGCGCCTTGGTGCTGAGCGCAATTGGCGTGTTCCTCTACCGCTCGCTGGCCTCGGAATTGGCCTTTCGTGACGACATGGCCCTGCTCGGTCGCCTCGAACAAGTGCGCGCCTTGCTCGCCGACAGCGACAGCCTCGACGCCTTGCAGGCGCGGCCACGGCTGTATCAGAACATGCTCGGCAACCTCGACAGCCTGCTGCTGGTGCGTCGGGCTGACGGCTCCAGTGTCATCGCAATCAACCCGCGTCAGCGCGAGTTGCCAGCGCTGAACGCGCTGCCGCGAGAACAAATGCCGCAGCGCCGTGACGTGCTCACCTGGCAGGCCAGCGACGGCGCCGAACTGGCGCTGCTGTCCGGCCAGGCCCAAGGCCCCAACGGCGAAGGGCTGACGGTGATCGCCGGCAAAGTGCTCAGCGAGCGCGAGCAGATGCTCGGCAGTTATCGGCTGCGTCTGTATCTGTCTGTCGGCCTCGGCGCACTGCTCGCCTTTGCCTTGGGATTGCTCTTGCTGCGCCGGGGGCTGCAACCGTTGCGTCAGTTGAGCGAAGCGGTACGCAGCATCGATTTGCGCAGCCTTGATCGACGCCTGCCCGTCGAAGGCACGCCGACAGAACTGCGCGAACCCGTGCATGCGCTCAACGCCATGCTCGCGCGGCTGGACGACAGCGTGCAGCGTCTCTCGCAGTTCTCCGCCGACCTCGCTCACGAAATCCGCACGCCGTTGCACACCTTGCTGGCGAGCAACGGCCAGGCCCTGAACCATCCACGCAGCACGGCGGAATATCAGGAAGTGCTGGCCTCGAACATGGAAGAATTCGAACGGCTCAAGCGCATGGCCGAGAATCTGATGTTCCTTGCCCGCGCCGAACAGGCCGAACGCGCGCTCAATCTGCAGACCCTGAGTCTGCAAAACGTCGGCGACGAACTCTGCGACTACTTCGAAGCCCTGGCCGATGATCGTGGCCTCCAACTGCAAAACCGCATGCACGGTGAACTGCTCGCCGACCAGCAACTGCTGCAACGCGCCCTCGGCAACCTGTTGGCCAACGCCGTCCGCCACGCCGACCCCGGCACCCTGATCAGCCTGCAACGCCGCGATGAACCGGGTATGTGCTGGCTGCAAGTGCACAACCACGGCCCGGCAATTGCGCCGGAGCATCTGAACAAACTGTTCGACCGCTTTTATCGCGTCGACCCTTCGCGTGCGGAACCGGGGGATTCGGGTGGGTTGGGGCTGGCGATCGTGCGGTCGATCATGCAGTTGCATGGCGGGCGGGTGCGGGTGAGTAGTGATGCAGCCGGGACGTTGTTTGAGTTAGGGTTTGGGATTCGGTGCTAAGGCATTAGCGATGGCTGACCATCTACGCTAAGCTCATCAATATGCATCGTTTAGGATGCACTTTTACCTTTTAGGTGTATTTGCATCGTAAACAATGCATTTGGAGCGGTGATGGAAAAGATTGGTGAGTTGATCAGAAGCTTGCGTAAGGCTCAAAAATTGTCTCAACAAGCTTTGGCGCAGCAATACGGCATGAGCCGCGCAACGATTTCGGGGATTGAAAACAACACAATTCCGGAAATCGGCCTGCGCAAAGTCGAAGCGATTCTTAACGGATTCGGTTACGAATTGGCCGCAATTCCCCGCGTCTCTCGTCGTCCGACGCTCGACACGCTGCGAAAGGTGAACTTCCATGACTGAGGCTTTGGACCGCTTGCGGGTCAGTGTCGGCGGCTGTGAGGTTGGAACGTTGGGGCGCGGGCACGCAGATGTCGATAGCGTGTTCAGCTACCGGAACGATGCGACTGATGAAAATTCCGTTTCGCTGACGATGCCGACTCGCTTGGAAAGTTATGGCTGTGAGCGCGGCATCCATCCGATATTCGAGATGAATCTTCCCGAAGGTGCGTTGCGCGATGAGTTGGTTCGGCGTTTCAGCAAAGCCGTGCGCGGCTTCGATGACTTCGCTTTGCTGGGCATCGTCGGCCCACATCAACTCGGCCGCCTTTCGATCGCGAGCGCATCGACAACTGATCGCCCTCCTGAGACCTCGCTGGCTGAATTGCTGGTTCATGATGGTGCGCAAGGTTTGTTCGAGGATCTTTTGCAGACCTATGGAGAATATTCCGGTGTTTCAGGCGTCCAGCCCAAGGTGTTGGTGCGTGACAGTGCCGCTGCGATAGACCGACTGACTCACCGAGGCTCAACTCATCTGGTCAAAGCGTTTCGTGCCGAAGAGTATCCCGAACTGGCGACCAACGAATATTTCTGCATGCGCGCTGCGCAGCTTTGTGGCCTTGACGTGCCGCATTTCGAGCTCAGCGAGCACGGCAAATTTCTCGTCATCGAGCGTTTTGATTTGAGCGACAGCGGATACCTCGGTTTCGAAGACTTTTGCGTCCTCAACGGCTGGCCGTCGAAGGCCAAATACGACGGCTCTTACGAAGGGGTAGCACGGCAGATCAACGCGTTTGTTTCACCCTCACTGCTCCAGAATGCGCTGGAAGCTTTCTTCAAAATTGTCGCGTTATCAGCGGCATTGAAAAATGGCGATGCTCACCTGAAAAATTTTGGTGTGCTGTATGAAGATTGTGCAGAGCGCTCGTTGGTCAGGCTTGCTCCGGCGTACGACATCATCACCACATCGGTCTACATCAAGAGCGATAGCATGGCACTACTGCTGGGCGGTTCGAAGGCGTGGCCCAAGCATAAAATGCTTATGAAGTTTGGTCGTTCGGCCTGTAATCTGAGTGAAGCGAGTTGCAACCAGTTACTGCAAATGGTCGCGAAGGGCGTACAGGAAGCAATGGGCGAAATGGCGGAGTACAGCGCAAATCATCCTGCCTTCGCTGAGGTGGGCGCTGCAATGATCGAACAATGGTCGGCCGGTCTGGCGCGTAGCCTGCTCAATAGTTGAAACTCAACGCAACTGATCGCGAAACTGCCCCGGCGTCATCCCCGTCCAGCGCTTGAACGCGCGGCTGAAGCTGCTGGTGTCGGCGAACCCCAGAAGATAGCTGACCTCACTCAACGAGCACTGCGGATCGCGCAGGTGCAGCAGCGCCAGATTCTCGCGGCTTTCGTTGAGCAGGGTGTCGAAGCGGCAACCCTCATCCGCCAGATGCCGTTGCAGGCTGCGCAGGCTCAGGTGCAACGCCTGGGCGATGCGTTCGGCGCTCGGTTCGCCTTCGGGTAATTGTTCTTCAATGGCATCGCGCACCTTGCGTTCCCAGGTCAGCGGTTTGAGCTGGGCCATGGTGCGTTTGAGCACGGCTTCGTTGTGTTCGGCCAGTTCCGGGTTGGCGTCGTCGAGGTGGCTGTCAAAGTCGGCGAGGGCGAACTCCAAACGATCTTCATTGCAGCCGAAATGCACGGGGGCGCGGAAGACTTTGTGCCATTGCTGGGCGTCGCTCGGCTCAGGGCGGCGCAGATAGACCGCCAGTGGCGCGTAATCGCGACCGAGGCGATTGCGGCAGGTGCGCACGTAGATTGCGGTGAACGCATCGATGGCTTCAAAGGCCGGCGCCGGATTGCCTGACGGAACGTTCAGGCGAAATTGATAGCGGTCGGCGTTGCGGCTCAGCTCAAGCTCCAGCGCATCGCTGACCACCGGGTGATAACGTACGATCCGTTCGAACACCTCGCGCAAGCTACCGCTGGCCACCAGCGCATAACCCAGCGCGTGGAAGGTGGTCGGGCTGACAAAACGTGACACGCGCAGGCCCAGAGCCGGGTCGCCGCTGGCTTCGACGGCGAGCGCCCAGAGGCGCGTGGTGCCGGACAGCGGGTAGCGCGCGTTGGGGTCGTCCATCAACGCCGGATCGAGTCCGGCCTGTTGGCACAGGGCAAGACTGTCCAGCCCCAGCGCGTCGAGTTGCTTGCGCAAGGCACGGGTCCAGCTGGCGAGGGAGGTCGGTTCCTTCATGCTGATTGGCGCTTCCGGTCAACAGGTTGGCGTGCTCGGCTACCGCGTTTCGAACCCGGCCGAGGCAGGATGCGGACATCGATAACCAGAGGATGGGAGCATGGACGGTACTTCTGCAAGTCCCCAGCGACACAATGCTGTGCTGCGATCGGCGCATATTCGCGAGGTGGTGCTGGCCAAGGGCGTGGAATTGCGTGAGCGTTATCCGATTCTGCGGCATCAGGATGCCCTCGGCGCGGGAATACTGGCTTTCGCCCTGGCCGGGATGATCGGTTCGGCGGCGCTGTACGTCACGGGCCACATGGCGTGGTGGGTGTGCCTGTTGCTCAACGCGTTTTTCGCTTCGCTGACCCATGAGCTTGAGCACGACTTGATCCACAGCATGTATTTCCGCAAGCAACGCGTGCCGCACAATCTGATGATGGGCCTGGTGTGGCTGGCGCGACCGAGCACGATCAACCCGTGGATTCGTCGCCATCTGCACCTCAATCACCACAAGGTGTCCGGCACCGAAGCCGACATGGAAGAACGCGCGATCACCAACGGTGAGCCGTGGGGATTGGCGCGGCTGCTGATGGTCGGTGATAACGTCATGTCAGCGTTCATTCGCATGCTGCGGGCCAAGACCTGGGCGCACAAGCTGAGCATTCTCAAACGCGTTGTGAAAGTCTACGCACCGCTGGCGCTGCTGCATTGGGGCGCGTGGTATGTGTTTCTCGGGTTTCACGCGGCCAACGGCATTGGCTACGTGCTGGGCGCGCCAATCGAGTGGTCCGCCACCACGTTGTCGGTCATGCAGGTGGTCGATATCGCGGTGGTGGTGATCATCGGCCCGAACGTGCTGCGCACCTTCTGCCTGCATTTCATCAGCTCGAACATGCATTACTACGGCGATATCGAACCGGGCAATGTGTTGCAGCAATGTCAGGTGTTGAACCCGTGGTGGCTGTGGCCGTTGCAGGCGTTCTGCTTCAACTTTGGCAGCAGTCACGGGATTCATCATTTCGTCGTCAAGGAGCCGTTTTACATCCGCCAGATGACCGTGCCGGTGGCGCACAAGGTGATGCGCGAGATGGGGGTGCGCTTTAATGATTTCGGCACGTTTGGGCGGGCGAACCGGTTTGTGCGCCGGGCTGAAGGGGTGAACGAAGAGGTACGTACAGCTCAGGCCTGATGGGTTGTTTTTAAAGGCCTCTTCGCGAGCAAGCCCGCTCCCACATTGGATCTGTGATTGACACAAATCCCCTGTGGGAGCGGGCTTGCTCGCGAAGGCGTCAGATCAGGCGACATCAATCCGGCTGAAACGGCGAAGCACTCAGGATCACCCCGGTCTCTTCCACATAGCGCTGCCAATGCCCGATCAATGCATCGAGCTTGTCCGGCTGACTCAACGCCAAGTCATGAATCTCACCCGGGTCACTCGCCAGATCATAAAGCTGCCAGTTCGCCGGCCCCACCGGTCCGGGAATAAATACCGCTTTCCAGGACCCCTGGCGGATCGCCCGGCGTCCGAACAATTCCCAACCCGTCACCGTGTGTTCGTCATGCACCTGCGCGGTCTCGCCGGACAAAAAGCCCAGCCACGACTTCCCGCGTAACGGCGCCACCGCTTTGCCTTTCCACTGTTTGCCGGGATGGCGCACGCCGGCCAGATCGAGAATGGTCGGGGTGATGTCCATCACCGTACCGAAGCCGTGGCTGATCTGCCCTTTGAGCGGCAGCTGCGGATAGTGCAGCAGCGCCGGTACACGAATCCCGCCCTCGGTTGTAAACGCCTTGAACAGCCGCGACGGTGCGGTCGCTACCTGCGCCCAGTTCGGCCCGTACCAGACGTAGGAGTTGGCCCGGCCGATGTTGTCGAGGCTGTTGTCGTAATGCTGGTTGAGGTAGGTCATCAGCTCCGGGCCGAACTTGGGAAACGCTTCGAGCAGCGCGCCTTCGGCACCGTTATCGGACATGAACAGAATGAAGGTGTTATCGAGCTGGCCCTGCTGGCGCAGGTAATCGACGACCCGGCCGATGTTCCAGTCCATGCGTTCGACCATCGCCGCGTAGACTTCCATTGCCCGTGCGGAAATCTGCTTTTGCTCTTTGCTCTTTGCTCAATGCGTCCCACTGCGCACTGAGCTGGATCAGCGGATGCGGTTCGACATCCGCCTCGATCAGCCCCAGAGCCTTGAGTTTTTCCAGGCGTTCGAGGCGCAGCACTTCGGGGCCGGCGTCATAGCGACCGCGGTATTTCTCGACGATGTCGGCGGGTGCCTGCAACGGCCAGTGCGGCGCGGAGAATGGCAGATAAGCAAAGAATGGTCGGGTCTGGTCGCGCTCCTTGAGGTATTGCAGCAGCTTGTCGCCGAAGGCATCGGACGAATAGAAATCCTTGGGCAACTCGTCGAGAAATTGATCGTCCTCGATGTACAGCGCCGGTGTCGATTTCAGCAGGCCCGGTGTTTGTTCATCGTAGGTCGGCTCGAAACCATAGTGGTTGGCGGCGCCCGGCAGCAGCGAAAACGAGCGTTCAAAACCCCGCGCATGTGGGGCGAGTTCGGCCTTCAGACCGAGGTGCCATTTGCCGCTCATCAAGGTTTGGTAGCCGGCCTCGCGCAGCAGCTCGGGCAAGGCGACGACGCGGTCGTTGAGGTAACCCTCGTAACCGGGTTTGCCGATCAGTTCCGGAGTGAGTGCTTCGGCCATGGTGCCGATGCCGGCGATGTGGTGATCGGTGCCGGTCAGCAGCATCGAGCGCGTCGGCGAGCAGGTCGGTGCGGTGTGAAAGTCGGTCAGGCGCAGGCCATTGTGGGCCAGGGCATCGAGGTTCGGCGTGGCGATTTCGCCGCCGAACGCACCGATGTCGGAGAAGCCTAAATCGTCGGCCAGAATCACCAGAAAATTGGGGCGTTGCGGCATGGCGGAACTCCTGTTCAGCAGGCAATGAACGTCAGCGGCAGATCGCGGATCTGCACCGGTGCGCTCGGTTGGTAATGGTCATCATTGGTCAGTTCGTGCAGCAGTTCTTCGCGCAGTTGATGGAAGTCGAAACTGCTGCGCTGACGTGGATGGGGCAGGGCGATGTCGACCACTTGCTTGATCCGCCCGGGGCGCGGCTCCATCACCACCACGCGGTCGGCAAGAAAAATTGCTTCCTCGACATCGTGGGTCACCAGGATTGTGGTGATTTTTGCTCGTTCGCGAATCGCCAGCAGCTCGTCCTGCATTTGCTGGCGGGTCAGTGCGTCGAGGGCGCCGAAGGGCTCGTCGAGCAGCAGGATCCTCGGGCTGGCGACCAGGCCTCGGGCAATTGCCACGCGCTGTGCCATGCCGCCGGAGAGCTGATGCGGGTAAGCGCGGGTAAAGTCGCGCAGGCCGACCAGATCGATGAAATCGCTGATGCGCTGTTGCTTTTGCGCCGCACTCAGCGGCTCGTTGACCAGGCCCAGGCCGATGTTGTCGGCAACGGTCAGCCAGGGAAACAAACGGTGCTCCTGAAAGACGATGCCGCGCTCGCCGCCGATGCCGCTGACGGCTTTGCCATCGACGTCGATCTGCCCGCGAAATTGCGTATCGAGGCCGACCAGCAACCGCAGCAGGGTAGATTTGCCGCAGCCGCTGGAGCCGACAATGGCGACGAATTCGCCCTCGGCGATGTCCAGGTTGAATTCACGAATGGCCTCCAGCTCGAAACCGTCGACGTCGAAGGATTTGCCTACGTGGTTGAAGCTGACAATCGGTGCGTTCATGCGTGTCTCCAGCGAGTGGCGCGAATTTCCAGGCGTTGGCCAATCTGGTTGAGCAAGGCGCCGGTGAGGCCGACCAAGAGCATGCCGGCCATGATCAGATCCATGCGCAGCAGTTGCTGTGCGCCGATCATCTGGCTGCCGATGCCACCGTTGGACGGCATGAAATATTCGGCGCCGATGGTGCCAAGCCAGGCGTAAATCAGGCTTAGCCTGAGTCCGGCGAAAATCCCCGGCGCAGCGCCCGGCAGCACCAGCCGACGCAGGCGCTGGCCGAGGCTCAGGCGCAGCACTTGCGCCGCTTCGTTGAGCTGCGGCGACAGGTTGGCGACGCTGCGCTGGGTGGCGATAAACAGCGGAAAAAACCCGGCGAGGGCGACGAATACCCACTTGGCCAACTCACCGAGACCGAACCACGCCGTGAGCAGCGGCACCCAGGCGAAAATGGCGATCTGGCGCAACGCGGCAAGGGTCGGGCCGAGCAAGCGTTCGCTCAAACGCGACAGTCCCAGCAGCAGGCCCAGGGCGAAACCGAGTCCGCCACCGAGCAGCAAGCCGCCGAGGGTGCGGCTCAAACTCAACGCCATGCCGTTGGCCAGCGTGCCGTCGAGCAGGCCATCCCATGTCGTGCTCACCACGGCCACAGGGCTGACCAGAATATTCGCGTCGACCCACTGCTGATCATTCGCCACCTGCCACAGCGCCAGCAAGCCCAGTGGCAACAGCCACGGTTGCAGGCGCTGCCAGCCCTGATAACGCGGGCCGCGGCGAATTTCCGCGGTGGCCGGATGCGGCCAGTGCACCAGTTTACGGTCAAGCAAACCGATGCCGCGATCCATGGCCACGCCGATCAGCCCGATGATCACGATGCACACGAACACGATATCGAGCATGAACAGCTGCCGCGCCCAGACCATCAGGTAACCGATGCCTTCGCTGGAGGCGAGCAGCTCGACCGCCAGCAGCGATGTCCAGCCGGCGGCGAGTGCCAGGCGCACACCGGCCATGAACGCCGGCAGCGCAGCAGGAAGTACCAGCCGACGAATCAACAGACGCGGCGGCAGGCGCAACACGGCGGCGGCTTCGCGCAGTTTCGGTTGCGCATCGCGTACGCCGACCAGCGTGTGCAGGGTCACCGGTACGACGATGGCTTTGATCAGTACCACCAGTTTCAACACTTCGCCGATGCCGAAAAACACCATGAACAGCGGAATCCACGCCAGCGTCGGCACCTGCGCCAACCCGGCGAAGGTCGGGAAAATCAAGCGCTCCAGACGCCGACTGAAACCCAGCGTGGCCCCCAGCATCGCGCCTGCCGAAATACCTCCAAGCAAACCCCAGAACAGCCGTTGCAGGCTGATCCACAAATGACTCCATAGCTCGCCTTGCGCAAGTTCGACAGCGCTGCTCCAGACCAGCGATGGCGTCGGCAGAATCTGCTCGCTCATCCACTGATTGCGCGCGGCCAACCACCACAGGGCAAAAAGACTGATGGGCAGCAGCCAGGGCAACAGACGCTGGTTCAGACTTGGCCAGGAGCGGCGGCTTTTCAGCGGCGGCGCGGCCAGCGGCAGGCTGAGCAGGGATTGACGGGCCATGGGTGACCTCCGTTGTCGGGTTGCATGACGAACCGCTTTGCCTCTGTGGGAGTGGGCTTGCTCACGAAGGCGTAGTGTCAGGTGCCAGTGATGGTGGATGGCACAGGGTCTTCGCGAGCAAGCCCGCTCCCACAGATGACGTGCGGTTATGCAATATTGGTCTAACAAAATTCAAATCAATTCTATTAAGAGATAAGCAAGACCATTTAAGGCTTCCAGGGCGACGCGCATCCAATGCATTCGAAGAATATTTTCGATGTCCTTAATGCATACGCCGCTACAGCCCCCGGCTACGCTTGCTTAGCGCAAAAAACTATAAAAATGTGCATTTATAGTATTTAAGTGAAGGTGCGCATTCAGCCTACTTTCGGCTTCTCAGCGATCAAGGAGCCGCACCCATGAACCTTCCCTTCAAACGTGTCATCAGCCTGTTGGCCGCCCCGGCACTGGCAGGATTGCTTGCGCTCAGTGCGCAGGCCGAGGAGCTCAAGGAGATTCGCATCGCCGTGCCCGACCTCAGCGCCGGTACGCAGCACAGCGGCGGCGGTATCGTTGATGTGTTGCGCGATCAGCAGATCTTCGAAAAGGCCTTCGCCGAGCAGGGCATCAAGATTCAGTGGAGCTTCTTCAAGGGCGCCGGACCGGTGATCAACGAGGCGTTTGCCAATGGCCAGGTGGATCTGGCCTATCTCGGTGATCTCGCCGCGATCATCGGCAAATCGAACGGCCTGGACACGCGCTTGCTTAGCGCGTCCGCGCGCGGCGTCAAGCAATACCTTGGCGTGGTGCCGGGTTCGGGAATCAAGACCCTGCAGGATCTCAAAGGCAAACGCGTGGCGATCTTCCGTGGGACGGCGACGCAGCTGTCGTTCGATGCGGCGCTGGCGAGCCAGGGCTTGAGCGAGAAGGATGTGAAAGTCATCAATCTGGATTTCAACGCAGCGGTGTCGGCGCTCGCGGCCAGACAGATCGATGCCTCGTGGGGCAGCTCCGCTTTGAGTGCTTTGCAAGCCAAAGGCCTGGCGGAGTTGCCGCTCAACACCAAAGACCTTGGCGGCGCTGGTAGCGTGCAGGCGGTTTTGCTCGGCAACGGCAAGTTTGTCGACGCGCACCCTGAAGTCATCGCCAGACTGCTCAAGGCGCAACAACAGGCTGTGCAATGGCTGACTCAGGACAGCAACAAAGACGCCTATGTACAGTTGGTGTCGGGGCTGGCGAGCTATCCGCCAGTGATCCTCGCTCAGGATCTGAAAGATCAGAATCTGAGCGAGATTTTCCCCTCGACGCTGGACCCGGTGTTCCTCAGCAGCCTGCAGGACAAGGTCGACCTGGCGGCGCAGCAGAAGCTGATTCGCAAACCGTTCAAGGTCAGTGATTGGGTGGCGCCTGAGCTTTCTGCAGCGCAACTTTGAATTTTCGGCGTCTGGTCTGGCGCTATCGCGAGCAGGCTCACTCCTACATCTGGAATGCGTTCCCCTGTAGGAGTGAGCCTGCTCGCGATGGCGTTCTAAACAGCAACGCGATCTTCTTGGCGATCCACCGCCACCAGCGTCTCGATCATCGCCCGGGCCGCCGGTGACAGACGAAACCCGGTGCGGCTGACGATGCCGCAGCGTGCGTTCATGCTCTCAAGGTTTTGTGGCAGGTTGCGCCAGTGCAATAACACCAGCGAACCCTTGGCGACGTCCTCGACAAATGCCTCCTCCGTGCCGACACCGATCGCATTGGATTGCAACACGACTTTGACCAGTGCCGGAAAGTGCTCGGTTTCGATGGTTGGCGAAAAATCGATGCGCCCGCTGAGGTTCGCCAGCAGCTTGCGAATGCCCGGCGGGATCAGCGTGGCGGCCAGCGGGTAGTCGAACATGTCGTTGGTCGACAGGCTTTCCTTGGCCAGCAACGGGTGCCCCGGTCGGCAGAAAAACACCCCGCGCTTGGGCGTCAGCGGTTGGGTCTGAAAGTTCGGATCGGCCTCGAAATGGCGGATGTCGGCGATGAAGAATTCGATCTCTTCGCGGCTCAGCGCTCGGCTGAGTTTTTCCCAGTTGTCCACCTGGAAGCAGGTGCGTACTTTCGGGTGCGCGTTGATGAACTGCGCCACCGCATCCGGCACCAGTTTCACCGCCGGCGCCGGGCCGCAACCGAAGTGCACTTCGCCGGCATCGAGCTTGGTCATCTGCGTCACTTCGGCGCTGAGCAACGCCGCGCCCTGTACCAGGGTCAGGGCGTGTTGCAGCACGACCTGACCTTCTGGCGTCGGGCGCAAATCCTTGTTGCCGCGATCGACCAATACGCAGCCGAACTCCTGCTCAAGCCCTTGGATGCTGCGGCTGAACGCCGGTTGGGTGATGCCCATCGCGTCTGCCGCACGGACAAAACTGCGGTGCTCATTGAGGGCGATGAAGTAGCGCAACTGGCGAAGGTCCATATGCTTTTCTGGCATCCTAAAAATAGCTCGAAGGCATTTGCGACGAGGGTTGCTAGAGGTTTTAAATGCAACCTCTTATTCCGTCAACGAAGCATGTAAATATCTATTAGATGTAAATGGAATATAGATAGAGCGTTGTTTCGCTGCCGTTCAACCGCAAGCAGTCGATGAGGGTCTTCCCATGAGCAATGCCGCACTCGCTGTAAAACCCGCTCTCCACACGCTGGACATTCACCCGGTGGCCGGCCGTATCGGCGCCGAGATTCGCGGTGTGCACCTGTCCGGTGAGCTGGACGCGGCCACTGTCGAAGCGATTCAACAGGCGCTGGTCGAATACAAAGTGTTGTTCTTCCGCGAGCAGACTCAGCTCGACGATCAGCGCCAGGAAGCCTTCGCTCATCTGCTCGGCGAGCCGGTGGCGCATCCGACGGTCCCTTCGCGCGAAGGCACGCGTTATCTGCTCGAGCTGGACGGCGCCGAAGGGCAGCGCGCCAACTCCTGGCACACCGACGTGACCTTCGTTGACGCTTACCCGAAAGCCTCGATCCTGCGTTCGGTAGTCGCCCCGGCCTTTGGCGGCGATACCCTTTGGGCGAACACCGCGACGGCGTACAGCGGCTTGCCGAGCGAGTTGCGTGAACTGGCCGACAAACTCGTCGCCGTGCACAGCAACGAATACGACTACGCCAGCGCCAAACCGGATGTATCGGCAGAAAAACTCGAGCGTTATCGCAAGGTGTTCACCTCCACGGTCTACGAGACCGAGCATCCAGTGGTGCGCGTGCACCCCGTCAGCGGCGAAAAAAGCCTGCTGCTGGGGCATTTCGTCAAGCGCATCAAGGGCTATTCGCAGGCGGATTCGGCGCACCTGTTCGGCTTGCTGCAAAGCCATGTGATCCGCCAGGAAAACACCGTGCGCTGGCGCTGGAAGGCTGGTGATGTGGCGATCTGGGATAACCGCTCGACGCAGCATTATGCGATCGATGATTACGGCACCCAGGATCGCGTGGTGCGCCGGGTGACGCTGAAGGGCGAAGTGCCGGTGGGCGTGAATGGGCAGCGCAGTCAGACCATCAAAGGCGCGGATATCGTCGGCGTCTGATCGGGCCTCTTCGCGAGCAGGCTCGCTCCCACAGTGGATTTTTGTCGAACACAACGGATGTGATCGACGCCAAACCCTGTGGGAGCGAGCCTGCTCGCGAAGGACGTTTACCACACGCCGATCTGAACGACCTTCTCGCTTTCAGGCTCACCATAACGAAACCGCTGCCCGCGAAAATCGATCTCTTCATGGCTGATCGTCGTACGCCGCTTCAACCCACGCACCCACTCGAACAGATACCCCAGATGCTCCTCGCGCACCGCCGCATAAGCCGGGTCATCCCCCAGATCGCGCAGCTCCTGCGGATCATTCAGCAGATCAAACAGCTGCGGTCGAAAACCGTCGTACGCCAGGTATTTCCAGCGCTCGCTGCGCACCATGGTCATACGGCAGCGGTCGATTGGCTGGCCGAGGCGTTCGCGCGCCGGGGCCTGGAAGGCGTAGTCGTATTCGCTGATTGCATAGCGGCGCCAACCCGGATTCTCGCCCAGCAGCAGCGGTATCAACGAGCGCCCTTCGAGCCGGTGCTCGGCTCCCGGTAATCCCAGCGCCTGAAGAAATGTCGGCAGCGCGTCTATGGTTTCCACCAAGCGCTCATCGACTGTGCCGCGAGTGACATCCGCCGCTGCCCGCGGATCGCGCACGACCAGCGGCACACCCACTGCCTGTTCCAGCAAAAACTCCTTTTCGCCGAGCCAGTGATCGCCAAGAAAGTCGCCGTGATCGCTGGTGAACACGATCAAGGTGTCCTCCCAGCGCCCGTTGCTCTGCAAAAAATCCAACAGCCTCCCCAACTGATCATCCACTTGCTTGACCAGGCCCATGTAGGTGGGGATTACCTTTAATCGTACTGAATCGCGGGAAAAATTGAGGCTTTCCTCATGCAGGCGAAAGGCAGTGTAGACGGGGTGATTGCTGGCTTCGGAGGGCGTCGCGCGGACCGGTTCGAGAATCGATTTCGTACTGTACAGCGCATGGTACGGCGCCGGTACGATGTAGGGCCAGTGCGGTTTGATGTAGGAAAGGTGTAAACACCACGATTTTTCGCCTTGCTCGGTGATGAAGTCGATGGCGCGATTTGTAGTGTAGACGGTCTCTGAGTGTTGCTCGGGAATACGTGCTGGCAAATTCGCATGACGCATTTTCCAGCCGCTGAGGATTTCGCCATCTTCGCCTTCGGCGGCGTTGGCCCAGTCGTGCCAGGGATTGCGCCCGTCGAAACCGTGGTCGCGCAGATAGTGGGTGTAAGGCGCGGATTCGCGTTTTTCGTCAAACAGCGGATCGTCGGGATAGATGCCGTCATGGCGCATGTACGGTTCAAAACCGACTTCGTTGAGGATGGTGGCTTGATCGCTTCCAGGGTCGATCGCCAGACGCTGCAGGGCGTCGACATTTGCGGTCGCATGGGTCTTGCCGACCAGCGCGGTACGAATCCCGTGGGGACGCAGATAATCGCCAATCGTCAGTTCATCCAATGGCAACGGCACGGCATTCCACGCCACCTGATGGCTGCTGACGTAGCGTCCGGTGTAAGCCGACATCCGCGACGGGCCGCAGATCGTGCCTTGGGTATAAGCGCGGGAAAAGCGCACGCCTTCAGCAGCGAGTCGATCGATGTTGGGCGTGTGCAGATGCGGGTGGCCGTAGCAGGACAGGTAATCGCGGCGCAGTTGATCGCACATGATGTAGAGCACGTTGCGCACGGGATTGGGCGGGGTGGGCATGGGGTTCACCGGTCAATGGGACAGGTGAGGGTTTTCGCTTTCGGTGGGGGTGTTGGGCAAGTGCATTTGGGGAATGAGATTTATGCAGCGATTGCATCAGCCCCTTCGCGAGCAGGCTCGCTCCCACAGAGGTACGCATTTCAAATGTGGGAGCGAGCCTGCTCGCGAAGGGGCCCAATCAGACTGCGAAATTCTCCAACGAACACACCTCCTCATCCATCGCATCAATCGCCTTGATCTGCTCAATCATCGCCTCGGCCAACGGCGACAATCGATACCCCGCGCGGCTGACGATCCCGTAGCGGGTGTACAGCTCCTCAAGATCATCGGCCAGGCCTTCGATCTTCAGGCACACCAGCTCAGCCTTGGCCAGATGCAGCGCATCGGAATAAGCGCCGACAATCCCGATCGCCTCCGAACGCAGCACCACGCTCAGCAGACTGGAGCTGTTTTCGCACTCTACGCTGGGCGTGAAATCCGGGCGGCCGCTGAGGTCGACGATGACCTTGCGCAGGTTCGGCGGACGAATGCTCACTGCCAGTGGATAACTCATCAACTGCTCGGCGCTGACGCGTGCAAACGCCGTCAGCGGATGCCCGGCGCGGCAGCAGAAATGCCATTTGCGCGGCCGCAATCGGTGCGTCAGGTAATCCGGGTCGGCCTCGAATTGCCGGGTGTCGGCGACGAAGAACTCGAACTCTTCGCTCAGCAAGCGTTTGCTCAGGCTCTGCCAGTCATCGACCTGGAACTGCACGCGCGCTTTCGGGTAACGGCCGATGAAGGCGCCAATCGCGCGCGGAATCAATCCGGCTGCCGGCGCCGGCCCACAACCGAAGCGTAATTCTCCGGCTTCAAGCCCATTGAACTTGCTGATCTCGTTGGCCATTTGTTGCGCGCCGCTGACCAGTCGCCGCGCATGTTCGAGCAGCACCTGACCCTGTTTGGTCGGCGGCAATTCCTTGCGCCCACGGTCGACCAACTGGCAGCCAACGCTGTGTTCCAGCGCCTGAATACTGCGGCTGAACGCCGATTGCGACAGGTTCACCGCCTGTGCGCCAGCGACGAAGCTGCGTTGTTCAGCCAGGGCGATGAAGTGACGAAGTTGGCGCAGATCGATATGCATTTTTCACATGGAAAATATCCGGGAAATGCATTGGATATGCATTAGGTCGACTCCTTATAAAGGCAATCTCTTATGCAGTAAATATTTGTAAATCCATAAATAAATAACTCAAAAGAATATGCAGCGCTGAAGATGACTGTGTGTTTTTTGACCAGGAGCCGCGCCATGAGTCCGTTGAACCTCGTGTCACCCCCATCACCCCGACGGCTCAAACGCCTGCCTCTGGCCCTGTTACTGGCAGGCAGCGCCAGTTGGACCCACGGTTATGCTGCCGAGGCCGAAACCCCGCTGCCGGTCCCGGCAGATAAGGCGGCGGCCAACAGTTCGCAACTGGAAACCGTGACCGTCACCACCCGTCGCCGCGAGGAGAGTTCGCAAGACGTACCGACGCCGATGAGCGTGGTCAGCGGGCAGAACCTGGAGGCGCAGCGGGTCTACCGCATTCAGGATTTGCAGCAACTGGTGCCCAGCGTCAATGTGGCCTACATGCACGCGCGCCAGTCCAGCGTGTCGATCCGTGGTCTGGGCAACAACCCGGCAAGTGATGGACTGGAAGGCAGCGTCGGCTTGTACATCGACAACGTTTATCTGGGGCGCCCGGGGATGGCGGTGTTCGATCTGATGGACATCGAACAGCTCGAAGTTCTGCGTGGGCCGCAGGGCACGCTGTTCGGCAAAAACACCACCGCCGGGGTGATCAACATCAGTACCCGCGCGCCCAGTTTCACGCCTGAGCGCAGCATCGAAACATCGGTGGGCGAGGACGGTTATTTTCAGACCAAGGGCACGATTTCCGGGCCGCTCAACGATCAACTGGCCGGACGCTTTTCCGCTTATCGCACGCGCAGTGACGGCGACATCAAAAATGAATACGACGGTCATGACCTCAACGGCGGTTCGCGCGAGGGGTTCCGTGCGCAGTTGCTGTTCAAGCCCAATGAAGATTTCAATCTGCGCTGGATCGGCGATTACAACGAAGAAGATTCCAGTGCAGGCACTCGCGTGCTCTACAACACCGGGTCGACCATCAACGGCGTTAATCTTTATCAGTCGCGGGCCAGCGTGGCCGGGGCGACGCTGGTCAATGGCCGGCACCGCAAGGTCAATCTCGACAACGAGCAGCACGTCACCGTGCATCAGGGCGGCACGTCGGTGGAAGCCAACTGGACGCTGCCGAGCGACTTCACCCTGACCTCGATCAGCTCGTATCGCTTCTGGAATTTCACCCCGCGCAACGACGACGGCCTCAACGTGCCGGCCAGTTACAACGCCGGGGTGTCGGTGGAAGACAAACAGTATTCGCAGGAATTTCGCCTGGCCTCGCCCAAGGGCGAGTTCTTCGATTATGTCGTCGGCGCCTACTATTTCGGCTCGGACCTGGACAACAAATCCTTCGCCTGGTACGGCCCGCAGGCAGATATCTGGAACGGCACGCCGGCAGGCGCCTTGGCCAATGTCACCAGTGTCGGCAATGGGCATATCAAGACCGACAGTTTCGCCCTGTTTGCCCAAGGCACCTGGCACCTGACCGAGCGTCTGGACTTCACCGCCGGGGTGCGTGGCACTTATGAAGAGAAAAACGCCTGGGTCAGCCGCAACGCGCCGGTCGGCGGTGTGGCGGTGGCGGTGGCTGGCGCGGCAGCCAATGCGCGCCGGGGGCGTGCCGGCGCCTACGACTCAGGTGACTTGAATCAGTACAGCTCCAGCCCCTCCGGTCTGCTCAATCTGAGCTATCGCATCACCGACGATGTACTCGGTTACGCCACGCTGTCCCACGGCGAAAAATCCGGTGGGGTCAACCTTGCGGTCGGCTCTGCACCGACTGCTGGCGCCGACTCGCTGTTGATCGGTACCGAACGCGCAAATAACGCCGAACTCGGTTTCAAAAGCACCCTCTGGGATCACCGCCTGCAACTCAACGCCAACGTGTTCTGGACGCAGGTCAACGCCTACCAGACCAACGCCTACGACGCCGCGAACCGCGTGCAGTACCTGACCAACGCCGGTTCCGTGCGCTCGCGCGGCGTCGAGTTCGAAAGCATGGTGGTGCCGCTGCGTGGCCTGACCCTGAATTTCAACGGCTCCTATAACGACGTCAGCTATCTCTCCTACAAAGATGCGCCGTGCCCACCTGAAGTCAGCCAGGCCCCTGGCGCACCGGCCTCCTGCGACCTCAGCGGCCATCAAGTGGTCGGCGCGTCGAAATGGATCGGCAACGCCAACGGCGAATACAAATGGAACCTCGATAACGGCTTCGAGCCTTACGTCACCGGCAGTTATGCGTTCCGCTCCAAAGCGGTGGGCACGGTTGAGGATTCCGATTACGGCCAGATCCCCAGCTACGCCGTGGTCAACTTCTCCACGGGCCTGCGCGGCGATTTCAATCAGGGGCAGTGGGACGTGTCGCTGTGGCTGAAAAACGCCTTCGACAAAACCTACTACACGACCCTTTGGACGGGCGGCAACGGCGGCTATGAAGGCTTGCTGGGCACGCCGCGCACGTTGGGCGTCACCGGCCGCTATGACTTCTGATGAGCGATGCCGGATTTTGATGCCGCGAGTGAATACTTTCGATGCCTGCAAAGCATGCGGTTTTTTAGCCATCGCTGCAGCCCGCGCGGCGTGCGGCTTTGGAAAAAATGACCGGTTTTTTATTCCATAAATGCCTAGCTATAACGTCAAAGGTTACTTTCGGAGATAAGCGAAAGGCCCAATGATCGACTCGTCAATCGACCGTGGGGGATTCAACAAACGGTGGATCGACAGTTTTTGTAGCGAACGCAAAAGACCGCAGGGAGTGAATCAATGGGCAATGTCCAGACCGCCGCCAGCGCAGGGGAATTGCTGTGGCGTCAATCGCCGGTTGGCGAACTGGTCGATCTCGGCCGGCCGCACCGCCTGCCGTTAGGGCAGTTGCGTTTGCAGCGTGCGCCCAAGGGGACTTTGAGCCGGCGCGAAACCATTTTGCTTGGCGTGCTGGCGCTGCTGGTGCATGGCGCGGTGATCTACTGGATCAGCCAGAAACCGACACCGGTGCTACCCGTCGTGCCGCCGGAAATTCCACCGATGACTATCGAATTTTCACGCCCGGCACCACCAGCGCCTCCGGCCGTCGTGCCGCCACCGGCGCCTGTGGTCGAGCCGCCAGCGCCGGTAGAAGACGAACTGGCGGTGAAGCCACCGCCCAAACCAGCCCCGAAACCCAAACCGGTGATCAAGGCTGCACCAAAACCGGCGCCCAAAGCAGTCGAGCAACCGCCAGCACCACCGAAACCTGCCGCCCCGGTCGCCGCGCCAGCGCCACCCGCAGCTCCGGCGCCTGCACCGGTCACGCCGGCTTCGGCCAGTGCCGCCTACCTGAAAAACCCGGCACCGGAATATCCAGCGCTGGCTCAGCGACGAGGCTGGGAAGGCACGGTGTTATTGCGCGTGCAGGTATTGGCCAGCGGCAAACCGGGCGAGATCCAGATTCAGAAAAGCAGTGGCCGGCAACAGCTCGACGACGCCGCACTGAACGCGGTCAAGCGTTGGAGTTTTGTCCCGGCCAAGCAAGGTGATGTCGCCCAGAACGGCTGGGTCAGCGTGCCCATCGATTTCAAGATTCATTAAACCGAAACCAAATTCGCGCGAAATGTTTACACGAGGGAACACATCATGACGTTACTGGCATCTCCACTGGAATCCATCGAAAGCGCGGTGATCTGGCTGCTGGTGGTTTTTTCCGTCGCCACCTGGGGTCTGGCATTGCTCAAGGCTGTGCAGTTCGGGCGCCTGAAAGCGCAGGACCGCCAGTTCCACAAGCGCTTCTGGGCGGCGTCGAGTCTGGACGCTGCCGCCGAGCTGAGCGAAACCCGGCCCGGCGCCGCGGCACGGGTGGCTCAGGCCGGGTATGCGGCGATACAGGTGGGCGAGGCGCCGCAGACCAGTGATCTGAGCCAGGCGATCAACCATCAGGATCGCCTGGAACGCGCCTTGCGCCAGCAGATCGTGCGTGAGCGACGTTCGCTGGAAACTGGTCTGGCAGTCGTCGCAAGTATTGGCAGCACCTCGCCGTTCATTGGTCTGTTCGGCACGGTATGGGGAATCATGGAGGCATTGAAGGGCATCAGCGCGGCCGGTTCGGCGAGCCTCGAGACCGTGGCCGGCCCGATCGGTGCGGCACTGGTTGCGACCGGTGTGGGTATCGCCGTCGCGGTGCCGGCGGTGCTGGTTTACAACTACTTTTTACGGCGTTTGAAACTGACCGCGGCGGATCTTGATGACTTCGCCCATGACTTCTACAGCCTGGCGCAGAAGAGTGCATTCAGGGTGCTGATCCACCCGACTGCGCACAAGGTTGCAGCGCCGGGCAACGCAACGAAAGTGAAGGAGGCGTCCTGATATGGCCTTCTCCACGCAAGACAGCGACGAGGTGCTTAGCGAGATCAACGTGACGCCGTTAGTGGACGTGATGCTGGTGCTGCTGGTGGTGTTTATCGTCACCGCGCCGCTGCTGACCAATGCGATACCGATCAACTTGCCGAAGACCGAGGCGGTCGCGCCGGTTGAGCAAAAGGACCCGCTGGTGGTGAGCATTGACGCTGCCGGCAAGCTGTTTATCAACAAGGATGAGATTCAGCCGGACTTGTTGGAGTTGAGTCTCCAGTCGGCGAAGGCCAAGGACCCGCAAGTGCGCGTGCAGTTGCAGGCCGATGACGGGGTGAACTACGGCGAAGTGGCGCGAGCCATGGCTTCGATCGAGCGCGCCGGGATCACCAAGTTGTCGGTGATTACTGCGCGGTAACAGGATTGACGATTTTCCGGGGCCGTCTCCTTGGCAGGGTGCGGCCCTTTTTTTATCTGTTTGCCAGACCTCAGCCCTTGCCCTTGGTGCGCGTCATGTTTGGCCCGCCATTCTTCTCCAGGTGTTCGATGATGATCCCCGCCACATTCTTCCCGGTGGTGGTCTCGATCCCTTCCAGGCCCGGCGACGAATTCACTTCCATGACCAGCGGCCCGTGATTGGAGCGCAGGATATCCACCCCCGCCACCGCCAGCCCCATGACCTTGGCTGCGCGCAACGCAGTCATGCGTTCTTCCGGGGTAATCTTGATCAGACTGGCGCTGCCGCCACGGTGCAGGTTGGAGCGGAATTCACCCGGTTTGGCCTGACGTTTCATCGCCGCGATCACCTTGTCGCCGACGACGAAGCAACGGATGTCCGCACCGCCAGCTTCCTTGATGTATTCCTGGACCATGATGTTCTGCTTCAGGCCCATGAAGGCCTCGATCACTGACTCTGCCGCCGTCGCGGTTTCGCACAGCACCACGCCGATGCCTTGGGTGCCTTCCAGCACTTTGATCACCAGCGGTGCGCCGTTGACCATGTCGATCAGGTCGGGAATATCGTCCGGCGAGTGGGCAAAACCGGTTACCGGCAGACCGATGCCGCGGCGCGACAGCAGTTGCAGCGAACGCAATTTGTCCCGTGAGCGGGCGATGGCCACCGACTCGTTGAGCGGGAACACCCCCATCATTTCGAACTGGCGCAACACCGCGCAGCCATAAAACGTCACCGATGCACCGATCCGCGGAATCACCGCGTCGAAACCTTCCAGCGGTTTGCCGCGGTAGTGGATCTGCGGCTTGTGGCTGGCGATGTTCATGTAGGCGCGCAAGGTGTCGATCACCACCATTTCATGCCCGCGCTCGGTTCCGGCTTCAACCAGACGGCGGGTGGAATACAGACGCGGGTTTCGCGACAGCACAGCGATCTTCATGCAACACCTGTGGAAAAGGTAGATACCGGGAACACCGGCTTGTCTTGTACATATTTGATGCCCGGATTGACCACCAACTGACCATCGATCAAGGCTTTGGAACCCAGCAGCAGGCGATAGCGCATGGACTTGCGGCAGGCAAGGGTGAACTCGACCGGCCAGACCCGGTCGCCGAGGGCCAGGGTGGTGCTGATCACGTAGCGCACTTGCGCGTGGCCGTTGGAGCTTTTAATGGTCTTGCGCGTGACCAGCGGCGCTTCGCAACGCCGGTGACGCAATTGCACCACCGTGCCCAGATGCGCGGTGAAGCGCACCCACTTTTCGCCGTCGCGCTCGAACGGCTCGATGTCAGTGGCGTGCAGGCTGGAGGTACTGGCACCGGTGTCGATCTTCGCGCGCAGACCGGCGACTCCCAGACCCGGGAGCGCCACCCACTCGCGCAGACCGACAACGGTCAAATGATCAAATGTCTTCAATGAAAATAACCAACGGTTAACGCGTCCAGGCCTCGGATGGCACTTGGGCCAAGGCTTTGAATGCAGGTTTGGCGAACCAGTAACCCTGCATCAGAAATATTCCACAGTCCGCCAGAAAATCCCGTTCCCCGGCGCTCTCGATGCCTTCGGCAATGACTGTAACGTCCAACTCCGCACAGATTGTGACAATCCCCCGTACGATCGCCTGGCGGACACGGTCGTGATCGACATTGCGAATCAGCGCCATGTCGAGTTTGATCAGGTCCGGTTGGAAATCAGCCAGCAGATTGAGCCCCGAATAACCGGCACCGAAATCGTCGATGGCGGTCTTGAAGCCGAATTCGCGGTATTCACGCAGAATATTGGTCAAATGGCGATAATTATCTACATGCTCGCTTTCCACGCTTTCGAAAATCAGTCGGTTGATCGGAAAGTTGTGTTTTCTGGCGGCCTCCAGCGTGCTGCGGATGCACAGCTCTGGACGGTAGACGGCGTTGGGCAAAAAGTTGATCGACAAGTGTGTCTGCATATTAAGACTGGCCGCACCTTCGATGGCGCGGGTCCGGCAGAGCTGGTCGAAACGGTAGCGGTTGTCTTCTGTAACCTGATTTAACACCGACAGTGCGCCTTCGCCCGCCACGCCCCGGACCAATGCCTCATGGGCAAATACGGACTGGTCGCGCAGGTCAACGATAGGTTGATAGGCGAAGGCGAAATCGAAGTGCAGTGGCTCGCTTTCCTGGCAGCCTTGGCAGCCGTATTTGGGCGAGGTTAAGGAAGAAGGAAATCGGGTCACTTGGTCACTCCAGGCCGCTCAGGCGGCGAAGATCACAGTTTATCTGGAGGGCTGGATTGTTGCGCCCGCCAGAAACGGTAGTACAGTTCCGACTACTGGCTGACTGAGGAATTCATATGGCGCAAAAACAGGAGGAGGACGACAAGGTCCGTCTCGACAAATGGTTATGGGCGGCGCGTTTTTATAAAACCCGTGCCTTGGCCAAAGCGGCGATAGAAAGTGGCAAGGTGCACTGTCGCGGCGAGCGCTGCAAACCGGGCAAAGAACCGCGCATCGGTGATGAGTTCGAGATTCGTACAGGTTTCGACGTGCGCACGGTGAGGGTCGAAGCCTTGTCGATCGTACGACGCGGCGCACCTGAGGCGCAGACGTTGTATTGCGAGACTGAGGCGAGCGTTGCCAAACGTGAAGCGGCTGCGGCGATGCGCAAGGCCGGATCTTTGGGCGTGAGCACCGATGGCAAGCCGAGCAAGAAGCAGCGGCGCGACTTGTTCAAGTTTCGTGGCAACAGCCACGACGATTAAGCGCTGAACGCAAGTTGTGGCGAGGGAGCTTGCTCCCGCCGGCGGCCGAAGGACGCCCTGTGCGGTCGGGCAGTGTTTGCAAACCACAAGCGCATCGTCCGGTTAGCGACTGCTGCGCAGCCGAGCGGGAGCAAGCTCCCTCGCCACAGGTTTGTCAGTTTGCGCGGGACACCACGCTCATCCGCGACACCATCGGCAACTTGCCCATCAGGGCGAAAATCGGTGCGGTCAGCTTCAAGCATAAGTTCGAAGCATGATAGGCAAACGGCGTGTAATAACCCCAACCCAACGCCCATACCGCCAGCAGCACACCGCCGATGTAATCGTCCTGACCCCAATGCGCGCCGGCCACCAGACGCGGCAGCATGAACAGCAGCGCCAAGCCCCAGACCGTCAGAAATTGCGCAACAGTGCGGCTGAACACGCCCATGAACAGCGCCCAGATCAACAGCACCGAAGCGTGATCGCCGGGGAAACTCTGGCCCGAGCGGTCTTTCAATTCCCAGGTTTTTTCCAGGTGGGGAAAGTAGTCGCTGAGGTGCACGGCGCCCTCAATCACCATTGAGGGACTGCTGTGCTGCCAGCCCATGTGATCGGCGAATCTGGAAAACAGCGCGCGAATCACCACCATCAACAGCAGGATCGAGAAAAAACCGAAGAATGCGCGACGTACATCAATCGACCGGAATACCCAGTCGCCCTTGATCAGCAGTGACAGCAGGATCAACCCGACAACGATGTCGAACGGACGCAGACTTGCAATTGCCCAGATGTGGAGCCATATCGGGTGGCTGGCCAATGGCATATTGAGCGAGCGGAACAGCCATTCGTCGAAAACCACACACAGCAGCTGGCCCGTAGGCCATAACCAGAAAGCCAGCAGCGCCAGTGGCACTACGTTGCACAGAACCAGCCGGCCGAGGTTCCACCTTGATTGGAACAAACCCGGATTGTTCATAAAATGCCTCCCATGGCGAAAAAGCGCCGGCGCCAAAAAAAGTGCCAGCAAGCGCAAATTTTCACGTTTTGTAACCATTTTGTCATCACTTCAGATACCCAGACCTATGACCGACCTAGCGGATACCGATTTCACTCAACGCTTCATCTTCGATGACAGCGACACTCGCGGCGAACTGGTGGCGCTGGAGCGCAGCTACGCCGAAGTCCTCGCCAAACACCCGTACCCGGAGCCGGTCGCGCAGTTGCTCGGCGAACTGATGGCGGCGGCTTCGTTGCTGGTCGGCACGCTCAAGTTCGATGGCTTGCTGATTTTGCAGGCGCGCTCCGAGGGCCCGATCCCGATGCTGATGATCGAATGTTCCAGCGAGCGCGAGATCCGCGGCCTGGCGCGCTACAACGCCGAGCAGATTGCTGCGGACGCCACCCTCAGCGATCTGATGCCTGACGGCGTTCTGGCGCTGACCGTCGATCCGACTGTGGGGCAGCGCTATCAAGGCATCGTCGACCTTGACGGCGAAACCCTGTCCGACTGCTTCACCAACTACTTCGTCATGTCGCAGCAGGTTGGCACCCGTTTCAAGCTGTACGCCGATGGCCGTCGCGCCCGGGGCATGCTGTTGCAGCAACTGCCGGCCGATCGCCTGAAAGACGAAGAAGATCGCGCCGCGAGCTGGCAGCACATCACCGCGCTGGCCAGCACGCTGGCGGCCGATGAACTATTGAGTCTGGACAACGAAACGGTGCTGCACCGTCTTTACCATGAAGAGCAGGTTCGCCTGTTTGATGTGCAGCATCTGCGCTTCAATTGCAGCTGTTCCCGGGAACGCTCCGGCAATGCGCTGGTCAGTCTTGGGCTGGAAGACGCGCAGGCACTGGTCGCTGAACAGGGTGGCAAAATCGAGATCGATTGCCAGTTTTGCAATGAGCGTTACGAGTTTGATGCCGCCGATATCGCTCAATTGTTTGCTGGCGCGGGTGTCGACACGCCGTCAGATACCCGGCACTAAAACGGTTCAGCGCAGGTAAATTCACTGCGTAATGACGGAATATCGCCGTTACGACGGGAGGACCCTACTCTTTTTGGGCTTTTCTGGCATAATCCGGCCCACTTTTTTCGCGGTAGTAGTGCACGACTTTCTACTACAAAACGTTTGGAGCACACTCGGCCACTGGCCGACGGGGAACCTCATGACGCAAGCCAATAACGCCGTGTACACCGATCTGAGTGTTGATGATCTGGTAAAAGAAGCCCTGCAACGCGGTGAGGGCGAGCTTGCCGATACCGGCGCTCTGGTTGTTCGCACTGGTCACCGTACCGGTCGTTCGCCAGTCGATCGTTTCATCGTTGAAGAGCCTTCCACTCAGGCCGCTATCGCCTGGGGCCCGATCAACCGCAAGTTCCCGGCCGACAAGTTCGATGCCTTGTGGAGCCGCGTTGAAGCCTTCAACAACGCGCAAGAGCACTTCGTTTCCCACGTGCATGTAGGCGCGGCCGAAGATCACTACCTGGCCGTGAAAATGACCACGCAGACTGCCTGGCAGAACCTGTTCGGTCGTTGCCTGTTCATCAACCCGGCCCAGTACAACCCGGCTGGCCGTGAAGAGTGGCAAGTGCTTAACGTCGCCAACTTCGAGTGCGTGCCTGAGCGTGACGGCACCAATTCCGACGGTTGCGTGATCATCAACTTCGCGCAGAAGAAAGTGCTGATCGCCGGCATGCGTTACGCCGGTGAAATGAAGAAAGCCATGTTCTCGGTGCAGAACTTCCTGCTGCCGGCCGCTGACGTGCTGCCAATGCACTGCGCTGCCAACATCGGCGAAGAGGGCGACGTGACCCTGTTCTTCGGTCTGTCGGGTACCGGTAAAACCACCCTGTCAGCCGACGAAAGCCGTTACCTGATCGGTGACGACGAACACGGCTGGGGCGAAGGCGTTGTCTTCAACATCGAAGGCGGCTGCTATGCCAAGTGCATCGACCTGTCCGAGAAGAACGAGCCAGTCATCTGGAAAGCCATCAAGCACGGCGCCGTGCTGGAAAACGTTGTCATCGACGATGCCAAGCACGCCGACTACACCGATGTCAGCCTGACCCAAAACAGCCGCGCCGCGTACCCGCTGGAGCACGTTGCCAAGCGTTCCGAGAAGAACCTGGGCGGCGAGCCAAACGCAGTGATCTTCCTGACCTGCGACCTGACCGGCGTACTGCCACCTGTGTCGATCCTCAACGAAGAGCAAGCGGCCTACCACTTCCTGTCCGGCTACACCGCACTGGTGGGCTCAACTGAAATGGGTTCGGGCAGCGGCATCAAGTCGACGTTCTCCACCTGCTTCGGCGCACCGTTCTTCCCGCGTCCGGCCGGTGAATACGCCGAGCTGCTGATCAAGCGCATCCGCGGCTTCGGCTCCAAGGTTTACCTGGTCAACACCGGCTGGACCGGCGGCGGCTACGGTGTCGGCCAGCGCTTCAACATCCCGACCACTCGCGCAGTGATCGCAGCGATCCAGAGCGGCGCGCTGATCGGTGCCGCCACCGAGCACCTCGACACCATCAACCTCGACGTGCCACTGGCCGTACCGGGCGTTGACACCAACCTGCTCAACCCACGTAACACTTGGGCTGACAAGGCGGCGTACGACGAGGCGGCGAAAGCACTGGCCGGTCTGTTCATCGAGAACTTCAAGAAGTTTGAAGTGAGCGACGCGATCAAGGCTGCTGGGCCGACGTTGTAAGCATTGGTTTGCAGCAAATAAAAAACCGCCCTTTTGGGGCGGTTTTTTTTAATTCTCGATTTTAAGTCTGACCGAACCCCGCTGGCGTCAATGGCTAAGCGTTGCTGTCGACGTTTGTCTGTAGTGTTCAGTCAGCCAGTGCACTCAGTACGTGTACAGGGTCGTTGTGAATAGCCTTGAGCAGCGCTTTAGCCGGCCCCGTTGGCTGCCGGCGACCTTGTTCCCAATTACGCAACGTTCCCAACTGGACATCGATCAAAGCCGCGAATTTTGCCTGGGTCATGCCCGTGGCTTTACGGATCTCTTTGATTTGTAATGCATCCACATAAAATTCGCGGGAAGGTTTCCTCTCGCCCCGCAGGATTTCATCCATTTCCTGCACGCTTTCCATCAGCTCATCAAAAAACTTGCTCATGGTTATCTCCAGTTTCCGATCATTGCCTTCAATACTTTTCGCTCGTCATATGTAAGGTCGTGTTGCTCATTTTTTGGATAAATCATCAAGAGAGCGATCTGTGACGCAGAGATGAAATGGTAGTAGATCACCCGTGCGCCACCTCGCTTGCCGTGGCCTTTGGAGGCGACTCGTGCTTTGCGTATCCCTCCGGACCCTTCGATTACGTCGCCGATAGACGGGTTTACAACCAACTGCTTCTGGAAGGCGGCATAAGTATCGTCGTCCAGAAGCGCTATGACTCGGCGGGTGAAGACTGAGGTCTCAATGAAAATCATCGTCAATGTACGCCAGTGACTTACTTGCAGGCAATGCTGAGTTCAATTTCAGGCCCTAGACGGCGCATCTGTCGCCACTACCGTGGCAAGTTCCGGCAGGCCATCGGGGACCGGCATGCACCCACCTAGCAGCAGGGACCCAATGAGGAGAATGAGGGGCAACTTCAGTGTGTTCGACATGACCATTCCTTTGTGTGATTGCACGCGCATCGGCCTTTATGTCGCGGTACGGGTGCCTGAGCGGGAACGTTAACGCGAGACTGGAAAACATCGCGATAAACAAAACCTGGCGTGTGTTTCAGGCCATGACCTGGGTGTCTGGGCTGTATCATCCCGTATCGATTTGCCCCGCAACCTTTTCTCGACTCGCTGTGATCGCCCGCTAGGCTGTTGGCATGACAGCGGTCAAAGGAGTGACAGCGAATGCACAACACCCTGGAACAGGTTTTTGGTTATCCACAGTTTCGGCCCGGCCAGGAAACGGCCATCACTGCAGTACTGGCCGGGCGTTCGGCGGCGGCGATTTTCCCCACCGGTTCCGGTAAGTCTCTTTGCTACCAGCTGCCCGCGCTTTTACTGCCACACCTGACGCTGGTGGTCTCGCCGCTGCTGGCCTTGATGCAGGATCAGCTGGCCTTCCTCAAGCGCCACGGCATTTCGGCGGGCAGTATTGATTCGGCACAGAGCCGTGAGGATGCCAACGAGGTCATGGCCCGTGCGCGTTCTGGCGAGTTGAAGATTCTGATGATTTCCGTGGAGCGCCTGAAAAACGAGCGCTTCCGTAACTTTTTGCAGCAGGTGCCGATTTCGCTATTGGTCGTGGATGAGGCGCACTGCATCTCGGAGTGGGGTCATAACTTCCGTCCCGACTACCTCAAACTGCCGGACTACCAGCGCCAGTTCAACATTGCGCAGGCCTTGCTGCTCACCGCCACGGCCACGCCGAAAGTCATCGCCGACATGCAGAGCAAATTCGCCATCGCCCCTGAGGACGTGGTGACCACCGGTTTCTATCGGCCCAATCTGAATCTGCTGGTGGAGCCGGTACGTGGCCAGGACAAGCGCCGGCGGCTGGTCGAGTGGATGGCCGAGCGCCCCGGGCAACCGAGCATTGTCTACGTCACGTTGCAGAAAACCGCCGAACACATCGCCGAGCACCTGGAACGTAACGGCATCCAGGCCGAGGCTTATCACGCCGGTCTGCCCCACGATCGGCGAGAAGGCATTCAGCAGCGCTTCATGGCCGGACGGTCGAACTGCATCGTCGCCACCATTGCTTTCGGTATGGGCATCGACAAGAGCGACATCCGCAACGTCGTGCATTTCGATTTGCCCAAGTCCATTGAAAACTACAGTCAGGAGATCGGCCGCGCCGGGCGCGACGGGCAGCCTTCGGATTGCCTGGTGCTGGCCAACCGCGACAGCCTCAATGTGCTGGAAAACTTCGTTTACGGCGATACGCCCGAGCGCGACGGCATTCGTTATGTTCTCGACGAACTGAAAGCTTCGGTGCCGGAAGGACAATGGGAGTTTCTGCTCGGACCGCTGGCGGATCAAAGCAATATTCGCGCGTTGCCGCTGAAGACGTTGTTGGTGCAACTGGAGCTGCGCGGTCTGATCGCTCCGCGTTACGCCTACTACGTCGAGTACCGCTTCAAATATTTGCTGGAACCTGAAGCACTGCTCCAGCGCTTCGAAGGCGAGCGCAGGGATTTCGTCGCGGCGATCATCCAGACGTCACCGCGCGCACGAACCTGGGCCACGGTGAATTTCGAGGCCATGTATACGCAGTATTCCGCCGAGCGCAATCGCGTGGTGACGGCGCTCGATTACTTTCAGGAAAAAGGCTGGGTCGAGCTTGAAAGCAAGCAAATGACCGAGGTTTACAGCCTGCTGCACAGCGACTTCGACAGCGATGCCCTGAGCGCTGAGCTGCACGAGTATTTCTCCCGGCACGAACAGACCGAAGTGGCGCGGATTCACGCCATGCTTGAGGTGTTCGCCACTGAACGCTGCCTGGGTTATCGCCTGGCCGAGTATTTCGGTGATCACCATGCCCCTGAGCGTTGTGGCCATTGTTCGGTGTGTCATGGCCAGGTCGCACGATTGCCGGAGCCGCCAGCGTTGCCAGCGCTTGTGGATAAAAACTTTGCGGCGTTGTGTGGGGACTTTATCCACAAGCATGAACAGCACACGGGCAGCGTTCCGACGGCTGAACGCCTGACGCGGTTCCTGTGCGGTATCAGCGTACCGTTGTTCACCAGGCTCAAGGCACGGGCGATCCCGGGGTATGCAGCGCTGGAGGAATATCCCTACGCGCAGGTGCGTCATTGGGCTGAGGACCATTTGCTCGATTAACGAGGAGTTCGTGAGCGCTGCATCCATCCGCTGAATGTCGCTCATCACGCTAATAAACTTCAAAAACCGCGACGGGCTGACTATGGTTGGGATCTGTCTTCGGATCGCCAACAAGAGAACAACATGAGCCAGACATCCTTCGATATTCAGCAGGCTGCCGTGATCGGCGCGGGCACCATGGGCCGGGGCATTGTCATGTGCCTGGCCAATGCCGGCGTGGCTGTGCAGTGGGTCGACAACAATCCACAGATGCTCGAGCAAGCGCTCGACAGCGTGGCCGAGACTTACGCCCACAACGTGCGACAGGGGCGGATCGATCAGGCCGAGGCCGATGCGCGTATGGCTCGGGTCAGTGCAGCGGCGGATTACTCGGCAATCCGCAACGTCGACCTGGTGATCGAAGCGGTGTACGAAAACCTTGAGCTCAAGCAAAAGATCTTTCGTGAACTGGATGGCCTGCTCAAGCCCGAAGCGCTGCTGGCGAGCAACACCTCGGCGCTGGACATCGATGCTATCGCGGCGGCTACGCGGCGCCCGACACAGGTGTTGGGTCTGCATTTCTTCAGCCCGGCGCACATCATGAAACTGCTGGAAATCGTGCGCGGTGCGCAAACTTCACCGGCAGCGCTGGAAGCTGCCTTGGCGTTAGGCAAACGCATGGGCAAAGTCAGTGTCGTGTCGGGCAACTGCCACGGTTTTATCGGCAACCGCATGCTGCATCCGTATGTTCTGGAGGCACGCAAGATGCTGCTTGAAGGCGCTTTTCCACATCAGGTTGACGCGGCGCTGCAGGGTTTCGGTTTTGCCATGGGCCCGTTTCGGATGTACGACGTGGTGGGCATCGATCTGGAATGGCGCGCTCGCGAGCTGGCCGGCAAAGGGCAGCAGGCGCCGGAAGTACAGGTCGATAACCGCTTGTGCGAAATGGGCCGTTTTGGTCAGAAATCCGGCAATGGCTACTACCACTATGAGCCGGGCAGCCGGCAGGCCGAGCATGATCCTGAGGTGGATGCGCTGGTATTACGCATCAGCGAGGAACTGGGTTTTCAGCGCCGCGAGATCGGGCCTGACGAGATTCTGGAGCGCTGCCTGCTGGCCCTGGTCAACGAAGGCGCGAAGATTCTCCAGGAAGGCATTGCCGGGTCGGCCCATGACATCGATCTGGTGTATCTGAACGGCTATGGGTTTCCCGCCGACAAGGGCGGGCCGATGGCCTGGGCGGACCGGCAAGGGCTGGCCGCTATTCATCAGCGCTTGCTGGCGCTGGAGACGCGGCAGGGCGATCAGTGGCAGCCGGCGCGGTTGATCGGCGATTTGGCAGCGCAGGGGAAAGGGTTTGCTGAGCGTTGACACTGCTCGTCCATGCTGACGTCTTCGCGAGCAGGTTGGCCTATTCCATTGTGGGAGCGAGCCTGCTCGCGAAAGCCATATCCGGGTTATGAATTAGACTCGCCGAAAATACTCTTGGGAATTGCCGATCAATGTCCAACCCGACGCCTCAACGCACCGACTACCCGCACTTCCAGTCCATCACCACACGCTGGCACGACAACGACGCTTACGGTCATGTAAATAACGTCACCTATTACAGTTTCTTCGACACGGCGGTAAACACCTACCTGATCCAGGTCGGTGGTCTGGATATCCATGACGGTGAGGTGGTGGGATTTGTGGTCAGTTCGGCGTGCGATTACTTCGCTTCGATCGCTTTCCCGGATCTGATCGAGGTCGGTTTGCGGGTAGGCAAGCTGGGCAACAGCTCGGTGCAGTACGAACTGGCGGTTTTCAAGGTGGGCGAAAGCGAAGCGTGTGCGGCGGGGCGGTTCGTGCATGTGTTTGTGGATCGTGCGAGTAATCAGCCTGTGCCGATTCCTGCCGGGTTGCGCGGGGCGTTGGAGCGTTTGGTTATCTAGCCGAAAAAAAATCGCAGCCCTGGGGCTGCGATTTCTATTCAAGCCTTCGCCTTAATCGTGGCGATAGTGCTTGTGGTGCTTGCGATGGCCGTAAGCGTGACCACGACCTGGATGGCCACGGTCGCGGTAGTAGCGACGATCGTCATAGCGGCGATCGTAGTGACGATCATCGTCGTCGCTCTTGTTGCCCATGTAGTTACCCAGCGCGCCACCCGCGCCGCCGCCTGCGGCGGAGCCGATCAGGCTGCCGGTGGTGCCGCCCAGGCTGCGGCCAACCACGTTACCGCCCGCTGCACCCAGTGCACCGCCGATGGCGGCTTCGCCACGGCTGCGTTTGTCTGCGCCGACTGCGCTACCACCCGCGCCGCCCAGGGCTGCGCCGATAGTGGAACCTGTGTTGCCGCCTAACGACTGACCGACGACCGAGCCAAGAACCCCGCCCAATGCGCCGCCCACACCTGCTTCGGTGGTGCCTCCGGCAGAAGCTAAGCCACTGACCAGGCCAAGGGACAACAAGAGAATCGAGGAGAACTTCATAGAGGATGAGCCTCAAAGGGATGACGGCGCCGATCCTGAGGCTCTGCAAGGGGCGTGACAATCAAAATCCGACGAATAACACGACTTGTATACAATATTGCAAGTTACTGTTTTTTCACCGGAACTTAACCGGTTTTCGCCGGTCTTTAGCTACTTCGGACAGGCCGTTTTTATGCAAAAACGGCCTTTTTTGTGGGCGGTCGAAAAGTGGCTGAGCTTAGAAATTTATCGCCTGAATCGACGCCTTCGCGAGCAAGCTCGCTCCCACATTGAAACGCATTCCAACGGTGGGAGCGAGCCTGCTCGCGAAGGGGCCGGATCCGGCACCGCTATTAAGCGGATTTAGCCATGATCAACCCCGTCTCACTCGCCGCTTCCAGCCGGATCGCAATGAATTTGGAAGTCGGCGTATGGCTGCCGTCCCCGGTGCTTTCCAGCGGCACCAGCGGATTGACTTCCGGATAGTACGCCGCCGCTTGTCCTGCGGGAATATCGAACGCCAACAATGTAAAACCTTTCACCCGGCGCTCACGTCCATCGTCCCACAGCGACACGATGTCGGCCTTCTGCCCGGGCCGGAAGCCCAGGCGGATGATGTCGGCCTCGTTGACAAACAACACGTCACGCTGGCCCTTCACTCCGCGATAACGGTCGTCGAGACCGTAAATCGTGGTGTTGTACTGGTCGTGTGAACGCATCGATTGCAGGATCAGATCCGGCAATTGCCCGGTGGCGCGGGTGCGTTCGTGGACCAGGTCTTTTGGCAGCTGATTGGCGCGGAAGTTGGCGCGGCCCGAGGGCGTGTTCCACTTGCGTGCACCGGCCGAGTTGCCCAGGTAGAAGCCGCCCGGGTTTTTGATCTTTTCGTTGAAGTCTTTGAAGTTCGGGATCGTGTCGGCGATCAGTTCGCGAATGCGCCCGTAATCGGCCACCAGCCAGTTCCAGTCTACCGGCTTGCTGCCCAGTGTCGCGGCGGCGATGCCGGCGATGATCGACGGCTCCGAGCGCATCTGGTTCGACAGCGGCTGCAACTGGCCATTGGAAGCGTGCACCATGCTGAACGAATCTTCGACGGTGACCGCTTGCGGGCCTTCGCTCTGGATGTCGATGTCGGTCCGTCCCAGGCACGGCAGGATCAGCGCATCTTTACCGTGAGCCAGGTGACTGCGGTTGAGTTTGGTGCTGATTTGCACGGTCAGGTCGCAATTGCTCAATGCTGCGAAAGTGCGCGGACTGTCCGGCGTGGCCTGGGCAAAGTTGCCGCCCAGACCGATGAAGACTTTGGCGCGACCCTCGGCCATCGCATGGATCGCCTCGACCACGTTGTGACCGTTGTGGCGCGGCACCTTGAACTGAAAGCGCCGCTCCAGCGAATCGAGGAATGCCACCGGCGGACGCTCGTTGATGCCCATGGTGCGGTCGCCCTGCACGTTGCTGTGGCCGCGCACCGGGCACAGACCGGCACCCGGCTTGCCGATGTTGCCGCGCAGCAGCATCAGGTTGGCGATTTCTTGAATGGTCGGCACCGAGTGGCGATGCTGGGTGATACCCATCGCCCAGCACATGATCACGTTCTTGCCTTTGGCGTACATGCGCGCGGCTTGCTCGATTTCGACCAGCGTCAGGCCGGACTGCTCAACGATCTGCTCCCACGGTGTGTCATCGACCACCCCGAGGTACTCCAGCACGTTGGTACTGTGGGCATTAAGGAAATCGTGATCGAACACCGCCGGCTCGCCGGCCTTCTGCGCGTCGCGCTCCCATTGCAGGAGGAACTTGGCCATGCCGCGCAATACCGCCATGTCGCCGCCGAGGGCCGGGCGGAAATACGCAGTGTTGGTCGGCTTGTCACCGTTGGTGAGCATTTCGATCGGGTGCTGCGGATGCTGGAAGCGCTCCAGGCCGCGCTCTTTCAGCGGATTGACACACACCACCTGAGCGCCACGCTTGACCGCTTCACGCAGAGGTTCAAGCATCCGCGGATGGTTGGTACCGGGGTTCTGGCCCCAGACGAAAATCGCATCGGCGTGTTCGAAATCATCGAAGGTCACCGTGCCTTTACCAACCCCGACGCTCTGCGCCAACGCCACGCCGCTGGCCTCGTGGCACATGTTCGAGCAATCCGGGAAGTTGTTGGTACCGAAGGCGCGTACGAATAATTGGTAGAGATAAGCCGCTTCGTTGCTGGCGCGCCCCGAGGTGTAAAACTCGGCTTGGTCCGGACTCGACAGGCTCTGCAGATGCCTGCCGATCATGGCGAAGGCATCGTCCCAACTGATCGGTTTATAGCGATCGGTCTCGGCGTCATACACCATCGGCTCGGTCAGACGGCCCTGGTATTCAAGCCAGTAATCGCTCTGCTCCAGCAGCGACGTAACACTGTGCTTGGCGAAGAATTTGCCATCCACACGGCGCTTGGTCGCTTCCCAGTTAACCGCTTTGGCGCCGTTCTCGCAGAACTTGACCATGCCGCTTTCCGGCGAATCGCCCCAGGCGCAACCCGGGCAGTCGAAACCGCCGTTCTGGTTGGTCTTGAGCATCATGCGCAAGTTCTTCAGGGCATTGTCGCTGGTCAACCAGGCCTGGGCCACACTGATCAGGGCGCCCCAGCCGCCGGCGGCGCCTTTGTACGGCTTGTAACGCGGGACAGGTTTCTGGTCGGCTTGATGATGTTGGCTCACGCTTGATTCTCCATCGCGGGGCTGTACACCCGCGGCGCACTTTTCTGCGGCAGGTGGATGAGATTGAGGTTGTGGCGCCTGGCCCATTGCACGGCAAGGCCCGTGGGTGCGGACAGGCTGACCAATGTCTGGATGCCGGCACGCAACACTTTCTGAATCAGTTCGAGGCTGCAACGGCTGGTGACGATCGCCAGCCCGCCTGTTGTGCAAATCTTCTGGCGGATCAGCCCGCCGATCAGCTTGTCGAGGGCGTTATGCCGACCGATGTCTTCGCGGCCCAGCAGCAGTTCTCCGCTGGCGTTCATGAACACCGCCGCGTGTACCGCGCCGCAATGCTGGCCGAGCGGCTGGAAGGCGCCGATGCGTTGGCGCAGACCATCCAGCCATTCGATCGGCGGCAACGCCGCGCCAGGCAACACCTTGAGATCAGGGAGGGCCTGCTCGACGGCTTCTACACCGCACAGACCGCAACCGCTGGTGCCGGCCAACTGGCGACGTTGTTGCTTGAGGTTCCAGAACGCGCGGTTGGCGATGGTCACTTGGGCGTATTGCGCCGAGCCGGCAGCGGTCAGTTGCAGGTCGTAGATATCGCTGGCGTGTTCAATGATGCCGCTGCCGAGACTGAAGCCGACGATGAAATCTTCAAGGTCGGTCGGCGTCACCAGCATCACGGCCTGGCTGATGCCGTTGTAGGCAATCGCCAACGCGACTTCCTCGGCGAGCGCAGTGCTGGCCAATTCCTCGCGAGGCAAATCGCTGTAACTGTACGTCTGGCTGGCGGTCGCGGGCGTTTCGAGTGCAGGCGCCGCGCAGGCTGGGCGCTTGGCGTTCATGGCATCACCGACGGTTTGATCAACGTTAAGACTAGGCGCGGCAAGATGTCGCGTCTAATCGCTATTACCGATCTACCGATAGATGCCGTCGATCAAGTGTCTTCGGGCAATTTCTGGTACAGCGCGAAACAGGCTTCCGCCAGCGCCGAACGCGGCGCGCCGCGGCGCATGATCAGGCCCAGCGGGGCGAGGGTGCGGGCGTTTTCGATCGGGTGCAGACGCAGGTGATCGGCCAGCGTTTCCGCACCGCCATCCAGCGGCATGATCGCGCAGCAGAAACCGCCGTGTACCGCTTGCAGCAATTGATGGACGGCGTCGGTTTGCAGCAGCGGTTGCGGCGTCAGACCACGGCTGTGGAAGTTGTGGTCGATGGACTGGCGAAAGTGCATGCCGCTGGTGAGCATGCACAGCGGCAATTCAATCAGCGCCTCCCAGCTCAGCGGCGCCTCGCCAAACGTGAAGGAGCGCTCATCGTAGAGCAAACCCATGCGGGTCTCGGCGAACGCCAGCGACTCGAACCGCTCATTGTCCAGACGCTCCAGATACGACACACCGATATCGATGCGGTTGTTCGCCAGATGTTCAAGCACCTGCTCGGAGCTCAGTGACGACAGCTCGAAGCGCAGCTCCGGGTGCGCGGCGTGCAAACGCTGCATCAGCGGCAACGGATCGAAACTCGACAGCGGCACCACGCCCAGACGCAGCGTACCGATCAGGTTACCGCGGCACGCCGCCGCCTCGGCCTGCAAGCCGTCGTACGCCGCCAGCACCGTGCGCGCCCAGGCCAATACGCGCTCGCCCGGTGCGGTAAAACCTTCGAAGCGCTGGCCACGGTTGACCAACGGCAGGTCCAGCTCCTCTTCGAGGCTGCGCAGGCGCATCGACAAGGTCGGCTGGGTGATGTGACAACGCGCGGCGGCCTGGCCGAAATGGCGGGTTTCGTCGAGGGCGATGAGGAATTTCAGCTGCTTGATGTCCATCTTCGCTCCGGGCGGTTGGCGGGGTGCGACGATTCTACCGCCTGCGGCGCGGCAGCGTCATTGGTCGGACTGGAACCGGGATTGTCTGGGGTGGTCTAGGCTTGGACGTCTGGAACCCAAATCAAGGAGTGTGCGCTATGAGTCTTTTGAGCTTTGTGAAAGAAGCCGGTGAAAAGCTGATCGATCTGCTGACCCCAGGCAATGCCAACGCTAGCGAGCAATTGAAGGAACATATCAGCAAGGTCGGGCTCGGCAATCCCAACGTGCAGGCGACCGTGGATGGCGACAAGGTAACGGTGACAGGTGAGGTCGCGAGCCAGGAGGAGAAGGAGAAGATTCTGCTCGCGGTCGGCAATATTGCTGGCGTAGGCAGTGTGGATGATCAGATCACCGTGACCGGACCGGTGGTGGTGGCAGCCGAATTTGTCGAGGTCAAAGCAGGTGACACACTCAGCGCAATTTCACTGCGCGTCTACGGTAACGCCAACCAGTACGAGAAGATTTTCGAAGCCAACAAACCGATGCTCAAGGATGTGAACAAGATCTACCCGGGGCAAAAGCTGCGTATTCCGAAGTAGTTCGCAACCCTGTGGCGAGGGAGCTTGCTCCCGCTGGGCTGCGCAGCAGCCCCAGACCGGCAGACGCGGATTGTCTGACATCGCGTTTTTCGGGTTTCGGGAGTCCTTCGGCCTCCAGCGGGAGCAAGCTCCCTCGCCACAGTTCGGCGTTTATAAACCGGCAATCAGATCGCGATAATCCTCCACCGCAGCAAATTCCGCCGTGTCCTTCGGCCCCTTGCGGCTGTCCGGCTCTTTCACCGCGAGCAAATGCGCCACGCCAAAATCCCTCGCGCTGCGCAGGATCGGCAAGGTGTCGTCGATAAACAGGCTGCGCGCCGGATCAAAACCGATGTCGGCCTGCAGGGCATCCCAGAACTGCGGATTTTCTTTCGGATAACCATAATCATGCGAGCTGATCAGCCGTTCGAAGTACGGCGCCAGTTCGATTCTTTCCAGCTTGAGCGACAGCGAATCGCGGTGCGCGTTGGTGATCATGATCACCCTTTTGCCGGCACGCTTGATCGCGTCGAGAAAGGTGTCGGCATCCGGGCGCAGGGCAATCAAGTGCGCGGTCTCCTGTTTCAGCTCGCGCACCGACAGCTTCAGTTCCGCACTCCAGAAATCCAGGCAATACCACTGCAACTGGCCGGCGTGGCGCTCGAACAGCGGCTGCAACTCCATCTCGGCCATGGCCCGGCTGACGCCGTGCAGTTCGGCATAGCGCTGGGGCAGATGTTCCAGCCAGAAGTGGTTGTCGAAGTGCAGATCCAGCAACGTACCGTCCATGTCCAGCAGAACGGTATCGATGTCGGACCACGGTAATGAAGGCATGGCAACGTCTCGAACAGTAGAAAGATATCCGACGCAAACAATCGGGAAAGCCGCGTTATAGTAGCGCGTTCACGCCAAGGAGCTTTGCATGCGCCAGAAACCCACCGTACTTGCCCGCGAGATTGTCGCCACCAGCCGCCTGTTTTGTGTCGAAGAGCTGAAGTTGCGTTTTTCCAATGGCGTAGAGCGCACTTACGAGCGCCTGGTCGGCAAAAGTGCAGGTTATGGCGCGGTGATGATTGTGGCGATGCTCGACGCCGAACATGCGGTGTTGATCGAGGAATATTGCGGCGGCACGGACGAATACGAACTGTCGCTGCCCAAGGGCCTGATCGAGCCGGGCGAAGACGTGCTGGCGGCGGCTGAGCGCGAACTCAAGGAAGAGGCCGGTTTTGGCGCGCGGCAATTGGAGCATCTGACCGAGCTGTCGCTGTCGCCCGGTTACATGAGCCAGAAGATCCAGGTGGTGCTGGCGACCGATCTCTACGAAGAGCGGCTGGAGGGCGACGAGCCGGAGCCGATGCGGGTCGACAAGGTCAATCTGCGCGAATTGTCGGCGCTGGCGCTCAACCCGCAGTTTTCCGAAGGGCGCGCGCTGGCGGCGCTTTATTTGACCCGCGATCTGCTGAGCCAGCGCGGGGTGTTCAATTATGAGTGAGGCGTCGATGAATTTCCCCCATCCTCTGATGGCACCCGTGGTGCAACTGGCCTTGCAGGCCGGCGAGGCGATTTTGCCGTTCTGGCGCGCCGGTGTTGAAGTGACGGCCAAGGCCGATGATTCGCCGGTGACGGCTGCCGACATGGCTGCGCATCACATCATCGTCGCCGGCCTGACAGCGCTGGATCCGAGTATTGCGGTGTTATCCGAAGAAGACGCCAATATCCCGCAAAGCGTTCGCGCCGGATGGCAGCGCTGGTGGCTGGTCGATCCGCTGGACGGCACCAAGGAATTCATCAGCGGCAGCGAAGAATTCACCGTCAACATCGCGCTGATCGAAAATGGCCGGGTGGTGTTTGGCGTGGTGACGATGCCGACCAGCGATCGTTTTTACGTCGGCGGTGCCGGGCTCGGTGCCTGGCGTGGCGACAAGGGCGCCACGCCAGTCGCGATCCAGGTGCGCGATGTCCCGGGGCCGGGAGAAGCGTTCACAGTGGTCGCCAGCCGCCGGCATTCCAGTCCCGAGCAAGAGCGTCTGCTGGCGGGGTTGAGCGCAAGTCTCGGTGAGCTGCAACTGGCGAATATCGGCAGCTCGTTGAAGTTTTGTCTGCTCGCCGAAGGGGCTGCCGATTGTTATCCGCGACTGGCGCCGACCTCGCAGTGGGACACGGCGGCGGCGCAGGGCGTGCTGGAAGGGGCGGGTGGCGAGGTGCTGGATCTGAACGGTGAAGCGTTTTGTTATCCGGCACGGGAATCGCTGTTGAACGAGTTTTTTCTGGCATTGCCGGCGAAGGCTGCATGGCGTGCGCGGTTGTTGGAGCTGGCTCGCTCCTGAGATCAAAAGATCGTCCGAACGCGGCCCGAGCCTTCGGACGATCTTTTGCTTCAACGGTGCAAAACGTACTGCCCGGTAAACCTCACCGCATCGTCTGCACGTCCAGCATTCACAATCCGCGTATCGAGCGTCAACCGCGCCCGGCCATAACGCCGATACATCGCCAGAAACCTTTTCCACACCACAGCATCCGGCGCCGGACAAATCGCCACGGCGTCCCCCGTCACCGGTAGCGGATAACGGATCTGCCCTTCTTGAATCACGATGTGTCCGTCTTCAATCCCTTCTTCTTTCAAGCGCAGATGCAGCCAGCCCCAACCCGCCAGCACCGCGCCGCAGTACAGGCTGCCGCCAAACATGGTGCTCTTGTGATTGACGTTGGGCGCAAGCGGCAGGTGCAGGCTCAATTGCTGCTCACGCCATTCAAGCACCTCAAGACCCATCTCGGCGGTCAGCGGAATGTCGTGATGCAGCACCGTTTGCAGATATTCCCTTTCGCTGCTCATTCGTTGTCTTCCCCGTGGCTGCTGTCGCCAAAATTCAGGCCGTGCTTGCGCAGCTTGTCGTGCAAGGTTTTACGTGGAATACCCAGCGCTTCAGCGAGGCTGCGCACTGAGCTGTGCGAGCGTGCGAGTTCGGCGGCAATCAACGACTTCTCGAAATTTTCCACCTGCTCGCTGAGGCCGCCGTGGATGACCGTGGCGGGTGTGCCGCCAGGGCCTTCGGCAGCGCCGTTGTCCAGCGCCAGTTCCAGGCCGAGGGCAAAGCGCTCCGCAGCGTTCTGCAATTCTCGGACGTTGCCCGGCCAGGTATGGCGCAGCAGCAACGCACGTTGTGCCGGTTGCAGTTCGTGGGGCGGCAAGCCGTGGCGGGCGCTGGCTTCATCGGCGTAATGCTGGAACAGCATCAGCGCGTCTTCGCCACGCTCGCGCAGCGGCGGAATGCGCAGCGGCGCGACGTTGAGGCGGTAATACAAGTCAGCGCGGAAACGGCCTTGATCGGCGGCCTGACGCAGGTCTTCCTTGGTGGCGGCGATGACCCGGATGTCCAGCGGGATCAACTGGTTGCCGCCCAGACGTTCAACTACGCGCTCCTGCAACATGCGCAGCAGCTTGACCTGCACGTCCATGCTCATGCTTTCGATTTCATCGAGAAACAGCGTGCCGCCATTGGCGAATTCGAATTTGCCGATTCGGCGCTTCTGCGCGCCGGTGAATGCGCCGGGCTCGTGGCCGAACAACTCGCTTTCCACCACCGACTCGGCCAGTGCACCGGCGTTGATGGCCACGAACGGGCCGTTGCGGCGGCTCGACAAGTCGTGCAGTGCGCGGGCGACGACCTCTTTGCCGGCGCCGGTTTCGCCGAGAATCAGCACGTCAGCCTTGGTCGCTGCCAGCGCGCCGATCTGCTCGCGCAGGCGCAGCATCGGCGTCGAGTGGCCGACCAGCCGCGCACTCAGTTCGTTGCGATCGCTGAGGGCCAGGCGCAGGCTGCGGTTGTCCAGTACCAGGCGGCGCAGCGACAGGGCGCGGCGCACGCTGTCGAGCAGGGCATCGCTGGCAAACGGTTTTTCCAGAAAGTCGTAAGCGCCGGCGCGCATCGCCTGCACCGCCAATGGCACATCGCCGTGACCGGTGATCAGCAGCACCGGCAACTCAGGATCCTGTGCGTGCAATTCACTGAGCAGTTCGAGGCCGTCCATGCCCGGCATGCGAATGTCGCTGACCACAACGCCCGGCCAGTCACGCTCCAGTTGCCCGGCCAGGCCCTTGGCTTCGGACAGCGGCAGGATTTTCAGACCGGCCAGATCCAGTGTCTGGCCGAGGGCCTGGCGCAGATGCGGATCGTCGTCGATCAGCACCACCTGAATGCGATTATCGATGGTCATGCACTTCGGTCCTCGGACGGTTGCAGACTGACCCCGGGTGCGCCGGCGCGCAGGCGCAGGGTGATCAGGGCGCCGCCTTGTTTGTGGTTGGCGAACGACAGTTCACCGCCAAAGGCGCGCATCAGGGTTTCACAGATGGCCAGGCCCAGACCCAGGCCCTGGGTGCGCGTCTTGGTGGTGTAAAAGGGCTCGCTGGCGCGCCCCAAGGCTTCCATGCAGAACCCCGGGCCGTTATCGCGAATGTACAGATTGACGCCATCGGCGGTGGCTTCGGCACTCAGCCAGAGTTTGCGCGGCGGGCCTTTTTCGGTCAGTGCGTCGAGGGCGTTGGCCAGCAGATTGCCGAGCACCTGGCGCAGACGCGTTTCGCCGGCTTCGACCCAGAGCGTGGCGGCCGGCAGATCGCGGATCAGTTCGACTTCCATGCTGCGCCGACGTTTGGCCAGCAACGCCAGCGCATCGTCCAGCGCCGGTTGCAGGGCGACGCTTTCCGGGGCGTGGCGATCACGGCGGGCGAAAGCGCGCAGGTGAGCAATGATCGAGGCCATGCGCCCGGTCAGTTCGCTGATCAGTTTAAGGTTGCCGCGGGCGTCTTCAGTGCGCTGATGATCAAGCAACACCTCAGCGTTTTCCGCGTAACTGCGAATCGCCGCCAGCGGCTGATTGAGTTCGTGGCTGATGCTCGCGGACATGGTGCCCAGCGCCGACAGTTTGCCGGCCTGAACCAGGTCGTCCTGAGCGCGCACCAGTTCCTGCTGCGCCTGTTCGCGCTCAAGCACTTCCTGTTTCAACCGGCGGTTGAGGCCTTCGAGATCGCTGGTGCGTTCCGCGACCCGGCCTTCCAGTTCGCGGCGGGCCTTGGCTTCAAAGGCGATGCGTTCCAGATAATGGCGGCGACGCTGCATCATCAACCCCACCAGCAGCATCACCACCAGCAGGGTGGCGCCGCCGATCGCGACAACGGTGCGCACCGGCCGGTCGATCAGCGTGCGGGGGGCGAGAATGCTGACGCTCCAGCCGGTTTCGGCGATGTCGTGGGTCTGCGTCAGCCAGGCGTCGGGACTCAGGTTGAGCGGCCGTGGTTCGCGGGTCGGGTAGGGCTGGATTGCGGTGATCGCCGCACGCTCGGCATCGCTCAGCATGCGGGTTGCGCGAAAGCGCCATTCCGGGCGCGAGGTCAGGATGACCACACCGTTGTGGTCGGTGACCAGCAGTTGTTCCGGGGTTTTGCCCCACAGGCTTTCGGTGTGGTCGAGGTCGACCTTGATGACCAGTACGCCGATAATCGTTTCGCCCTTGCGCACAGCCGCGGCGAAGAAGTAGCCGCGTTTGGCCGAGGTGGTGCCGAGCCCGAAAAAGCGCCCCAGGCGCCCGGCCATGGCTTCGCTGAAATACGGTCGGAAGGAGAAGTTGCGGCCGACGAAGCTGTCGCGTTTGTCCCAGTTTGACGCTGCCAGGGTCTTGCCTGAAGTGTCCATCAGGTACATGACTTCGGCGCCGGTCTGCGCCGCGATGTTGTTCAACAGACGATTGGCGTTGCCTTGGGTTACGCCGTCATCAGGCGCTCCGAGTACAGCGCGCAGGGCCGGCAGGTCGCCGAGGATCTGCGGCAACACTTCGTAGCGGTGCAGGGTGCCCAGCAGGTTGGCAACGTAGAGATCGAGGGTCTGGCGGTTCTGGCTGGCCAGTTCGCTGCGGTAATAGCGCTCGGCGAGATGTTCCAGTGGCCACAGCAATGGCGCCAGGCACAGGGCCAGCAGCGCGAGGCTGCGCCAGCGGGGTCTGCGGGGGAGAGTGGGTTTCATAAGCCGGTTGCGCCTGAGGTGACAGGCGCATTATGCCCGGCCTCAAGCGAAGACGTCAGCGTCCTTGAGCAGCGCGGCAGCCGCATCCTTGGCCGACAGCTTCGGCGCTTCGTCCAGTTGCCAGTCGATGCCCAGCGCTGGGTCATCCCAGCGAATGCTGCGCTCGGAAGACGGGTCGTAGTAGTTGGTGGTCTTGTAGAGGAATTCTGCGAACTCGCTCAGGACCACGAAACCATGGGCGAAGCCTTCCGGTATCCACAACTGACGGTGATTCTCAGCGGAAAGACGCACCGCCACCGACTTGCCGAAATGCGGCGAGCTGCGGCGGATGTCCACAGCCACGTCAAGCACTTCACCAACGGTCACACGGACCAGTTTGCCCTGGGTGTTTTGCAGTTGGTAATGCAGGCCACGCAACACGCCTTTTTGCGAACGAGAGTGGTTGTCCTGAACGAATTGGGTGTCCAGACCGGTCGCTTCCTGGAACGCCCTGGCGTTGAAGCTCTCGTAGAAAAAACCGCGCTCGTCGCCGAAAACCTTGGGTTCGATGATCAGAACACCGGGCAAGTCGGTGGTGATTACATTCATGAGGATTTCCATTGATAGGGTGTGAATGGGCGACATTCTTGCGCAAAGTGCTGCGGGGTGCGAGCGTCGGGTGGAAATACCCGGTCTGCACGCGCCTGGGGGTTGCGTAACGACCGAGGCAATGGCGATATAAGCGCCTAATAAAATTTCAGGGGTCGTTTCATGCCGCTCGCCACGTTGATTCATCGCGCCAGTTTGCCAGCTCCTCAGGTTTCAGAGGCCCAGGCGCTGCAATGGCTGCGCGAACATTACGGTCTCAGCGGCACGTTGCAGGCACTGGGCAGCCAGCAGGACCTGAACTATCGCCTCGACAGTGCACGCGGGCGCTTCGTGCTGAAAATCTGTCGTGGCGATTACGCCCTGGTGGAGCTGCAAGCCCAGCATGCCGGCCTCAAGTACCTCGCCGAGCATTCTTCGATCAGGGTGCCCGGCGTGATTACGGCCAATAACGGCGAAGATCTGTTGTCATTGCAAGCCGATGGCGCAGCGGTGCACGTGCGGCTGCTGGAGTACATCGACGGCCAGCCGCTGACCGATTTCAATCATCTGGGCCGTGAGGTGGTAGCCGGTTTTGGCCGGCTCTGCGGCGAGATGGACCTGGCATTGGCAGGCTTTGATCACCCGGGTCTTGAGCGCACCTTGCAATGGGACGCGCGTCACGCCTATGCGTTGATCCAGCATCTGTTGCCAGTGGTCACGGACGCGCAGCAACGCGCATCGATCAGCGCTGCCGCCGAGCAGGCCGAGCGCCGTTTGCAGCCGCTGCTGGACAAACTGCCGGTGCAGGCAATTCACATGGATATCACTGACGACAATGTCGTCTGGCAGCGGGATGCCCAGCGTCATTGGCAGTTGCAGGGAGTGATTGATTTTGGCGATCTGGTGCGCACCTGGCGCATCACGGATTTGTCGGTGACCTGCGCCGCTTTGCTGCATCACGCCGATGGCGATCCGTTTGTGATCCTGCCGGCAGTCAAGGCCTATCACGCGGCCAACCCGTTGCAGTACGAAGAGCTGCAAGCCTTGTGGCCATTGATCGTGGCGCGGGCAGCGGTGCTGGTGCTCAGTGGCGAGCAGCAGGTCAGCATCGATCCTGGCAACACTTACAGTCGTGACAATCTCAGCCACGAATGGGAGATTTTCCGCGTGGCCACTTCCGTGCCGTTGGCGCTGATGGAAGCGGCGATTGTCGACGCCGTCGGTTACGCCTTGCCCGCCATCGACAGCGATGGGTTTGCGCCGCTGCTGCCGAGCCTGGTCGGACGTGAATTCGCTTTGATCGACCTGGGCGTGCTCAGTCCGCATTTCGAGGCTGGCAACTGGGAGCAGGCGGGCATCGATCAGCGCCTGTTGGCTGAAGCGGCCGCTGCCCATGGCCTGGCTGCCAGCCGTTACGGCCAATACCGGTTGTCGCGTACCCGTGCCGACAGCGCTGAGGAGCCGGACACCTTCGCGCTGCATGTCGAATTGCACGTGCCCCATGGCACCGCTGTGGCAGCGCCATTTGCCGGAGTGCTGCAGTCAGCAGGTGACGGCGCGCTGCAACTCAACGGTGCGCAACTGAGCGTTCGTCTGTGGGGCGTCACGACCAATCTGCCCAGCGGCACGGCGCTGGACAAAGGGCAGGCGCTGGGTGAAATCAGCGGGCCCTTGCGCGTGCAATTGTGTCGAGGCGAACACGCCGCTGCGCCGTTGTTCTGCACACCCTCGCGTGCGCCGGCGTGGCAGGCCTTGTGTCCGTCGCCGGCCGCGCTGCTGGGACTGGCCTGCGATGCCGAACCGGAGCTGGACGGAAAAACCCTGCTGGAGCGTCGCGCGGCCAGTTTCGCCCGCACGCAAAAGCACTATTACGCTGACCCGCCGCGCATCGAACGCGGCTGGCGCAATCACCTGATCGATATGCAGGGTCGTTCGTACCTCGACATGCTTAACAACGTCGCGGTGCTCGGTCACGGTCATCCGCGCATGGCCGCGGTCGCGGCGCGTCAGTGGTCGCTGCTAAATACCAACTCGCGTTTCAACTACGCTGCGGTTGCGGAGTTCTCCGAGCGCCTGCTCAAACTGGCGCCGGCGGGCATGGATCGGGTGTTCCTCGTCAACAGCGGCAGCGAGGCCAACGATCTGGCGATTCGCCTGGCGTGGGCCTACAGCGGCGGTCGCGACATCATCAGCGTGCTGGAGGCCTATCACGGCTGGACGGTTGGCGCCGATGCGGTGTCGACATCGATCGCCGACAACCCGAAAGCGCTGGAAAGCCGCCCGGACTGGGTACATCCGGTGACTGCGCCGAATACCTATCGCGGTGAATTCCGTGGCCCGGACTCGGCGCCGGATTACGTGCGCAGCGTCGAGCATCATCTGCACAAGCTCGCTGAACACAAGCGCCAACTGGCCGGCTTCATCTGCGAACCGGTGTATGGCAACGCGGGCGGTATCTCGCTGCCGCCGGGCTACCTGCAACAGGTTTACGCGTTGGTACGTGCGCAGGGCGGCGTGTGCATCGCCGATGAGGTGCAGGTCGGTTACGGGCGCATGGGCAGGTTTTTCTGGGGCTTTGAAGATCAGGGTGTGGTGCCGGACATCATCACCATGGCCAAAGGCATGGGCAACGGCCAGCCTTTGGGTGCGGTGATCACCCGCCGGGAAATCGCCGAGGCGCTGGAAGCCGAGGGTTATTTCTTCTCGTCGGCCGGGGGCAGCCCGGTGAGCTGTCAGATCGGCATGGCGGTGCTGGACGTCATGGAGGAAGAAAAACTCTGGGAAAACGCGCAGGCGGTGGGCGGTCACTTCAAGGCGCGACTCGAGGCCTTGATCGATAAACATCCGCTGGTGGGCGCGGTGCATGGCTCCGGGTTCTACCTCGGCCTTGAATTGGTCTGCAACCGCGAGACGCTGGAGCCGGCGACTGCAGAGACTGCATTGCTGTGTGACCGCCTGCGCGAGCTGGGGATTTTCATGCAGCCGACCGGCGACGACCTGAATATTCTCAAAATCAAACCGCCGATGGTGACGTCGCGCCAGAGTGTGGACTTCTTTGTCGATATGCTGGATCGGGTGCTGGCCGAAGGGCTGTAAACACCGCAAATCCCTTGTGGGAGCGGGCTTGCTCGCGAAAGCTGTATGCCAGTCGCCACATTCAATGACTGACACACCGCATTCGCGAGCAAGCCCGCTCCCACATTTATTTTGTGATGAGTTGTCGATTTTTATCGGCTTAATTTAATTATTTTCAGGCGGAGCGCTCTCGTGGTGCTTCTAAACCAGATATTTATCGGCTATAAAGTCGCCATTGCTCCGGCATGGCGGTTTCATTCCGGTGCGCGCGTTTCCTTTTCGGTCGACTTTCCGACTGTCAAAGCACTTGCCCGGAGATGATTCATGAGCCGTATCGTTACCGTCGCCGCCACGCAGATGGCCTGTTCCTGGGATCTGCACGCCAACCTCGCAACCGCTGAAAGGCTGGTCCGCGAAGCCGCCGCCAAAGGCGCGCAGATCATCCTGATTCAGGAATTGTTCGAGGCGCCGTACTTTTGCCAGAAGCCGAATCCGGATTACTTGCAACTGGCGACCCCGGTCGAGGACAACCCGGCGATCCAGCATTTCCAGGCCATCGCCAAAGAGCTGCAAGTGGTGCTACCGATCAGCTTCTACGAATTGGCCGGGCGCGCGCGTTTCAACAGCATCGCGATCATCGACGCCGACGGCAGCAACCTCGGTATTTATCGTAAAAGCCACATTCCGGACGGCCCGGGTTATCACGAGAAGTATTACTTCAACCCGGGCGACACCGGTTTCAAGGTGTGGAAAACCCGTTACGCGAAAATCGGCGTGGGCATTTGCTGGGATCAGTGGTTTCCGGAAGCGGCGCGCAGCATGGCCCTGCAAGGCGCGGAAATCCTCTTTTACCCAACCGCCATTGGCAGCGAACCGCACGACAAGACCATCTCGTCGCGCGATCACTGGCAGCGTGTGCAGCAGGGCCATGCCGGCGCCAACCTGATGCCGTTGATCGCCAGCAACCGCATCGGCAACGAAGAACAGGATGGCTACGACATCACGTTCTACGGCTCGTCGTTCATCGCCAATCAGTTCGGCGAAAAAGTGCAGGAGCTGAATAAAACCGAAGAAGGTATTCTTGTGCACACGTTCAACCTCGACGAGCTGGAACATATTCGCAGCGCGTGGGGTTCATTCCGCGACCGCCGTCCCAATCTGTACGGCGCGTTGAAAACCCTCGACGGTTCCCTGGAGTCCTGATGACCACATTGAAAAGTACCCCGCGCGCCGACGGCTTCCACATGCCGGCCGAGTGGGCGCCACAGACGCAAACCTGGATGATCTGGCCCGAGCGCCCGGACAACTGGCGCCTGGGCGGCAAACCGGCGCAAGCCGCACACGCGGCGGTGGCCAAGGCCATCGCGCGTTTCGAACCGGTGACCGTTGCGGTCTCCGCCGGCCAATACGAAAACGCCCGTGCGCGCCTCGATCTGCCGAATATTCGTCTGGTCGAGATGTCCAGCGATGACGCCTGGGTCCGTGACAGCGGCCCGACCTTTGTCATCAACAACAGCGGCGAACTGCGCGGTGTGAACTGGGATTTCAACGCCTGGGGCGGCTTCGATGGCGGCCTGTACTCGCCGTGGAACCGCGACTCGCAAGTCGGCGGCAAGATCCTCGAGATCGAGCGCAGCCCGCGTTATCGCACCGAGGGCTTCGTGCTCGAGGGCGGTTCGATTCACGTTGACGGCGAAGGCACGCTGATCACCACCGAAGAATGCCTGCTCAACCGCAATCGCAATCCGCACCTGAGCCGCGAAGAGATCGAAGCGGTGCTCAGCGCCAATCTGGCTGTGGATAAGATCATCTGGTTGCCGGACGGCTTGTTCAACGACGAAACCGACGGCCATGTGGATAACTTCTGCTGCTACGTGCGTCCGGGTGAAGTGCTGCTGGCGTGGACGGACGATCCGCAGGATCCGAACTACCCGCGTTGCCAGGCCGCGATGAAAGTGCTGCAAGGCAGCACCGACGCCAAGGGTCGCCCGTTCACGGTGCATAAAATGCCGATTCCGGGGCCGTTGTACGCGACCGAAGAAGAGTGCGCCGGGGTCGATGCGGTCGAAGGTTCCCAGGAGCGTAACCCGTCCGTGCGCCTGGCCGGTTCCTACGTGAACTTCCTGATCGTCAACGGCGGCATCATCGCGCCAAGCTTCGACGACCCGATGGACGCACCGGCCAGGGAGATTCTGCAGAAGCTGTTCCCGCAGCATGAAGTGGTGATGGTGCCGGGCCGCGAACTGTTACTGGGCGGCGGCAATATTCACTGCCTTACCCAGCAGCAGCCAGCGCCGCACAAAGAGTGAGTTGAGTCGTAACAGCTTGAGTTGGTTAATAAATCGGCCAGGCTAATGATTAGCTCGCTACGCATGAACACAAGCCCGCAGCCCGAAAGGACGGCGGGCTTTTTTGTATCCGCCTGTCGACAGATGCCGAGTCTTGGCATAGCTCTTGTATCGGTTCCAGTGCACTAGGGAGGGAGAGGAACTTCAACAGTTCTGTCATGAATCTTGGATACCGTAGCCGCTCATGAACGGGGAGAGAGCGCTGAAATGAACGCCGAAATGAACGTAGTCAGCGAGCGGACTGTGCATCCCATGGCGGTAAACGGCGAATCGCTGCAGCTGGTCGCGCATTGGTTGAAGTCCAATGGAACGCGTCAGATCAGGGAACCTGATCCGCGCCGGATGATGATCGAGCGCTACCCCGCTGGCCTGTTCAGCGAGGCCGAACTGCAAGCGTTATGGGATGTAATGGAAGGATAAGAACAACAAGGACAGGTCAAAGCGCTGCCGGGATGGCGGCGCTTTTTTATGCAGGACACAAAAACCATTGTGAACATTGAACCTGTGGGGGGGCTTGCTCCCGAATGCGTCGGATCAGTGACAATAATGTCGACTGACTCGGCGCCTTCGGGAGCAAGCCCCCTCCCACAGTTTTTTGCGCTGGCCTAAAAGCTGTAGGTGCCCGTCATCACCACGCTACGCGGCGCTCCCGGCTGAATCTGGAAGGCGCTGGTCGCCGAAGCGTAGTACTCGCGATCGGTAATATTGTTCAGCGCCGCGCGTAAATCCCAGTCTTTCAACCGGTAACCCAGCAGCGCATCCCAACGGCCATAGCCCGGCAACACCACGGTGTTGGCGTTGTCGGCATAGCGCTGGCCGACCAGCGTCAGGCCGGTTTCGCCGTACCAGCCCATTTGCGGTTTCCAGGTGAGAAACAGGCTGCCATTGCGCTTGGCCACGTTGTTGATGCGCTTGCCTTCCAGGCCGTTGTTGTCTTTTTCGATGGTTGCATCCTGCACACCGACGCCGCCACGTAGGTACCAATTGCCGACGATGTTGCCGGTGGCGGTCAGTTCGATCCCGCGTGAGCGTTGCAGACCGGACATTACCGTCAGCGTCGGATCATTCGGATCGGTGGTGCGGCGGTTGTAAAGCTCCAGGTCATAGACCGCCAGCGTGGTGCTGAGGCGATCGTCGAGCCAGTCGCTCTTCACGCCGATTTCTTTCTGCTTGGTCAGCTCGGGGCTCAAGTCGTTGGTATTGCCGGCCGCGCCCGGGGTGATGCCGATCAAACCACCGCCCACCGGCGAAAACGTCTTCGACCACGAGGCATAGAAGGAATGATTCTGCAGGGGCGTCCAGACCAGGCCGACGCGCGGGCTGGTGCTGTGGCTGTCACGGTCTTCGGAAATGTTGCGCAGCTTGTTGGTCGATTCGATGTCGAAGGTGTCGTAGCGCAAACCGCCGAGCAGTTGCCATTGATCGTTCAGGCGTAGCTGATCCTGAACGTACACTGCTCGGCTTTCGACCTCGGTGTGGCTGCTGCTGGAGACTTGCATGCGACCGATGTGGCGCAGGTCGCGGTTGGGGTTGTACAGGTCGAGTGACGGCACGGGCTGCGCGCCGGGCGTCCTGCCGGTGGCGGCGTTGTACAAGGTTGGATCGCGGCGCTGGCTGCCGATTTCAACCCCGGTGAGCAAGCGATGCTCAAGTCCGAACGTATCGAAACCGCCTTCCAGTTCAAGGTTGTTGTAGACGTTGCGGGTGGTCAGGTCCTGCTGCCAGTGCTGGCGCGTGACCTTGTTGGTCGCCGGCGTGTAACCGGTGAGGTAGGTGTTGTCGAAATCACTGTCGAGCTTGAACACGCCGAGGGTCTGGCGCAGTTGCCAGTTATCGTTGATCTCATAGGTGAGTTTCGAGCGCAGCGATTGCGATTTGTCGTCGATGAAGTCGTGGTCGTTGCCGAAGGTCGTGTCACGGCCGACGTCGGCGGGGCGCCCGTTGACCCCGGGAATGCCGCGATCCGGCGTGCGGTTGTAACGGCTGTATTCGTACTGCACCAGCCAGTTCAGGTCGGGCGTCAGTTGCCAACTCATCGACGGCGCGAGCAACTGGCGATTGCCACTAACGCCATCGCGGAAGCTGTTTTCATCCATGTTGCCCAGGTTCAGGCGCAGGCTGATGGTGCCGCTCGGGTCGGTGCTGAGGTCGGCGTAAAGACTGCGCAAATCTTCGCTGCCACCCTGGGCTTCAACAGTGGAGCGGCGCCCGGCTTCCGGCGTTTTGCTCACCCGGTTGACGATCCCGCCCTGACTGCCACGGCCATAAAGCACGGCGGCCGGGCCTTTGAGCACTTCGACGCGTTCGATGTTGTGCAGGTCGCGTTTGTACTGGCTGTCGTCGCGGATGCCGTCCAGATAGAAATCGTTGCTGGCATCGAAACCACGGATGCGCAGGCTGTCGAAGCGGGTGTCGGCGCTGCTGCTGACGTTGGGCATGCCACTCAGGGCGTCGCCGATGTCATTGGTGCCGTAGTTGGCGACGTTGGCGGTCTTGATCGAATCGATTGCCTGCGGCACGTAGCGTACGGGTGTCGAGGTACGGGTCGCGGTGTTGCTGACTTTCACGCGCGGGTCGTCCGCTGCTGCTTCGGCGCTGATCGAGGTGGCGGGCAGTTCGGTCGCCGCGAAGGCAAGACTGCTGGACAAAAAAGCCGAGAGCCCAAGGGTGACGGGCGTAAAACGGAACGGGGCAGGCATCTGAAGCGCATCCGAAAGGGTGGAAGAATTCGAGCGCGCGAATGGTAATGCTTTGCATTTGCTAGCGTTAATTATTCCTGAGAAGTCGTTTTGTTTGATTGTTTCAATATGTGTCGTATTCGATACGCGCATCGCGTTGAATATGAACAAGCGCTGGATTCACTGAATGGCGGCATTTCTGTGCAAGGAGTCAGCGCAAACTTTACGTTTCTTAGACGTTTTTCGCCTATTTAAAGACGATTCTTGAAATTGACACACTGTTCAGGGCGCGGCTACGATTCGGTCCAACGCCTGTGGCCAACCGCCATGATTCAAAACAAGGAGCAGGCCCGCCATGATTCGATCAAGGCGGGTCTTTTTGTTTCGGGGTGAATAGAAGAGTGCAAAAGCGCCGTTTCAGCCGTTCGACACAGCGCGTTTCAACCCGTAATAAGGAAAACAACATGTTGAACAAGCGGATCAGTCTGATCGCACTGGGGATGTTGAGTGCTACACAGGCCATGGCTAACGACCAGGCCGAATCCAAGGGTTTTGTCGAAGACAGCAGCCTTAAAGTGCTGTTGCGCAACGCCTACATCAATCGTGATTACGAGGACGGCAATAAAGACAAAGCCGAGTGGGGCCAAGCGGCCATCGGTACGTTCTCGTCGGGCTTCACCCAAGGCACCATCGGTGTCGGCGTGGATGCGTTCGGTCTGTACGCGCTGCGTCTGGACGGCGGCAAGGGCCGCACCGGCGCGCAAGGTATCGACTTCTTCAAACAGGAAAATGACGGTCGCGCGGCGCATGACATCGCCAAGGGCGGCGCAGCGGTAAAATTCCGTTTCTCCAACACCGTGCTGACCTACGGCGACCAGATGCCGGCCCTGCCGGTGCTGAGCTACGACAACGTGCGTCTGCTGCCGGAAAGCTACACCGGTACCTTGATCACCTCCCGCGAGATCAAAGGCCTGGAGCTGAACGCCGGGCGTTTCACCGCCGAATCGCGCAAGAGCGATGAAGGCCGTGACAGCGGCGGCCTGAAGGCGATCAACGTGTTGGGCGGTAGTTACCAGTTCACCGAAAACTTCAAAGGCGCGCTGTACGCGTCCGACGTTGAAGACGTGTTGAAGAAACAATACGTGAACGCCAACTACGTGATTCCTTTCAACAAGGAACAATCGCTGACCCTGGACTTCAACGGTTATCGCACCAAGCTGGACAACTCCTATGTCCGCGAAAACGCTGTAACCGGCGACGATAACAAGATCTGGAGCCTGGCCGCCACCTTCGCCACCGGCCCGCACTCGTTTACAGTGGCGCACCAGCGTTCCACCGGCGACAGCAATCTGGGTTACGCCTACGGCGGCTATCAGAAAGATCAGGGTCGTGTCGGCGACGGTGGTAACTCCATCTACCTGGCCAACTCCTACTGGTCGGACTTCAACGCCGAAGACGAACGCAGCTGGCAGCTGGGCTACGGCCTGGACTTCGGCGCATTCGGCGTACCGGGTCTGAGCTACAACTTCGCGTATGTGCGTGGCGACAACATCACCACGTCCACCAGCGAAGGCGGCACCGAGCGCGAGATCTTCAACCAGTTCAAGTACGTCGTGCAAAGCGGCCCGGCCAAAGACCTGAGCGTGAAGCTGCGCAGCTCGATCCTGCGCGTGTCGCAGAAATCCAGCGAATACAACGTCAGCGGCAACGAGCTGCGCGTGTTCGTGGACTACCCGATCAACATCTTCTGATGAACGATCGCGCGTAAGAAACAAAAGAAAACCCCGAGGCCTTCGGGGTTTTCTTTTGATGTTTTTCCAGCGAAAAACCGGAAAACCCGTGTTTTTGTCACGTAAAAGTTGTTTTCGCGTCGCTTCAAGCCTCGTTTCAAATGGCTTTTCAAATGCCTGAAATTCTTTCTCATGGACGCAAATTCTCCACCTAATAGATTAGGCCGCTCAACGCAGCGGAGATTTGGGTAATGATCGTTTTAAACAGAGAAGTGGGCGAATCGCTACGGCGCGACAAGTTTGTCAACGTCCAGGGTGGTGACTTCAATCTCTACGGTCATTTCGCCGACTTTGTCAGACTGACCAAAAGTTGGGAGAACATGGAGCCAGACAGTTATTACGGTCAGGCCGACGCGGGTATGCGTTACCGTCGTTACAGCGACTTCGAGTACAACCCGAAGACGCGTGAACTCAAGCAACTCGAACATCGCGCCTATGTGCAGTCGAAAGAGCACAACGCCTACGTCGGCGGCGTGGTACGGCACTTTCAGGACTTCTCCGAGGAAGTGCTGACTTCACCGGTGATGCGCAGCCTGATCGACACCGATTTCGAGGTGTACAAAAGCGTGTTGCCGGAGGAACTGCACGACGAAATCTGGCAGTGCCAGATTCATCAGATCCGCATCGAAATCAAACCCGGCAAGCAGCTGGAAATCACCCCTGAAGGCATTCACTGCGACGGCTATCCGTTCAGCGGCGTGCACTTTTGGGGACGCAACAATGTCGAGGGTGCGGAGAGTCGTTTGTACGACATCCACGAGCATCAACTGGCGGCGACTACGTACGAGGAAATTCTCGATACCACCTACTTCCTCGACCGCGACATGCGCCACTATGTGACCCCGGCGCGCAACACCCATACCCATGCCATGGCGTATCGGCAGATTCTGGCGATTTCTTTCTCGCGGCCCGGGACCGCTTTCGACATTGTTCGCTAATCAGATCACCCCAATCGACGGCGTCGAATGCTCGACGCCGGTGGTGCTGCGCCGCGCCACGGCCAAGGATGCACAGCGCATGGAGCGTTTCTTCCGGCAGTTCGACGAAGTGTCGTTCTGCGAATGGCAGGACGCCAAATGCCTGCGCGGCGTACTGATCCAGAAAACCACCACGGCTTACCTCGCCTTCGACGTGACCGGCGAGATCGTCGGCGCGGTGCTTGGTGGCATGCTTGGCAGCCGCGGCACGATCAATCATCTGGCTGTCAGTCCGGGCTATCGCAGCCAGGGCGTGGGGCAGCGCCTGGTTGAAGCGGCGTCGTCCGACATGAAACGGGTCGGCGTGCTGCGGATGTTTCTGTTCGTCGACGATGCTAACCTCGCGGGCAAGCGATTCTGGACCGCCCAGGGTTTTTGCGAGCCCCATGGCGAACGGACATTTGAGAGGGACCTATGAATGAAACGTCCGGCAGTGCGCGGCTGATGGCTGCTGATCAGCCGTCGCGCACGTTTGCCGAAGCCAGTCCGGTGGTCGCCGGGTATTTCACCGTGTCGTTCGTGTTCGGGCTGATGGCCGTCAACGCCGGGTTGCCCATGTGGCTGCCCGTGGCGATGTGCCTGTTCGTTTATGCCGGTGCTTCGCAGTTCGCCGCGCTGGCGCTGATTTCCAGCGGCGCGTCGCTGACCACCATCGTGCTGACCACGTTTCTGATCAACGCGCGCCATATGCTGATGTCGGTGTACATGGCCAAGGCCCTGCGTGCACTGGGTATGAGTCGTATGGAGCGCTGGTGCTACGCCAGCGGCCTGACCGATGAGTCCTTTGCGTTTCACAGCGTGAAGCTCGGCAGCGGTGCGCCGGTGAACGTGCGCTACCTGATCGGCTTCAACCTGTTCTGCCACACCTCGTGGGTACTCGGCGGCTTGCTCGGTGCAGTGTGCGCGCAGTACGCGGCGCACCTGATCAAATATCAGCTCGACTACGCGCTGACGGCGATGATGCTCTACGTACTGGTCTCGCTGTGCAATACGCGCAACAAACTCATTGCGGCCGCGGCTGCCGTGGTGTGCATGGGGGTGCTGAGCCTGATCGGCAGTTCGCCATTCAACGTATTCATCGCCACGTTTGTGGGCTGCGGAGTGGGTGTATGCCTGACCAAACGTTCCTGATTCTGGTGGTCGTGCTGATGATGGCCGTGACCTTTCTGCCACGCGCCTTGCCGCTGCAAATCAACACCGAGCACTGGCCGCCGTTCGTGGCGCGGGCGCTGGAATATTTGCCGGTGGCGATCGTCGCCGCGATCAGCCTCACGCCCTTGTTGATCAAGGACCGGCAGATCCAACTCGACCGCCCGGAATTCTATGCCGCGATTCCGACGTTGTTATGTGCGTATTTCAGCAAAAACCTCTTTCTCAGTGTGGCGGTGGGGACGGCTGCGTACATTGCGCTCGGCTCGTTCATGTAGCGGCAAATCGACGACATCGTTCAACGCCTGGTGCGATAACTCCGGATTGTTTACCGCCAGGCGCACTTCGAGGAAATCCTCGAACCCGGGGAAAATCGTCAGGCCGTTTTTCTGCGCCGCTTCACGCGAAACCATGCCGACCGCATCCATCTGGGTGATCAGCGACAGCGTCAGGGTTTCGCTGCACGAATAGACCATGCGCTGGCCGTTCTCGTGATTGCCCAGCCCGGCGTCGAGAAAACGCAAAAAGCTGTGGGAATACGGACAATCTTCCGCAGGACGCACCTGAAACTTATTGCCCAGCAGCGTCAGCGGATCGTTTTCCTGGCCGCAATGCGCGCCCACCACCTGCACCTGTACCTCCGGCAGAACGATGCTCGGCAGCCCCGGCCGCTGCGGGCCGATCAGCACGGCGAGGTCAAAATCCTCATTCTTCAGCTTGCTGAGGTTTTCCATCGACTCGGCGTAACTGAATTCCATCTGGTAATCGGGAAACACCTCGATCAGACGTCCGATCATGCGTCGGTTGAAGTCAGGCGACAGCGTGTTGTTCAACGCCACCTTCAACGTGCGCTGGCCCGGCACCTTCAGCGCCTCGACTTTCTCTTCCATCTGCCGCGTGGCAATCAGCACTTTATCGATGTAAGGCGTCAGCTCCGTGCCTTGCGGCGTCAGCGTCAGGCCCTTGTTGGAACGCCGAAACAAGCGGAAACCGAACTGCTCTTCGACCTTGTTCAATTGCGCGGCCAACGCCTGCACCGTCAGGCACGAATGCTCGGCTGCGGCCGACAACGAGCCGGTCTGCACGATGCGCATGAGGTTGCGTAGGGTTCTGCTATCCATGGGTAATGCCCTCTGAAGTGGGCTGGGTATTGTTGTTTACGAGAGGACCGGTCCGGCGCCTATGCCGGCTATATTCCTGCACCTGAGCATAGTTGTCGCGGATTTAGTAGCGAATTGATTTCCCCGCCGATGGCTGGAGGCTGACAGAGGATTGGGGTTTTTGCTGGGGCGGGGGTGATGGGGGTCTAAAAATAGCTGAGGTTTCGACAACATGGACGGCTTGTCTTAACCAGAGCTTAAATCCACTTATGTACTAATCTTGGATTTCGATACATATCTGTACTACGCTTTGAGCATCGATAAATCTAAGGAGGCGGCAAATGCCATCTTCATCCCCCGCTTTACAACCACGCGAACAACTCGATGCCCCCGAAGCCGGTCGCGTTGCGCTGAAGTTCTTCTTTAACCTCATGGAACACTGGGGCTGCAACGCTGAGCAACAGCGCACCCTGCTCGGTGGTGTCGGCAATACCACGTTCTACAAATACAAACACCTGCCGAACATACGCCTGCCCAACGACACCCTTGAGCGCATCTCGTATCTGATGGGCATTCACAAGGCGTTGAGCATCATCTTCAGCAACAGTCGCGAGCGCGCTTACGCCTGGGTCAGCAGCCCGAACACGGCAGCACCGTTCAATGGCCAAACCGCACTGGATTACATGCTGGCGGGGAGGGTGGTCGACATCGCCGATGTGCGCCGCTACCTCGACGGAGTCCGCGGTTGAAAGCGCCAGCGCTGGTCGATGTGCCATGGCCGCGCGCCTATCGCATCGTCAACAGCAGCTTTCCGCCGATTGCGCTGTTCGAAGACGTACTCGACCCCGAAGACCTTGAAGTCGCCTACGCCATCGAGGCGCTGACCAATGATCGCCTGATCGAACAGGCCGGCGTACTCGCCCGCGTCCGTCCCGAAGACCGCCTGTCCGGCCCCGGTTCCAGCCCGGTAATGGCCGCGTTCACCCACGTCGGCAAACGCAGCCGCTTCAGCGACGGCACCTTCGGCGTCTACTACGCCGCCAGCAGCCAGGCAGCCGCCATTGCCGAAACCTGTTTCCATCAGGAACGCTTTCTTGCTGCGACTCAGGAAGCTGATCTTGAGTTGACTATGCGCACTTACGTCAATCAGGTGGTCAAGCCGCTGCACGATGTTCGTCACGGCTTTGAGCACCTGCATCAACCCGACCCCGAGGCCTACGGCCCATCACAGGTGTTTGCGCGGCAACTGCGCGATGCTGAATCCTGGGGACTGCTCTATAACAGCGTGCGATTGCCCGGTCAGGAATGCGTTGCTGCGTTTCGGCCGCCTGCCGTGTCGATTCCGAAACAGGGCAAGCATTTGCGCTATGTGTGGAGTGCGAGTCAGGGGAGGATTTCGTTTGTGTTTGAGGTGAGTCAGGTCTGAAACGCAAAAAGCCCTCGCATCAACGAGGGCTTCATACGCATGATTTACATCAACGGCTTGTCTGGCGGCGCGTACATCACTTTCACCACATCATCGATCAGCGCCTTGCTTAACTCTTGCAGATATTGCGAGGCGTAGGCGTGAAGGTCAGGGTCGCTAGAGGCCGTAGAGTCAGCGGTCAGTAGCTTGGAGATGTGAAGCAGGTGTGAGGCGTGAGAGAGCGCGGCGATCACTGGCACACCACGATTGGTGCGAAACAGCGCTTGATTTGCCTGGAAGGAAAAATGCGTGAGGCCGGGGGTTTTCAGATCCGGATAATTGGTCATTTCGCTTCACCTGATATTCGACAAGAGGCGGGAAGCGACGGGCATCGCTGACAGGCGGATTGCGGATAGATCAATGGCATTCATTTGTGAAACTCCCTGTATCAAATGAGAGCCGCCATTTTCGTTCTCAGGCGAAAGGGTGGCAGCTATGCGCAGGCTGAGAAACCGGAGATACAGGAACCCGGCAGACCCGAAGGTCTCCCACGCACAGCCGCCATTACACGTGAATGCAGACACAAAAAAGCGCCGGCAATCGTGGGTTGGCGCGCTGGTGCGCCTGTATCTTACCCGGGTTCTCAGGCCCGGTCGCTGAATTGGCAGCGACGGGTGTGACGGTAGCCTGAGAAGATCGAGCGCACAATCGTGGCCGAGTGCTGGCCTTGAGGGTTTCAGTTGCACATGCAACACTCGTGTTGCATGTGCAACAAATATGTTGCACATTCGCTCTACCGAAACAGCGAGTGATGCACATGAAGTACAGCGAGTTTCGGCGATGGTTGAAAGCCCAAGGCGTTGAGTTCCAAGCCGGTAAGGGCAGCCACTTCAAGGTTTCCTTGAATGGCAAATCAACTGTGTTTCCCGACCACGGAGCCAAGGAAATGGGCGAAGGATTGAGAAAAACGATAATCAAACAGTTGGGCCTCAAGGACTGAGGCTCAGCTGTACCCCATGAGAGGAAGCGTGATGTTCGAATATGCCTTGGAAGTTCACGAAGAGCCGGTCAGCGTCTGGCTGACTTGTGCGGCGATTCCAGAGATGCACGCGGTCGGCGATACCCTCGGGGAGGCATTGGATACCGCCATTGACGCTATTGAGACAGCATTCTCCATCTATGTGGATGATCGCCGGATGATTCCTACTGGTCATTCAGGAGACCAGGAGAACGATGTCGTGTTGCGTCTTCCTGCACTGACTGCCGCAAAGGTTGCGTTGTGGAATACGCTTTTGGAATCAGGTTTAAGCAAGGCCGAATTGGCGCGTCGTCTCGGCGTGCAACGGCCGCAGGTCGATCGGCTGGTCGATTTCCTGCACCACTCCAAGATCGAAAACGTTGAGCGAGCGCTGCAGCAGCTAGGGCGAAGGATTTCGCTTTCGGTTGAGGCTGCGTAGGTTCAGCGCGGACGGTTGGAAAAGCAGCGCCGTGGCCCTCAGCCTGAGAAAGTATGTTCGGGGCGAGCTCGATGTTTTTACAGCAGGCTTGCCGAAGGCTCAATTTGGTTGCTGGCCGCTAGTACGAAGGCGAAATTCTGTTATCTGCCTGCGACCGTCCTTGTGCAATTCAAGGAGGAGTGATGAGCACATCCCAGAAAAAACGAAGCCCCTGCATTATGCAGGGGCTTCGTTTTGTATGGTGCAGCACCAGGAGTCGATTGTTTCCGCACGAAATTTGATGCCAGCCAATCTGGCTGGAACAGATGCTTCGTTGGACATAACGATTCTCCGGCCCCGCCACTGCGTACCCGGCTACCGCAGCTTCCAGGACTAAAAAATCATGGAAATCGTCAAACAACGCAGTACCGTTTCCAGCTTTGCAAAGACGGGTAGATTTGTGCTTTGGCAGGTGTTCGAAATGTTATCTGCAATCCAGATATATCTGTTTGACAGATATCTGAATTCGCGATAATCTTCGCTGCATGTAGGGACGCCGGAGAAAAAAAGAACATGCGAGTGATTGCCAAAACGGCGGTAGCTGAAGCCATCGAAAAATACAGCCAGTGGAAAGACCCACTCACATTGTGGCTTTCCACCTTTGACAGACCGCCCCTTCGGTTCGAGTCCTTTGAGCAGATTCGTGAGGTTTGGGTCAATACTTCAGGATGGAACGTTGACCGTATTCCTCGCTCCAAGCTAAGACTCCCAAGCCAAAAAGGACCTCTTGATATTTATGTGTTTGATATCAAGAAGAATGAGTGTCGAATTATCGTGTGGATCAACACGCGGAATGGCACCATTTTTATCAAGGATATTTTGCCCCATGCTGGATATGACAAGTGGTGCAATAGTGATGTTAAGTAGTTGACAAGGAAGATCGACTCAATTTATGTATTATGAAATTATAGGTGACAAGATGAAGCGTGATAAGATCGAAGCCACTGGACTAGAGACCTTCATAGCTAATATTTCACCAATGTTTGATAGTATGAGCGATCAAATAGCGACAGTGTCCAAGTTGTTATCTGCATGTCATGATCCTATAGAAAGCGATGATGACTTGCGGGGGCGGATGACGCTTATTGATGAGCTCTACTCTCATGCAGATAGTGAAGATCACGCAGCTGCCCGTTTTGCGGAGTTGGTTGCAGATCGCGTGTATGAGTATGAGACTGCAACCGTGCTGATTCCGTACTCTTCACAATCGGAAGCATTAGCCTTTCTAATGAATGATCGTGGCATAAAGCAGAAAGATCTAGCTGATATTGCAAGTCAGAGTGCTATTTCGGAAATATTGAACAACAAACGAAAAATGACTGTAGCTCAAATAAAAGGCTTTTCTGACTTTTTTAAAGTTCCAGTTGAGTTTTTTATGCATGGTGTTGTGTAAGAACTTGAGAGTTGTACAGTTTAATATTTAAAGTAACTGGTAAATTAACGAAGAGCAGATCGTGCTAACTAACAAATAATTGTACTCAGAGCCCCGCCACAGTCGATGTGGAACGGGGCTTTTTAATAGCTCTAAAGCATCCTCTTCAGGAAACGCCTCGTAAAATAAGCAGCGCCTACGTCTCTAACAAATTTTGCCTAGAGTAGCCGCAACATCATCAACCACCGCTTTTCCCATCCCGACACTTTCAGCAAAAGGCAGAAGTCAATGATTGACTTCTGAAACGACAAAGCCCCGCATTGCGGGGCTTTGAATATGGTGCCGGCACCAGGAGTCGAACCCGGGACCTACTGATTACAAGGAAGGCGCTTTAAACAATAAAATCAACGACTTACGCGATTCATTGTTACGTGAGGACAACCCCGCCCTCCCATGTTCAGGGAACCTCGTTGCGTCTGTTACGTGGTGTTCCGTTCGGCAATGGCGGCGCGAGCTGGACTCATGCATGCTCTGGCTGGAGCCTTGCAGGCGCGTTTCAAGCGTGATTGGCTCAGTTTTTATAGCGCTCACGATAGTATTCGGCTCTACGCTTTGCGTCCTCCCGCTCCATTTCCTCGTAATGCTTGCGCTCCTCACGATCCATCTCTTCGTGAAATTTGCGATGCTCCTTCTCATCCTCCATGTCCGCTTTATCCATTTCGCGCTGGTGTTCCCAATAGCGCTTGTGGGCCTCTCGATAATCCTTATCCGGATCATCAGCAAATGCGCCCGCAGAGGCGAAACACAGCCAGGAAAATGCAAAAGCTGCAGCAGTCTTCATTCGAATGTGTCTCTTTGGAAAATAAGTGCGCTAGACCCAAATGGGCATTCGGTAGACCGTGAAATTGGCCGGAAGTGCTGCGATCGAGCGTACTCCTAGGGTCTGCACACAGTGGCAACACCCAATGTCTTCTCGTATCCAGCATCAGCTGGTCGGCATTAAATGCCAAGGGCCAGCTGGCTGGATTTCACTATTAATCGGCGGAAGGTGAAACGACGGGAATACTGTGATCGTAGACATCCATCATCTTCGCGTCACGGTGGCCACTCGCCTCCTGCTTGTCGGCCTTGGTGCCGGTCGTGTCAGTGATGCCACGCCGTTTCAGATCGTGCAGCGCGAAGCGATCTTCCGGATCGATGTTTCCGTCGGCAATTGCCAAAGTGATGAAGCGTTGCCAGGCGGTGTCGAGGCTCGTTTTACGAAGCGGGCCACCGTGGCTGGCCACGATGATAAAGCGCTTCGATGCCGCGATCGGGATAGGTGTTTTACGGCGTTCCCAAACCCTGGCGCGCAAAGCCTTCGCGCTTTCCCACACTGTGCGCAGTCGCGGCGTCCATCGGACGAGACTTTGTCGGGGTCGTAGCCAGGGATAACCATGTCATCTTTGCTATTGATAATGAAAATCGCCGAGGCTGGTTTATCCATCGCCTCCAACTTCAGCATCAGCAGCCGGATCAAATCGGGGTCTCGTTGCATTGCCTTTCCTCCGTGGGCAGCAAAATGCCGCTGCTAGTCACGATAGCCCCGCACCCAACAAGATCAAGCTGCTACGTTTTCTCGTCGCGAGGGGAGGACTGATACAACAAAAGGGCGATTTGAAGGAAAGCGCTAATAGCTCCAAGCAGATATTCGAGACAAGCTCGAAAATCCAAACTCCGGCCGGGCTCCTCATCATTAACTTTTTGCATGATGGATTTTTTGCATCCATCAATTTTCTTTGCGTCCGGCTCAAGCTCGTGAGCCATTGCGTTGCGCAGTTTGTTGACTTCTTTAGCAATTGCCCAGAGCTTTTGGTCGAAGTCATTTGGTGCAATTGGGCACAATGCTTGCGCAAGGCTAAGAACCTGATTGAACTGAAATCTTGCGCCCAACAGGTGTTGAGGGTTAGGCACGCAGTGCGCACAGAAATCCCGCAAAGCTGCTTCAAGCAGCAAATGAGCCTTCAAGATCATTGATTGTTCATCGAGATCTGGTGGGAAATGCTTTTCGAACAGATCCCCATTCCTCGTAATGAACTCGGGTGAAGGGAAGCTCTCCGCTTCATTCATATCCATATTGCGCGGATCCGTTGTTACGTGCGTTGTTACGTGTGAAGACCAAAAAAAAGGCCTGCATCGCTGCAAGCCTTTTTCTGTATGGTGCCGGCACCAGGAGTCGAACCCGGGACCTACTGATTACAAGTCAGTTGCTCTACCAACTGAGCTATACCGGCGTGTGGGCGACGATTATAGCGATTGGGTGGATCCTGTAAACCCCTGAATTCAGACTATTTTTGTGGCGGCTGCAATCAAGCGCTGCGCAGGGTGTTACGCAGCTTTTGCAGAAGGCGCACGGTGCGGCTGTTTTGCAGTGCGTGCAGTTGCGTTTCGGCCTGTTCGGCGCGGTGCAGGGCTGCGGCGAGTTGTCGGGCGGTGTCGGGTTCGTCGGGGGTTAGCGGATGGGCGAGGGCGTGGCCGCGGCAGAGGTGGAAGTTATCGAGGTTGCAGGGTGGGATGTCGAAGGCGGGTTTGAGGTTGAGGTGTTCGTCGGCGAGGAACCAGGTGTTGAGGCCGTCGAACAGGATTGACTGGTAGCCGGCATCTGTGACCAATGGCTCCCAGGTGTGGTCGCGCAGCCATGGGGTTTCGACAACGATGATCCATGGGCGGAAGCGGCTGAAGTCCATGCCGCGCAGGACGGTTTCTTCGTGGCCTTCGACGTCGATTTTGAGGAAGTGGATCGGCCGGTCGGCGGCGTATTGTTCGCAGATCGAGGTGAGCGTGCGCGCCTGGACCGTGAGCGGCTGCACGTTCATGCCGAGGTCTTTGCGTTGCTGGGCCACGGCGGGATCGGCGGTGGACAGGCCTGTGTCCGGGATGCCGTAGAACGTCACTTCGCCGGGCTGATCGCTGGCGATGCACTGCACGGTGGTGTCGCGCGGGCGCTGCTGGCAGAGCGCGTCGTAGAAATTCTGCATCGGTTCGACGTTAATTCCCTGCCAGCCATTGTCGTAGAACGCTTTGGTGACGGAGTCGTGGCACGGGTCATTGGCGCCGATGTCGATGTAGAAGCCGTGTTCGAATTGCTTGAGCGCACGCCACAGGCGGACGTCTTCAAAGTTCTGTGCATAAGAGATGAACACGGTCGCTTCCTGTCGGTCGGTTTTTCTTGTTCTGGCGTGCGCGGGCGGCGCGTTCAGGCTTTGTATAGCAAGGCTGGCGGACGCTCGCAAATATTCGCTGTGCAGGCTGCGGATTCGGCGGTTATGTCGTTTCGATTGGCTGCTTATGCACAACGCGCTGGCTCGCCCATGCGCTTAGGCCTGTTTTCGCGGAGCGGTTCTCATTTTGTGCGCAAATCTCTGTTTTTCTGGTTTTTTATCCATGTGAACAAAAAATGACCAAGGTCGATATTGCCGTGAAACAGGCATGGATATTGGATCCAGCGAAATTTCATCAACAGAGTTATCCACAGGCTGCTGGCCGTTTATTCGCGTTCGGCCAGCAGCAGCAAGTTGCGCGGTGTGAGCGGTATTTCACAGAAGGTGCCGAGGCGGACGTTGTAGCCCTGCTCGACAAGGAAAAGTGCTCGATCCAGGTTCAGCCAAAGCTCCAGCGGACGTCGGAAAAGTCCGCGCAGTAATTCCAGATTGCGTACTTCGGCCAGGCGCTGCCAACCGGCGGCTTCCAGCGCCTCCCAATCTGGCGAACCGACGGTGGATAAGTCTTTCAGTGCTGCCAGATCCCGGCAGTAGTCGGCGAACGGCTTATCTAGCCACGCACTTGGCAGCGACGGGGTAGGCAAGTACTCGTCGATGCCGCGCGATGTTCTTTGCAGCAAGTCGAAGGCGAGGCGTCGGGCCATGGAGGTGTCGCGCTGGCGTCGGACCCGTGCCCCGGCGGTGACGGTTTCGCTCATCGGCAGGGTCAGATCTTCCTGCGAAAGCTGTAGGACAGATCGCATACCGACCGAGGACAATGCCTGATATTCGTTGCGGCTGATGCGGTTGTAGCAGCACGGGGCAATCGCCATTTGTTGGCAGCCGACCGCGCTGGCCAGTTGCATCAACCGCACGTGCAGATCGCCGCAGGCATGGAGCGCGACGGGGGTGTGGGCCGCGTTCAAGACCGCAGAAGCATCCGCCGCCAGGACATCCTGCTCCACATGCAAGGCATGTAGATGATGACGCTGGCTCAATGCCTGACCGCTGGCAACGAGCGCGGGATCGTATTCGACACAGGTCAGCTGTTGCGAGCCACTCAACAAGCGCCGCCCCAGATGTCCCTTGCCCGAACACCAATCCAGCCAATGCGTCGGCTTCGCAGAAAAAGACAAGCGACTGGCAAACGCCTCGATCTGCTGCCACTTGCGTCCCGGTACATCGACATTCAAGCGATGGCCGGCGGCGTCCAGTGGATGCCCCGGCAACTCACCGACAGCACTCAGCTCGGCCGACAACCTCGCCAGAGAAGCGAACGGCTCCGGAGCGCCGATGAGATCGGCAGGATGATTATGAGCTTGCTCGGCGTCTTCAAGCGATCGACCGCGTAGCCACGAAGACAACTCGGGGCAGGACGCTTCCCAAGCAAGCGAAAGATGAGTGAACGGTCGGGGTTTCCACAACGCCTGATGCGTTGTAAGAAAAGCATCCAGCGCGGTGAAGCGGGCGAGTAAGTCCTCGCCCGTCAGCACGTGGGAAGTTTCAGCGGCCTTGGCAGGCATCAACGCGCAGCCAGCGCTCCAGCAGCTTGAAGCCGCGCACCAGCACATAGGCCATGACGAGATAGAACACGCCCGCCGCGAAGAAAATCTCCACGGGCAGGTAGGTGCGGGCAATGATCGTGCGCGCCATCCCGGTCAGTTCGAGCAGGGTGACGGTGCTGGCCAGCGCGCTGGCCTTGAGCATCAGGATCACTTCGTTGCTGTAGGCCGGCAGGCCGATGCGCGCCGCGCGTGGCAGGATGATGTAGAACATCGCTTTGGGTCTGGACATGCCCAGAGCCCGCGCCGCTTCGATCTCGCCCGGTGGAATCGCCTGAATGGCGCCACGTAGAATCTCGGCGATATACGCCGCCGTGTGCAGCGTCATGGTCACCGTGGCGCACCAGAACGGATCGCGCAGGTATGGCCACAGCGAGCTTTTCCGTACGGCGTCGAATTGCGCCAGGCCGTAATAGACCAGGAACAGTTGAACCAGCAGCGGCGTGCCGCGGAAAAAGAAGATGTAGGCGTAGGGCAGCGAACGCACGTACCACAGCTTCGAGGAGCGGGCGATGCCCAGCGGAATTGCCAGCAGCAGGCCGGCTATTACCGCGATGGCGACCAGTTCCAGGGTCAGGGTCGCGCCTTGTGCCAGTTTCGGCAGCCATTTGATGATGACGTCCCAGTTCATTGAGCGCTCCTCGCAAAGCCGCGGGCGGCGCGTTTTTCCAGGAAGTGCATGCCGGTCATCGCCAGCACCGTCAGGCCGAGGTACATCACCGCCGCCACCATATAGAAGGTGAACGGTTGTTTCGACACGGTCACGCCGATCTGCGCGTGACGCATGATCTCTTCCAGGCCGATCACCGACACCAGCGCGGTGTCCTTCATCAGGATCATGAACAGGTTGCCCAGGCCCGGCAGGGCAATGCGCCACATCTGCGGCATGATCAAGCGGGTGAAGATCCGCCATTTCGACAGGCCCAGGGCCTGGCCGGCCTCACGGTGGCCTTTGGGAATGGCGAGGAGCGCGCCGCGGAACACTTCCGTGGCGTAGGCGCCGAAGCACAGGCCCAGTGCGATCACTCCGGCGGCGAAGGCGTTGAGTTGCAGGTCGGGGTTGCCGAAGTACTCGCCGAGGGCGCGCATCAGGTTGACCGTACCGAAGTAGATCAGCAGCACCCAGAGCAATTCCGGGACGCCTCGCACCAGGGTCGAATAGGTGCCGCCAAGCCATTGCAGCGGCTTGTACGGGGAAGTCTTGGCCAAGGCGCCAAGCAGGCCGAGCACCAGCCCCAGGCACAGGGCCGTGAGCGCCAGCTGGACAGTCATCAGCGCGCCGGCAGCAAGGGCCGGGCCGAATCCGTAGAGGTTGATAATCATGGATTTCTGTTCAAATCGCGGCAGGCAAGGTCGGGAACCGACGCCGAACGATCTCGGCGCCGGTCCCGCAGGTCAGAATCAATAGATGCTGAACGGGAAGTACTTGTCGTTGATCTTTTTGTAGGTGCCGTCGGCGACGATTTCCTTCAGCGCGGCGTTCAGCTTCTCGCGCAGCGGATCACCCTTGCGCACGGCGATGCCAATCTTGTCGCTCTCCACGACCGGGTCGCCCTTGAACTCGTAGTTCTTGCCGGCGTCGGTTTTCAGCCAGTCATAGTTGGCGTACTTGTCGGCGAGGATGGCGTCGACACGACCGGAGGTCAGGTCGAGATAGGCGTTTTCCTGGGTGTCGTAGAGGCTGACTTTGATGTCATCGCCATAAGTGTCTTCCAGCCAGGTGCCCGCAAGCGTGGCGCGCTGGGTACCGATAGTCTTGCCCTTGAGCGAGTCCTTGTCGGTTTTGAAGTCGACATTTTTCGGTGCGATGTACTGCAGTTTGTTCGAGTAGTACGGGTCGGTGAAATCAACCGCGCCCTTGCGCTCTTCGGTGATCGACAGCGAGGAGATCAGGAAGTCGAACTTCTTCGCGTTCAGGGCCGGGATGATGCCGTCCCAGTCGGACGTGACCACGGTGCATTCGGCTTTCATCTTCGCGCACAGGGCGTCGCCGATGTCTTTGTCGAAGCCGACAACCTGACCGCTGGCGTCTTTGTTGTTGAACGGCGGGTAAGCCGCTTCGATGCCCATCTTCAGAGTTTCAGCCATGGCACCGGCGCTGAACGCGAGGGTGACGGCTGCGGCCAGGAAGACCTTTTTATAGTTCTGCATGCATGTTGCTCCGTTAGCGGTTGCTGGACATGAATTGTTTGCAGCGCGCCGAAAGCGGGTTATCGAACACCTGCTGTGGCGATCCTTGCTCTTCTACCAGGCCCTGGTGAAGGAACACCACTTCGCTGGAGACCTGACGGGCGAAGCCCATTTCATGGGTCACGAGCAGCATGGTGCGGCCTTCTTCGGCCAATGCGCGGATGACACTAAGTACTTCCTGAACCATTTCCGGGTCAAGGGCGGAGGTGGGCTCGTCGAACAGAATCACCTTCGGCTGCATCGCCAGTGTGCGAGCGATCGCTGCGCGTTGCTGCTGACCGCCGGACAGTTGCGCCGGATAGGCGTGGCGCTTGTCGGCGATGCCGACCTTGGCCAGCAGGGCTTCGGCGACTTCGATGGCCTCGGCCTTGCTCTGGCCGAGCACGCGGCGCGGGGCTTCGATGATGTTGTCGAGCACGCTCATGTGCGGCCACAGATTAAAGTTTTGAAATACAAAACCAATCTCGGAACGCAGGCGATTGATCTGCTTGCCATCGGCGGCAACCAGTTCGCCATTTTTAGCGGCTTTGAGTTTGAGTTCTTCGCCGGCCACCAGAATCTGGCCCTGGTGCGGGTTTTCCAACAGGTTGATGCAACGCAGGAACGTGGACTTGCCGGAACCGGAGGAACCGAGGATCGAGATCACATCGCCGTCGCGGGCGGTCAGCGAGATGCCTTTGAGCACCTCAAGCTGTCCGTAGCGTTTGTGCAAGTTGCGGATTTCAAGCGCGGGCGTGGCCTCAGCCATGTGCGTTCCTCATATATGTTGCGCTCCTGCTGTTGGCGGGCCTTCCTGGCGAGGCGGCCAAGCTAGCATAGCGTTTCAATGGCAGCCAACAGCGCTACGAGCGGTAAACGGGTGGCATGTGGCAGGTTGTCGCATCGGCGCAGCAGACTGTCGCCCCGTCAACAACCGAACGGGTGTTTGATCATGCAAGCCCGTGGGTGTCGCGTAAAAAAAGGCGCGATGTTGCCAGCTTTGGCGGGGTGTTGGAAGCGCTATCCGGCCGAACGTTCCTCAATTGCGCTTTTTCTGTGCATCACGCACTTTTCAGGTGTGTTTCTGGTGCGCGAATTCGTCTTGAAAGTGAGTCGCAGGGTAACGCTTTGGCGAATAGACATTAAACACAAGGACTTGCATCGAAAGCTGAACTGACCGCAACGCCCCCGGCATGCAGGGACTTGAAACATTTTGGCGCAAATCTTGCGTGCAGAATAAGGAACAGCCCGTTGGATTCTTTTTACGAGAAGGGAATTTCAGGCGGGCCGGATGCACTCGCTTTCCTTGCAAAGGTAGTTTCGATGAGCAGTATTCCAAGCTCCAACGGCCTCGAACAGGGGCTCAAACCGCGTCATGTGACCATGTTGTCGATCGCCGGTGTGATCGGCGCCGGTCTGTTCGTTGGCTCCGGCCATGCCATTGCCGCCGCCGGCCCCGCCGTGCTGCTGGCCTACGCTGCTGCCGGTACGCTAGTGGTGCTGGTGATGCGCATGCTCGGCGAAATGGCCGTGGCCTCGCCGGACACCGGCTCCTTTTCGACATACGCCGACCGCGCCATCGGCCATTGGGCCGGTTTCACTATCGGCTGGTTGTATTGGTGGTTCTGGGTCCTGGTCATTCCGCTGGAGGCCAACGCCGCCGCGACCATCCTGCATGCGTGGTTCCCGGGCGTCGATATCTGGGCCTTTGCTTTAGTCATCACGATGTTGCTGACCGTGACCAACCTGTTCAGCGTGAAAAATTACGGCGAGTTCGAGTTCTGGTTCGCCCTGATCAAAGTGCTGGCGATCATTGGCTTTATCGGCCTTGGCCTTGCGGCGATTTTCGGCTTCCTGCCGACCAGTCAGGTCAGCGGCGTGTCGCATCTGTTCGACAGCGGTGGCTTCCTGCCGAACGGCATGGGTGCTGTGCTGGGCGCGATCCTGACCACCATGTTCTCGTTCATGGGCACCGAAATCGTCACCATCGCGGCGGCGGAATCGAAGAACCCGGGCAAGCAGATTTCCAAGGCGACCAACTCGGTGATTTGGCGGATCGGCCTGTTCTACCTCGTGTCGATCTTCATCGTCGTGGCGCTGGTGCCATGGAACGATCCGACACTGGCCAACCTCGGTTCGTACCAGACCGTGCTTGAGCGTATGGGCATCCCGAACGCGAAAATGATCGTCGACATTGTGGTGCTGGTCGCGGTGACCAGTTGCCTGAACTCGGCGCTCTACACCTCTTCGCGCATGCTCTTCTCCCTCGGCAAGCGCGGCGATGCGCCGGCCATGTCGACCCGTACCAACAAAAGCGGCACGCCTTACTGGGCTGTGATGCTGTCGACCGGCGCCGCATTCCTCTGCACTTTCGCCAACTATGTCGCTCCGGCTGCGGTGTTCGAATTCCTGCTGGCCAGCTCCGGCGCCATCGCCCTGCTGGTGTATCTGGTGATCGCGTTCTCGCAACTGCGTATGCGCAAACAGCGCATGGCGCGGGGCGAAAAAATCGTCTTCAGCATGTGGCTGTTTCCAGGCCTGACCTACGCGGTGATCATTTTCATCATCGCGGCGCTGACCATCATGCTGTTCCAAGAAGCGCACCGCGTGGAAATCCTCGCGACAGGCCTGCTGAGCCTGATGGTGGTGGCCGCCGGTCTGCTGGTGGCGCGTCGTCGCAAGCTGGAAAAGCGTGGCGCGGTGGTGTTGAACTGATCCATTACGCGTAATGCAAAACGGCCGCTGTCAGTGACGACAAGCGGCCGTTTTTGTTTGTGAGCTTTGCTCAGTCGGGATAAACCCAGTCCTCAATACGCAATCCGGAAACACGTTCAAATTCCCGCACATTGTTCGTGACCACGATAAGTCCAAGTGACCGCGCGTGGCCTGCGATCATTTGGTCGTACGGCCCTATCGGTGTTCCCGCTTTCGCAAGTTCAGATCGAATCATCCCGGTCTGTGCGGCTGCGTCATTGTCGAAAGGCAAGACTTCCAGTCGCGCAACGAAACCTTCGACGATCGCCAGATTCTTTTCCGGGGCCGCGGACTTTTCAGCACCGTAAATAAGCTCCATAAGCGTGATAGCGCTGACGCACAATTGCCCGGAATGTCGATTGAAAGCTTCCCGGACAACCTGTGGTTTGTTCTTGATGGTGAAGATGCAGATGTTTGTATCTAGCATGTATTTGATCATCAGAACGACTCGCGCTCCTGATCAGTGGGTTGCTCACGGTCAGCCATGAAATCAGGGCTGACGCTGTCGCCATCAAACCAGCTATCCCAGCTTTCTCCAGCAGGCGTAATGACGCGTGTTCTGCCAATCGCAATGACTTCCACTCGTTTAACGTCGCCGGGCATCGCAACTGCCTTTGGCAGCCGAACTGCCTGACTTCTGTTGCTCATGAAAATTGTGGTCTGTTCCATATTTGACCTCTGGGTCTGATCCTGTGATGGCCTAAGGATAAGTTGTGCTCGGGATATGTCAACGGGATATACACTGTCATCGGACAAAGGGTAGCTAAGCCATCCAAACAAAAAACGGCCGCTGTCAGGGATGACTCGCGGCCGTTTTGATTTCTGAGCAGCGGTTATTCGCTCTTTTCTTCCTGGTTGTCTACCGACTTCCCATAAGCATCCAGCGCCACCCCGAAATCGGTGATGAACTGCGGCTCGCTCAGCCAGGCCTGGGCTTCTTCGATGGTCATGCCATCGGCCCACATGCGGTAGTCGATCAGCATGTCGGCGGCCAGGTGGGTGGCGGCCATGCCTTCGTTGTCGGCGTTTTCCATGTCGAGCAATTCAGGGTGATCGACGATGATGAACGCCAGTTCGCGCAGCAGGGTCAGCAACATCTCGTTGCGGCTGACGGCTTCGGCGTCGCGCATTTTGCTGAACATCGCCAGGGTGTAATCGGGGATCGGCTCGGCGAGGTGGCCGAGGTCTTCGTCCTGATCCAGCGGCTTGCGCCCGACCATACGGATTTGCTTGGCTTTGGCCTTGGCGCGTTTGGCGCGTTTCTGTTGCTTGTTCAGGGATGCCATGGGAGCTCAGTTCTTCTGTTGGGTTTGTGCGGCGATCACGTCGGACGCCGCCACATAGTCGGCCTGGAAGGCCGGGGATTCGATCCATGCCAGCGCGCCGGCCTCGTCGGTTTCCTGCGACCACTGCCGATACTCGATCAACGCCGCGAGGATGAAATCCATCGCGCCTTCTTCGCCTTCCTGCTCATACACCAGCTCCAGCAGCGGGTCTTCAAGGAAAGCCGCGCACATCGCTTGTTGGCTGATCTTCTCGGCGTCGATCATTTTCTTGAACAGTTCGGTCAGGTCCACCGATTCGAAATCGATGCGGTCGTCGTTCGGGTCGAGCTCGACCGGCGCTTCGGCGCGCTTGGTGCGGTTCTGCTTGGCCTTGGCTTTGGCCCGGGTGGCGCGTTTTTGCTGCTTGTTGGCGGAGGCCATGATCTGTTCCGTGGTGCGTTGAGAGGGCTCAGCTGCAGGGCACTTGCCGTCCGGGCGTATCGCGGGGCAGTGCGCCAGTTTGCAGCCAGGTCAGAGCGATGGGCCATAGTGTGGCTTGGTATGCGCTGCGAAAAAAGGCGAAATGTCCGACTTGTTGCTCGTCGATGTCCTGCGGCGCGATGCGCAGGTGGGTTTTGGCCGCGTTGCTGAAGTAGCCGAGCAGGCGTTCGATCGCCGGGATCGTGCCGTAGGGGTCATCGCTGATACTGACGGCCAAGGTTTGGGCGCGGACGCTGGCGAAGGGCAGGGCACCCGTTTTCTGCAACAGGGCGCGACCGCTCGGGCGCTGTTCGAAGCGCGCGGCAGGCGTGCTCCAGTCGCGTACAACGCCGGTTGGCGTATCTTCCAGCCAGCCGAGGCGCTTGCCGGGAAAATAGCCACAGAGCAGCGTCATCAAAGGCATCACCACATGCCACTTGCCGAACATTCGCCAGCGCTGCTCGGGAGCGTAATCGCGCCAATACGCAAACTGTGCGCCGACGGTGACCAATCGTCGGATCACCCTCCCGGATTCGGCCAGGCCCGCCGCGCAACCGCCGAAACTGTGGCCGACCACATCAATCGGCTGCCCGGGAAACTCCCGTTGCGCACGTTTGAGCATCGCTTCGAAATCCAGCGCGCCCCAGTCGCTCCACGAGGCGCGCAGCCCTTTGATCGACTCGCCGCGCGATTCGCCGATGCCGCGATAGTCGTAGGTCATCACGTCGAAGCCATGGCTGAACAGATAGGCTGCGAATCGTGAGTAGTGGCGACAGCGCACGGACGTGGCGGCGTTGATGATGACCACTGGGCACTGTGGATCGGGCGAACTGTGGCGCCAGGTGAAGCCGCCGAGTGCGTAGCCGTCGGCTGCGTTCTCTATGAACGGTTCGCCAATGGTTACCGGGTTGGTCGAAAGGCATTTGTTCATAAAGGCTCGGCCTTTGCGAAGGTGGATCGAGAATGAGCCTGGAACTGGCGCCGAGCAATATACGGAACGCAGTGCGTTCCGAATTCAATGTGATCGAATTCGTGACGCGCTGCGTCACGATTTACATAAGTCCAAGAGACCGTTCATTTCACATCCGCTCCAGTTCATGCAACGCGCAGCGGCATAATCCCAACATGACAGCGTTCGAGTACCGCCGCGCAACAGGCAATCTGGTCTAACCGAGATGCCGAGTCAGCAGGAAAAGCAGTCACGAGTGAAAGGCGCGAGTACAATCCCGCGCCCAGTATTTTGTGACGTAAGGAAACGCTGTTTTGAAAGGGATTCTGCGAATTGGCTGTGTCATAGGCCTGGCACTGCTGTTGGTTGGCTGCGGAACGTTTATCGGGCGCTTGAATGATGGTCTGTCCGACGCCGAGTATTACCGAGGGGTCGATGGCGGCCTACACCTGCTCGGTGTTCGGGGAGGAGGCAGCGATGGCATGCCGGCAGCGATCATCTGTTACATGATGATCGTCTGCCCGGTCATCACTGTTGTATCCCTGCCAGTGGATGCCGCTGTGGATACAGTCTTGTTGCCCGTCGATTACATCAACACCCTGTGAAGGCGGCATGCACTATCGACCTGTGCGCTTGCGCTTCGGCCTCTGCTCACGTACCCGCTCTTTGCGATAAATCCACAACCCAAACACACCAATGGCCAGCATGAACGCCGTCCAGAAGCTCTGCCAAACGAACTCGAACCAGTATCGCCGAGGTTGCAGTGCCAAGGTGTAGGTGCTGCGCGGCCCGCGATTGTTGGTGGTGATGGAGCCGGTGATCCAGCTTTCGATCAGCATGTAGATTGAGAGGCAGATGGCAATCGCGATCAGCACGCCGGCGAGGACGGTCAGCCAATAACTTACCCGGCTTTGCCGATACGGCGAAGGATGGGGCAGGGGGACGCGGGTTCGTTTTTGATTCATCGAGTGATGGCCCTTTTCCGTAAGGGGTAAGCAGTGTCCATCAAATCCCGGACATAAAAAAACCCTGAATCTTGCGATTCAGGGTTTTCGGTATTTGGTGCCCAGAGACGGAATCGAACCGCCGACACGGGGATTTTCAATCCCCTGCTCTACCGACTGAGCTATCTGGGCAACGGGGCGCATTAAAAGGGTTTTTCGGATTTACGTCAACGACTTTTTGAAAATTTCTTAAATTAATTCCGTCGCTTACGAAAATTGCAGGTTATTCGCTGGGCGGCACGTAGCCTTCGGCCTTGGCGTATTCCTCGCCGGAGAAGAACTTGTCCATTTCGCCTTGAAGGTATTTGCGATCTTCGGCATTCATCATGTTCAGGCGCTTTTCGTTGATCAGCAGGGTCTGGTGTTTCTGCCAGTCGGCCCAGGCCTTGGCGGACACGTTGTCGTAGATGTCCTGACCTTTTGCGCCCGGGAACGGTGCGCGCTCAAGGCCTTCGAGTTGTTCTTTGTACTTGCGGCACATTACGGTGCGGGTCATGGCGATTCTCCTGCATTCAAGACGGCGGCCGCGCGTTCGAGCAAGGTCTTGACCGGGGCAGCGAGGCCCAGGCGCGGCGGGGTGGCGAGGTTATACCAGAGCCAGTCGGCCTCGGCCACGTGGTGGCTGGCTTCCTGCACCTGAACCAGCCAGGGTTCGATGGACAGCTGGAAATGGCTGAACGTGTGGACGAGGCTTGGCAGCGCCTGCTGTTGGCCCATTGTCAGCGAGTGTTGATCGGCCAGATGCTGCAGATCGTCGAGGTCGTCAAGTTCCGGCAGGCTCCACAAACCGCCCCACAGACCCGTCGACGGGCGGCGGTAAAGCAGGATCGCGCCTTCGTCGTTGGCGAGCATCGGCATCAATGTGCGTTTTTGCGGGATGGCCTTGCGCGGCTTGGGGATCGGGTAGCGGGTTTCCAGGCCGAGCATGTGTGCCTCGCAGCCGCGTTCCAGCGGACACAACAGGCAGCTCGGCTTGCTGCGCGTGCAGAGTGTGGCGCCGAGATCCATCATCGCCTGGGTGTAGGCGTTGACCCGGTCGTGCGGGGTAAAGCGCTCAGCGTTGGCCCACAGCTGTTTGGCCACTTTCGGTTCGCCGGGATAACCCTCTTGCGCGGTGAAGCGCGCCAGCACGCGTTTGACGTTGCCGTCGAGGATCGGCGCGCGCAGGCCCATGCTGATGCTCGCGATGGCGCCAGCAGTGGACAGCCCAATCCCCGGCAGCTCGGTGAGTTTTTCCACATCCCGTGGAAATTCGCCGCCGTACTGGCTGACGACAATCTTTGCGGTCTTTTGCAGATTGCGTGCGCGAGTGTAGTAACCCAGCCCGGTCCACAGGTGCAGCACTTCATCCTCCGGCGCGGCGGCCAGTGCTTCGACCGTCGGCAGCGCGGCCATGAACCGGTCGAAGTAATTGAGCACGGTGCTGACCTGGGTCTGCTGCAACATGATCTCCGAGACCCACACCCGATACGGGCTGATGTTCTGCTGCCAAGGCAAATCGTGGCGGCCGTGGCGGTCGAACCACTCCAGCACCGCCGTGGAAAACTGCTCCGCTGTCATCGCTTGAACAGCCCCTTCAATGCGTTTTTCAGTTCCGGGCTGACTTTGTCACCCAGTTTTTCGTCGATCTTTTCGCTGAGTTTGTTGCCGGCCAGTTTGCTCGCCACCTGACCGAGACGGTCATTGTCGATGCGGCACGCCTTCGCGCCCAGCTCCAGCGGGCCACGGCAGCGCAGCGGCCACTCGATGCCGACGAATTTATCGCCGACCTGACAGGCCGGGTCGGGCATGGCGCTGGTGTCGCCTTCGACGATGATGCCGACGCGATAATCCATGCCCAGCACGCGCAGGTCGATATCGCCGTCACCGTTGACGGTCATGCCGGGGATACGCACTTTCAGGTCCGGGTTGCTGGCAACCCCGTTGCGCACGGTCAGGTTGCCCTTGAGTTCCTCGAACGGCGTGTCTTTGCCTCGAGGCTCGCCGCTGAGGGTTTTGCGATTGAGCGTGGCGATGCCTTTGCACAATTGCTGCTCAAGGTTGGCGTTGAGCAACACACCGTTGTTGATGACGAAACTGGCGTTGCCGTTCAGTGTGTCGATCAGCGCCTGCTGGCTGTTGCCGCTGCCGGTGACGGTGCTGGTGAGAGTCACCAAGCCTTTGACCGGCGGATTCTTGCCCTGGCTTTCGATGATTTTTTCCGCCGGAACGCGATTGAGGCGGGTCTGCAAATTCAATACGGGGGCGCTTGGGCGCACGTCCAGCGTGCCGTTGGCGACGAAACCGCCGTTGTACAGGTCGCCACTGAGGTTGGTCAGTGTCAGCAGACCGCCCTGGCCGGTGGCTTTCAGCGCAGCGTTCTGGATCGGCAGTTTGTCGAGGGTCAGTTGGCCGAAGGTCAGGTCGGCATCGACGTCGAGTTTGGCCAGACGCTCAACCGGCAGCAGGCGCTCGGTGCTCCAGGCGGTTTTGCTCGGTTTATCCGGCAGTGGCGTAGTACCTGCCACGGCACCTGCCTCGGTATTGGCGACTTCAGCCTGACGTGTTTGCGTGGCGCTATTGGCCTGAGCCGATTTCGGTGGCAAGTAGCGGTCGACGTTGAACGTGTCAGCCTTGAGGATCGCGCGTAGCGACTGTTTGGCGAAGTCTTCGATGGCGATGCGTCCGCTGAAACTGCTGTCGTCGAGTTTCAGGTTGATGTTGTCGAACGACAGACTGGTCGGGGTAGCCGCAACGCGGCTGACCAGCTCGACCTTGCTCAGGCTGCCTTCGCCCATCTTCGGCAAGGTCTGGCCGATGCTGTCGACGAACTTCGCCAGATCGAACTGCGCGATGGAGATACCACCGCTGATCTGTGGTGTCTTGTCGAGGTCGTTGGCTTTCAGCTCACCCAAGGCCCGCAACTGGTTGGCGGAGATCTTGATGCCGGTCCATTCGGCGACGTTCGCCGCTTTATCCAGCAATAGTTGTCCCTGGGCCGAGAAGGTCATGGTCTTGCCTTGCAGCGGATCGCCAGCGAGTTCACCGGACAGCTTCAGGTCTTCGAACTTGTAGCGTTGCAGGGCGCGTTCAAAGCGCAGTTCGCCACTGAGCTCGGTGCGCACGCGCAGCACCGGCTGATTGGTGCCGAGGAACGCGGTGGCCTTCACCGGAATGTTGGTCGAATCGTGGACCGGGCCGGTGCTCAACTGGATGCTTTCAGCGCTGAACTGCTTGCCGGTCAGCTCATCGGTGTATTCGACGCGGGCGTTGTTGACGGTCAGGCTGTCGATGTCGAGGCGAATGGGCTGCGCCGGTTTTTCCACGGCGACCGTCGGTTCGCTGGCGGCAGCGGCAGGCGTGGCTGGCGCAGTCGCGCCGGGCGCCACCGGCACCTTGCCGATGTCTTCCCAGTTGCCATGACCGTTCTTGTCACGGTTCAGGCGCAGGTTGAGACCTTCGACGCGCACGTCGCTCATCTGCACTTCGCGGCGCAGCAGTGGCAGCACGCGCACCGACAGGCCGAGCATCTGCAAGTCGGCAAACGGTTCGGCAGGCTTTGCCAGAGTGGCGACGCTGGCCTCGTGCAGTTCCAGGCCGAGCCAGGGGAACAGGCTCCAGCCGATATCGCCATTGAGCGTCAGCTCGATGTGGGCCTTGTCGCGGGCAATCTGGCGGATCTCGTCTTTGTAGTCGTTGGGATCGAAGAGGTGGGTCAGGGCGAAACCTGCCGCCACAATGATCAGCAACAGCCCGAGAAGTACCAGACCCAGGATTTTGCCGAACGCTTTCATGGGCGAGTCCTTGTAATTAGTCGAATTCGTCATCTAGCCGCGCAGTATAGCGCTGCAACGGCCTGCTTCGGGGTGGCGTCATGTGGCCAGTACCGTCAGCGGTACCTGTAACCTGGCGGCCAGAGCCTCAATCTCAAGATGCCCGGCAGGCGCCAGCAGGCGCAAGTCAGCCCCCGCTTGCGACGCCATTTTCTGCGCTTGGTTCACCAGGCGTTCAGCGACCCCGCGGCGTCGAGTAACTTTTCGTACGCATAAATGAGACAAATACCAAACGTCCTGGTGCCTTTGCAGGCGCCCGGCGCCGAGCAGCCGATCATTGAAACGCCCGGCAATAAAAGAACCATCCGCCAACGCAGTTTCGATCAGATCGGCCTCGGCGGAAAACGGTGCAAACAGCCATTGGGGCGCGTCGCGATAGATTTTCTGCAAATCCTGTTGATCCTGATAAGTGGCGTCTTTCAGCGTCTGGACAATGATTGGCATGCGTTTCCCCGAGGTGTAGAGATCAGATGACTGAAAAAAGGTGATATCAGTTTGGTTTTTCTGTCACCTGAGAATGGTAACCTTCGCCAGTTCGTCCGCCCTTCTGCGACTTAACGTCGCGCCTTCAAGGAGCTTCACCTAAAAAAACGGTCATGCCTGCGTGCATAAGGCCGAGGGTGAACAGTGGCTGGCGAACCATACTAATAATTGGGGGATACACAATGAGCACGAGCATTACGGCGGACGGTCTCGACACCGCCCAGCCTGGGTTCCTGTCCAAGGAACGCATTATCGCCAAGCCCGGTTTCAACCGCTGGCTGGTGCCACCGGCCGCGCTGGCCATTCACTTGTGCATCGGCATGGCCTACGGCTTCTCGGTGTTCTGGTTGCCGCTGTCCAAGGCATTGGGCGTTACCGCTCCAGTGGCTTGTGCACCGGACATGAGCTTCATCGCACAGGTGTTTTCTTCGAACTGCGACTGGCCGATCTCCATGCTCGGCTGGATCTATACGCTGTTCTTCATCTTCCTCGGCTGCTCGGCAGCGATCTGGGGTGGCTGGCTGGAACACGCCGGTCCGCGCAAGGCAGGCGTCGTCTCGGCCCTGTGCTGGTGCGGCGGTCTGCTGATTTCTGCGTTGGGTATCTATACCCACCAGATCTGGCTGATGTGGATCGGCTCCGGCGTGATCGGCGGTATCGGCCTGGGCCTGGGCTATATTTCGCCAGTGTCGACCCTGATCAAGTGGTTCCCGGACAAGCGCGGCATGGCGACCGGCATGGCGATCATGGGCTTCGGCGGCGGCGCGATGGTCGGCGCACCGTTGGCAACCGCGTTGATGAGCCACTTCGCTTCGCCAGAAGGCGTGGGCGTATGGCAGAGCTTCGTGGCCATGGCCGCGATCTACTTCGTGTTCATGATCGGTGGCGCTCTGTCGTACCGCGTGCCGCCAACAGGCTGGAAGCCTGAAGGCTGGACCGCACCGGCGAAGAAAGCCTCGAACGCGATGATCACCAACCGTCACGTCCATGTGAACGTAGCGTGGAAAACCCCGCAATTCCGTCTGGTGTGGCTGGTGCTGTGCCTGAACGTTTCGGCGGGCATCGGCATCCTCGGCATGGCCTCGCCACTGTTGCAGGAAGTGTTCGGCGGCAAACTGCTGGGCGTTGACGTGCCGTTCGGTCAACTCGATGCAGGCCAGTTGGCCTCGATTGCCGCGATCGCAGCCGGCTTCACCGGTCTGCTGAGCCTGTTCAATATCGGTGGCCGCTTCTTCTGGGCTTCGTTCTCGGACTACCTGGGCCGCAAAAACACCTATTTCGTGTTCTTCGCTCTGGGTTTTGCTCTGTACGCATTGATTCCGAACATGGGCCATCTGGGCAACGTTGCGCTGTTTGTGGCGGCGTTCTGCATCATCTTGTCGATGTACGGCGGTGGTTTTGCCACGGTTCCGGCCTATCTGGCCGACCTGTTCGGTACGCAGATGGTCGGTGCGATCCACGGTCGTCTGCTGACTGCCTGGGCCGCTGCGGGTGTGCTCGGTCCGGTGCTGGTGAACTACTTGCGTGAATATCAATTGAGCATCGGCGTGGAACGCGCAGCTGCCTATGACATCACCCTGTATATCCTCGCCGGCCTGCTGGTGCTGGGCTTCCTGTGCAACCTGATGGTGCGCCCGGTGGCCGACAAGTACTTCATGACCGACGCCGAACTGGCGGCCGAACAGGCGCTGGGCCATGACAAGGGTGCCGATGCCAGCACCGTGCTGGAGTGGAAAGCCGCGCCGGGCAGCAAGCCGCTGGCTATTGCTGCGTGGCTGGTGGTCGGTATTCCGCTGGCGTGGGGTGTATGGGTGACCCTGCAGAAGACGGCGGTACTGTTTCACTAAGTAAAATGTAGTACCCCTGTAGGAGTGAGCCTGCTCGCGATAGCGGTCTGACAGTCACAGAAATGGTGACAGTCAGGCCCTCATCGCGAGCAGGCTCACTCCTACAATTGTTTCTGGGTGCCTGTAATGGCTTGTATGGACATGTCTACCTGCGACAGCCGGGCGTTCTATCCGTCAGGCATCTCACCTCTCGTGTTTCTGTTTGCCTCCTGCGTGCCTATAATGGCTGCCTTTTTCGCCCAATGATTTTGCGGAGCTGGTGATGGCCGAACGTAAGGCGTCTGTCGAGCGCGACACTCTGGAAACCCAGATCAAAGCCTCGATCAACCTTGATGGCACCGGAAAGGCCCGATTCGATATCGGTGTCCCTTTTCTTGAGCACATGCTGGATCAGATTGCCCGTCACGGGTTGATCGACCTGGATATCGAATGCAAGGGCGATTTGCATATCGACGACCACCATACGGTGGAAGACGTCGGTATCACCCTCGGCCAGGCCTTCGCCAAAGCCATCGGCGACAAGAAAGGCATCCGTCGTTACGGTCACGCCTACGTGCCGCTCGATGAAGCGCTGTCGCGTGTGGTCATCGACTTCTCTGGTCGTCCGGGTTTGCAGATGCACGTGCCGTACACCCGCGCCACCGTCGGCGGCTTTGACGTTGACCTGTTCCAGGAGTTCTTCCAGGGCTTCGTCAATCACGCGCTGGTCAGCCTGCACATCGACAACCTGCGCGGCACCAACACTCACCACCAGATCGAAACCGTGTTCAAGGCTTTCGGCCGCGCGCTGCGCATGGCCGTCGAGCTGGATGAGCGCATGGCCGGGCAAATGCCGTCGACCAAAGGCGTTCTGTAATGCAGACGGTTGCAGTTATCGACTACGGCATGGGCAACCTGCACTCGGTGGCCAAGGCCCTGGAGCACGTCGGTGCCGGCAAGGTGATGATCACCAGCGACGCGAATGTGATTCGCGAAGCCGACCGCGTGGTCTTCCCCGGTGTTGGCGCGATTCGCGATTGCATGGCGGAGATCCGTCGCCTCGGCTTTGACTCGCTGGTGCGTGAGGTCAGCCAGGATCGGCCGTTTCTCGGCATCTGCGTCGGCATGCAAGCCTTGCTCGACAGCAGCGAAGAGAACGACGGCGTCGACTGCATCGGCCTGTTCCCCGGCGCGGTGAAGTTCTTCGGCAAGGATCTGCATGAAGACGGCGAGCACCTCAAGGTTCCGCACATGGGCTGGAACGAGGTCAAGCAGAACATCAGTCACCCGCTCTGGCACGACATTCCGGATCTGGCGCGTTTCTACTTCGTGCACAGCTACTACATCGCCGCAGCCAACGCGCGGCAGGTGGTGGGCAGCGGTCATTACGGGGTCGATTTCGCCGCAGCATTGGCCGATGGTTCGCGTTTCGCCGTGCAGTTCCACCCGGAGAAAAGCCATACCCACGGCCTGCAACTGCTGCAGAACTTCGCCGCGTGGGACGGTCGCTGGTAAATGGCTGCCAAGAAGTCCAAGCCGCCGATCCTGACGCTCACTGCCGAGCAGGAGAGCGAGGCCAATCGCAAGATTCAGCGGTTCATGGAAGACCGTTTCGAACTGGACCTGGGTTCATTCGAGGCGGCGGAAATTCTTGAGCTGTTTACCCGCGAGATTGCTCCGCACTATTACAACAGGGCGATTTTCGATGTGCAGACCCACCTCAAAGAGCGGTTTGAAAGCATCGAAAGCGACCTGTGGGCGCTCGAGAAAAATTGATTCCCGAGCCAAGCTGAACATTCCAATTTTAGGGTTTGCCAGATGCTGATTATTCCCGCTATCGATCTCAAGGACGGCGCCTGTGTCCGTTTGCGCCAGGGCCGCATGGAAGATTCCACGGTGTTCTCCGATGATCCGGTGAGCATGGCTGCCAAGTGGGTGGAGGGCGGTTGCCGTCGTCTGCATCTGGTCGACCTCAACGGTGCCTTTGAAGGTCAGCCGGTCAATGGCGAAGTGGTCACCGCAATCGCCAAGCGCTACCCGACCCTGCCGATTCAGATCGGTGGCGGTATCCGCTCGCTGGAAACCATCGAGCACTACGTCAAGGCCGGCGTGAGCTACGTGATCATCGGTACCAAAGCGGTGAAGGATCCGGCGTTTGTCGCTGAAGCCTGCCGCGCCTTCCCGGGCAAGATCATTGTCGGTCTGGATGCCAAAGACGGGTTCGTCGCCACCGACGGCTGGGCTGAAATCAGCACCGTGCAGGTCATCGATCTGGCCAGGCAGTTCGAAGCCGACGGCGTGTCATCGATCGTTTATACCGACATCGCCAAAGACGGCATGATGCAGGGCTGCAACGTACCGTTCACCGCCGCGCTGGCCGCTGCGACGAAGATCCCAGTGATCGCTTCCGGCGGCATCCATAACCTCGGTGACATCAAGTCGCTGCTCGACGCCAAGGCACCGGGCATCATCGGTGCAATCACCGGCCGGGCGATTTATGAAGGCACTCTCGATGTCGCCGAAGCGCAAGCTTTCTGCGATTCGTACCAAGGCTGAGGACTGACCATGGCGTTAGCCAAACGCATCATCCCTTGCCTGGACGTGGACAACGGCCGGGTCGTCAAAGGTGTGAAGTTCGAAAACATCCGCGATGCCGGTGACCCGGTGGAAATCGCCCGTCGTTATGACGAGCAGGGCGCTGACGAGATTACCTTTCTCGACATCACCGCCAGCGTCGATGGGCGTGACACCACGCTGCATACCGTCGAGCGCATGGCCAGCCAGGTGTTCATTCCGCTGACCGTCGGCGGTGGCGTGCGCACCGTGCAGGACATCCGCAACCTGCTCAATGCCGGCGCGGACAAGGTGTCGATCAACACCGCCGCCGTGTTCAACCCGGAATTCGTTGGCGAAGCGGCGCAGCATTTCGGCTCGCAGTGCATCGTCGTTGCCATCGACGCCAAGAAAGTCTCCGGCCCCGGCGAAACCCCGCGCTGGGAGATCTTCACCCATGGCGGACGCAAGCCAACCGGCCTCGACGCGGTCGAGTGGGCAAAGAAAATGGAAGGCCTGGGGGCCGGAGAGATTCTGCTGACCAGCATGGATCAGGACGGCATGAAGAATGGCTTCGACCTCGGCGTGACCCGCGCCATCAGCGATGCGCTGGGCATACCGGTGATCGCTTCCGGTGGTGTCGGCAACCTTCAGCACCTGGCTGACGGCATTCTCGAAGGCCATGCCAGCGCGGTGCTGGCGGCGAGTATTTTCCACTTCGGCGAATACACCGTGCAGGAAGCCAAGGCGTACATGGCCAAGCGCGGCATCGTCATGCGCTAAACATACAGGCCAGTGGACAGCATGGCGTACCCAAGGCACTCTTGGGCACGCCATGGATTCCGGTAGCCCGACATGATCAAACACCTGCTTCTTGTGCTTGCCAGTGCCTCGGTGTTGTTGTTTAACACCGCCCGGGCCGAAACCAGCCCCGCCACCGATCTGGTGCTGCTCACCGAAAACTTCCCGCCGTACAACATGGCGAAGAACGGCAAGAATTTCGCCCAGGGCGAGAACATCAACGGCATCGCCACCGACATCGTCCGTGAAATGTTCCAGCGCGCCGGCCTCACGTACAGCCTGACCCTGCGTTTCCCTTGGGAGCGTGTCTACAAGCTTGCGCTGGAAAATCCAGGGTACGGCGCCTTTGTAATGGCGCGTTTGCCCGATCGGGAAAACCGCTTCAAATGGGTTGGCCCGATCGGCCCCGACGACTGGATCCTGTTAGCCAGGGCCGACAGCAAGATCACCCTCCAAACCCTCAATGACGCCCGCCAATACAGGATCGGCGCCTACAAGGGCGATGCGATTGCCGAGACCCTGACCAAGCAGGGCCTCAAGCCTGTGGTGGTGCTGCGCGATCAGGACAATGCGAAGAAACTGGTCAACGGTCAGATTGATCTATGGGCCACCGGCGATCCTGCCGGGCGTTATCTGGCGCGGCAGGATGGCGTGACCGGTCTGAAGACCGTGCTGCGCTTTAACAGCGCCGAGTTGTATCTGGCGCTGAACAAGGATGTTTCCGACGAAGTCGTGAACAAGCTTCAGACCGCGCTGGATCAACTGCGCAAAGAAGGCGTGGTCGATGAAATCATGGGGCGCTATCTGTAGCGGCTGGCGCTTGTGCGAGCACTGGCTCGGCGGCGGTGCCTGTTACCGTCGGTTCCGGTGGCGTGTATTCACTGAAATGCAGGCTGCTGCAGTCGGTGTGACTGATGTCGCTGGTAACGCGACTACCGTCCGCGCGCAGCAGCGTGTAGTCACTTTGCAGCACATAGACTGCTAGTGCGCTGTTTCTGGGGACGATGGCGGCGACCTCGAGGCGCCCGGTGTCGTGCCATTGGTTTGAGTGGATGTCGCTGCGGGTGAATCCACCATTTAATCGCGCTTTGAACTGGAATGGCTGTGCAGCCTGGTTTTGCCATTGCGCATCAAACTCGATCGAGGTGAGTTCGCTGAACGCTAGCAAGCTGCCTGTGCGCTGACTGCGGGCGACGGTCCAGCGGGACGTGGTGGTAGCGTTTGTGCGGTTATGACTATGGCCGACGAGCTGATAATGATCCGTGCGCTGCAAGTCGTAGAAGGGCGAGTTACGCAGTTGCTCGGGTGGCGAGAGCTGCGGATCTTTTACCGTGAACCACGGCAGTCGGACGCAACCGGTCGGTTGTTCTGGTTTTTGCACAGAAGGTGGTGTTACACCCTCAAGTACCGGTGCGGGAGGTAAAGGGCGGTCCTCGACCGGCATCCTGAAGCGCAACGAGTAGGCGAGAAAATGAGCCGGTCTGGAGTAACCGTTGAAGCCAAGAAACGTACCTGGCGCCAAGTGGATTTCATCCGCAGAGGGCACTGGCGGTATGGCGCCCCAGGCGCAAATGCTTTGTCGAGCTCCGCTGCCTTTGTCGGACCACAGCGGTTCGCCGGAGGCTGAAGCGATAACCAGATCGGCGCGCACACAACGTATCGCGTTGAATGAAGGTTTGTCGTGGCCGTCGGAGCATACCGATCCCAGCGCCACGTAACCCTCGGGAGGAACAGGGCGCCAGATGGCCCCGTCTTTCTTCGATCCGGAGCCTGAATCCTTCCAGATAAGCTCGTAATCATCAGGCCGAGCCAGTGCTTTGCCTTTGGCCGGATCTGTACGGGCTGCTTCGTCCTCGCAAACCACGGCTACCACGTGTCTGCCGCTAATGTTTTTGTGCTCATCGATCACAACGTCGCCCAACGAAAAGAAGCCGGGAAGCACATCTGCTGGGGGCGTTGGGCGCCAAAAGGCTGCTGGTTTTGCTCGCGAACCGGTGGTGTCCCAGATGCGCAGAAGTTCCGTTGTGAAATTGATCAGCAGGTTGTCGTAACGGATGGTTTTCATTTGCTCGGCCGAGACGGCCGTCTTGTCATGCGTGCTCATGGTCAATCCTCGATAGTTGAATGCGACTCGGGGGAGTCGCGACCTTTTGCAGGTCTCACTATCCGGATGCGGGCAAGGCCCATGGCGGTAACTATGTATGTTCACGCGTGACAGCGTATTACCGATACACGCCGCCCTTGCCATGACCCGCCATGGCGCGATTGCTGCGCACGCTGATCATTTGCCTGACATCGATCCAGTCGATGCCCTGCGCCTTCAGCTTCGGCAGTTCGCGTTCCAGCACTGCCAGGGTCTGCGGATACGGATGGCCGATCATGACTGCTGAACCCTGCTTGTGCGCCAATGCGATCGCGGTCTGAAGCTGATTGGTAATCGCCGCTTCGGTACGCTCGTCATCCAGAAAAACATCCCGCGAAACGCTGGCCAGATCGATTTTTTGCGCTTGCTGAGCGGCGACGGTCTGCGCGCTGGTGCGGCTGTCGACGAAGAACTTGTGTCGTCGCTGCAACTCACCCATCAGCCACGCCATTGCCGCTGGCTGTGCGGTCATGCGGCTGCCCATGTGGTTGTTTATACCGGCGGTGAACGGTACTTTTTCAAACGCGGCGTTCAGGCGTTTCTGCAGTTCTTCGATGGGCAGTTCAGGATGCCAGGCATAGGGGCCGGTGGCCGGGTCCATGGGCATGTGCAGGATGACGATCTTGCCGGCGCGATGGGCTTCGCGCGCAAACTCGGTGGCGTGAGGGGTGTCGGGCATGATCGCTGCCGTCACCGGGCCGGGCAGGGCGAGTACACGGCGATCCCGGGGCAGATTCTGCCCCAGATCGTCGATGATCAATGTCAGATAGGCCTTGTGCGGCGCTGGACTGGTGGGCTCTGCATGCGCAGCACCCGCCAGACAGCACAACAGGACGCCGAGAAAGCGCAGCAACATCCTCAGCGGCCGGAGGTAATGCTCAGCCCTTTGAGCAGGCTCAGGGCCTGGGCCAACTGGTAATCGTCATCCTGCGGCATGGCTTTGGCCTTGCCTGCGGAGCCGGAAGGTTTGTCGGCGCCGCCGTTGCCGTTGCCCAAGTGACCTTGCAGATCGGCCTCCTTGAAGTATTCGCTGTCGGCTTCGTTGGTGATCTTCGCGCGGCGCACTTCGATGTCCGGGACGATGCCTTGGGCCTGAATCGAGCGGCCGTTCGGTGTGAAGTACAGCGCGGTGGTGATCTTCAGCGCGCGGTCGTTGTTCAGCGGCAATACGGTTTGCACCGAGCCCTTGCCGAAACTGGTGGTGCCCATGACCACGGCGCGTTTCTGATCCTGCAGGGCGCCGGCGACGATTTCCGAGGCCGAGGCGCTGCCACCGTTGATCAGCACGACCATTGGCACCGCTTCGCTTTCGTCCTTGCCGGTAGCCGAGAAACGCAACTCGGAGTTGGCGATTCGGCCTTTGGTATAGACGATCAGGCCCTTGGTGATGAAGTGGTCGACCACTTCCACCGCCGATTGCAGCACGCCGCCGGGGTTGTTGCGCAGGTCGAGGATGATGCCGTTGAGCTTCTTGCCGTTGTCCTTGCGCAGCTTGGCCAGGGCTTTGGAGACTTCTTCACCGGTCTTGACCTGGAACTGGGTGATGCGGATATAGCCGTAGCCCGATTCCAGCAGTTGCGCCTTGACGCTCTTCACCTGAATCACTGCGCGCGCCAGGGTCACGTCGAACGGCGTTCCGCCGTCGCGAACCAGGGTCAAGGTGATTTTCTGGCCGATCTTGCCGCGCATCTTGTCGACGGCTTCGGTCATGGTCTGGCCGCGGGTCGGCTGGCCGTTGATCTTGACGATGAAGTCGCCAGCCTGAATACCAGCCTTCGACGCGGGCGTGTCATCGATCGGCGAGACGACCTTGATGAAGCCGTCTTCGGCGCCGACTTCGATGCCCAGGCCGCCGAACTCACCGCTGGTGCTTTCCTGCAGTTCGGTGAAGTCTTCCGGGCCGAGGTAGGCCGAATGCGGGTCGAGGTTGCTGAGCATGCCCTTGATCGCGTTTTCCAGCAGGGTCTTGTCGTCCACCGGTTCGACGTACGCGGCTTTGATCCGGTCCATGACCTCGGCGAAAGTGCGCAACTCTTCCAGCGGCAACGGTGCCTTGGCGGTCGCGGCAGTGCCTGCCGGAGCGACGGTCGGGGCCGGTTGCGCGGCGAACGCCAGAGGCGCGCCGATCACCAGGGCGATCGTCAGGGCCAGCGAGGTAAGGCGGGACAAATGCAGCATGTCGAACGAACTCCTGAATTAGGTTACGTGCTTATCCTTGCGCACGACACCATTGCGCCGGATCACTCGGGTGACCCTGCTGACGAATTGCGAAATACAGCGCGGGCGTGTCCTGACCGCCACTGTTACCGACAGTGGAAATCGACTCGCCCGCTTTGACCACATCCCCCGCTGACTTGAGCAGCGTCTGGTTGTGGCCGTAAAGACTCAGAAAACCGTTGCCGTGATCAAGGATCACCAGCAGCCCGGCACCGCGCAGCCAGTCGGCAAACACTACGCGCCCGCCGTGTACAGCGTGCACCTGACTGCCGGCGGAAGCGCTGATCATCACGCCATCCCACTTGGTCCGGGCATCGTCGCCACGGCTTTCACCGAAGCGTGCGAGTAATCGACCATCAACCGGCCACGGAAGTTTTCCCCGGGTTGCAGCAAAAGGCCCGCCAAACGTTTCGCCGCTGCTCGATACCAGTGCGCCGGGGCTTGATCTGACGGGTTTGCGTGGGGCGTCGCTGGTGTCAGCCTGCGCCTCACGCAAGCGCTTTTTTTCCGCTTCCTGCTGGGCGATCAGCGCTTTTTGCCGCGCTTCTTCTGCCTCACGAGCCTGGCGGGCCAGGGTTTCTTCAATAGTTTTAAGGACTTTAGACAGGTCTGCCTGATCCTGCTCGCGGGCGGCAAGTTTCTGATCGCGGGCTTTCACGTCATCGTTGAGTTTGGCGAGGACCTGCTGACGCTCCTTGCGGACTTTCTCGAGTGCTTCGCGCTGGGTGTCGAGGTCGCTTTTCTGCACCAGCAGTTGCGCCTGCTGCAAACCGATGTCTTTTTCGACATTGGCCAACTGGCGCAGGGTTTCGTTGAAACTCTTCAACTGCTCCAGGCGCGCCTGGCTCAGGTAATCGTAATAGGTCAGGGTGCGGGCGAATTTCTCGGGATTCTGCTGGTTGAGCAGCAGTTTGAGGTATTCCTGGCGACCGTTCTGATAGGCCGCCCGGGCCTGAATGGCGATCAGTCGCTGCTGTTCAGTGCGCGCGCTCTGGAGTTTTTTTTTCTCTGCATCGAGCCGCTGCAGCTCGGATTCGCTTTTCTGCAGTTCTTTCTGCAGCGCGTCGACCTGCTTCTGCAGCTTGCCCATCTCGGTTTCAGTGCCCTTGAGCTCTTTTTGCACGCCGGACTTTTCTTCCTGGAGCTTGCCCAGGAGTTTTTTCAACTCGGCAATGTCCTGACGCGTGGCGTCCAGTTGCTGTTGGGTTTGCGCGCGCTCGTCAGCGAAGGCCGGTTGGAGCAGGCAGGTCAGAGCAAGGGCGATCAGGACGCGAAGCATAGGGGCGGGCGGCACCAGGGTAAGGGACGGCCTAGTATGCCCGCCCGAGGCTGCAAAAAAAACGCCCAATTGGGGCTGTGTGATAACTGGACAGAAAAACACTGCACACCAATGTAGGAGTGAGCCTGCTCGCGATGGCTTTCTCACATTCAACAGGGTAGTTGACTGTCAGATGGCTATCGCGAGCAGGCTCACTCCTACAAGGGTTTTGCGGTGTTTGGGCTATTCGGTCAGACCAGGATCGAGGTACCGGTCATCTCCGCCGGTTTTTCCAGCCCCAGCAACATCAGCATGGTCGGTGCCACGTCCGCCAGCACGCCGCCTTCGCGCACTTTCAGGTCGCGCTTGCCGACATAGATGAACGGCACCGGCTCGGTGGTGTGTGCGGTGTGCGCCTGGCCGGTGGATTCGTCGGCCATTTGCTCGACGTTGCCGTGGTCAGCGGTGATCAATGCTTCGCCGCCGACTTTTTCCAGCGCTTCAACGATACGACCGACGCAGGTATCCAGGCATTCAACGGCTTTTACCGCCGCGTCGAACACACCGCTGTGGCCGACCATGTCGCCGTTGGCGTAGTTGACCACGATCACGTCGTAGCGCTGGTTTTCGATGGCGTCGACGATGCGGTCGGTCACCTCAGGCGCGCTCATTTCCGGTTGCAGGTCGTAGGTGGCGACTTTTGGCGACGGGATCAGGATGCGCTCTTCGCCCGGGAACGGCTCTTCGCGCCCGCCCGAGAAGAAGAACGTCACGTGGGCGTATTTCTCGGTTTCAGCGATGCGCAGCTGAGTTTTGCCGTTTTTCGCCAGATAGTCGCCGAGGACGTTTTCCAGACTGCCAGCGGCGAACGCCGATGGCGCGGGGATGCTGGCGGCGTATTGGGTCAGCATGACGAAGCCGGCCAGTTTCGGCTGGCGCGCGCGTTCGAACTCTTTAAAGTCGTCCTCGACAAATACGCGGGTCAGCTCGCGGGCGCGGTCGGCACGGAAGTTCATGAACACCACGGCGTCGCCGTCTTCGACTTTCACCGGCTCGCCGATGGAGGTGGCTTTGACGAATTCGTCGCTCTCGCCACGGGCATAGGCGGCTTCAAGGCCTTCCTGCGCGGTGGCGGCGTTGAATTCGCCGTTGCCATCGACGATCAGGTTGTACGCCTGGGCCACGCGGTCCCAGCGGTTGTCACGGTCCATGGCGAAGTAACGGCCGATGATGCTGGCGATCCGGCCTTTGCCCAAGGCCTGGAACGTTGCGTCGAGCAGTTCGATCGACGACGCGGCGCTTTTCGGCGGCGTGTCGCGGCCATCGAGGAAGGCGTGCAGGTAGATTTTTTCGGCGCCGCGCTTGAAGGCCAGTTCGGCCATGGCGATCAGGTGATCCTGGTGGCTGTGCACGCCGCCATCGGAGAGCAGGCCCATGAAGTGCACGGCTTTGCCGGCGGCCACGGCTTTGTCCACAGCGGCGCAGATGGTCGGGTTCTCAAAGAACTCGCCGTCGCGGATCGCTTTGGTCACACGGGTGAAATCCTGATACACCACGCGCCCGGCGCCGAGGTTCATGTGGCCGACTTCGGAGTTGCCCATCTGGCCGTCCGGCAAGCCGACGTCCATGCCGCTGCCCGAGATCAAGCCGTTTGGAACAGTGGCCCACAGGCGATCGAGGACAGGCTTCTTCGCCGCAAACACGGCATTGGATTCGGGGCTGTCGCTGTGACCGAAGCCGTCGAGAATCATCAGGACCAAAGGTTTAGGCGTAGTCGTCATGGAATCCACTCGTGGCTAATAAAGAAGAGGGCGATGCAAAACGGAGTTGGAGTTTAAAGCGAAGTTCCGACCGCGTCACCGCCGGACGGGGTTTGGCCGACCATAGTGGCTGTGTATACTGGCCGACATTTTAACGCCCTGGAACCTCCTTCGATGGTTGCTCACCTGATTGAATTTGCCACTAACCACTACATTCTTGTCGGTATCTTCGTCGTACTGCTGGCTCTGTTGCTGGCGCACACGATGCAGGGCGGCGGTAAAAGCCTGAGCACCGGCGAGCTGACCGCGCTGGTCAATAAAGATGCAGGCGTGGTGGTGGACATCCGTCCCGTCAAGGATTACGCCGCTGGCCACATCGTTGGCGCGCTGAACATTCCCCACGACAAACTGACTGCCCGCGTTGCCGAGCTGGAAAAGCACAAAGCCAAGACCATCATTCTGGTCGACGCTCTGGGCCAGACCGCCGGCACCCACGCCCGCGAGCTGATGAAATCTGGTTTCACGGCCGCCAAGCTGTCCGGCGGGATTTCCAGCTGGAAAGGCGACAACCTGCCATTGGTGAAGTGATATGAAAGATGTCGTCGTCTACTCCAGCGATTACTGCCCTTACTGCTCCCGAGCCAAGTCTCTGCTCCTCAGCAAAGGCGTGGCTTTCGAAGAGATCAAGGTCGATGGCAAGCCGCAGCTGCGCGCCGAAATGACCAAAAAGGCCGGGCGCACGTCCGTGCCGCAGATCTGGATCGGCAGCCAGCACATCGGCGGTTGTGATGATTTATACGCCCTGGAGCGCGCCGGCAAACTCGACGCGCTGCTCAAGGCCTGAACGGCTGCACCCACGTACAGCACTCCCTAAAAGACCCAAGATCGATAAGGATCTGAGATGACTGACCAACAGAACACTGCAGCCAGCGAAGAAGAAACCGCACCGCAATTCTCCTTGCAGCGCATCTACGTACGCGACCTGTCCTTCGAAGCCCCGAAAAGCCCGGCGATCTTCCGCCAGCAGTGGGACCCGGCGGTCGGCCTGGATCTGAACACTCGTCAGAAAGCGCTGGAAGGCGATTTCTACGAAGTCGTGCTGACCTTGTCGGTGACCGTGAAAAACGGTGAAGAAGTCGCCTTCATCGCAGAAGTGCAACAGGCCGGTATCTTCCTGATCAAGAACCTGGACGCGGCTTCGATGAGCCACACCCTGGGCGCGTTCTGCCCGAACATCCTGTTCCCGTATGCGCGTGAAACCCTGGACAGCCTGGTGACCCGCGGTTCGTTCCCGGCGCTGATGCTGGCCCCGGTGAACTTCGACGCCCTGTACGCGCAAGAGCTGCAGCGCATGCAGGAAAGCGGCGAGACCCCGACCGTTCAATAATCGGTCGATGCGTTGACGCAAGTCCAATGTGGGAGCGGGCTTGCTCGCGAATACGGTGTGTCAGGCGACATTGATGTCAACTGACACTCTGCATTCGCGAGCAAGCCCGCTCCCACATTTGCTGATCGTTCCCACGCTCCCGCGTGGGAATGCCTCAAGGGACGCGGAGCGTCACGGGCTGCATTCCCGCGCAGAGCGTGGGAACGATCAGTGGTGGTTATTTGAAGTCGTTCTGGCGCCACGCTTCGTACACGGCAACCGCCACGGTGTTGGACAGGTTCAGGCTGCGGCAACCCTCTCGCATTGGCAAGCGCAGGCGCTGTTCGGCAGGCAAGGCGTCGAGAACGTCCGCTGGCAAGCCACGGCTTTCCGGGCCAAACAAAAACGCATCGCCAGGCACGAACGCAGCATCATGAAACGGCCGCGAACCCTTGGTCGTGAAGGCGAACAGCCGTGGATTGCCCAGGCTTTCCAGGCAACTGGCCAGATCAGCATGACGCTGCAACGTGGCATATTCGTGATAGTCGAGACCGGCGCGGCGCAATCGCTTGTCGTCCATCTCGAAACCCAGCGGTTCGATCAAATGCAGGTGGCAGCCACTGTTGGCGCACAGCCTGATAACGTTGCCGGTGTTCGGCGGAATTTCTGGTTGAAAAAGGATGACGTGAAACATGCACGGCTCCGAAGGTAAAGATGACGCGCATTCTACGCCGCAAGCGGACTGGCGTTCGAAACTATTCCCGCGAGTGATCGGTTCCCTGGCGATTTTCGGTTTGATGGTCGGTTTGATGATCGGCCGTCTGACCACGCCGGATCCGAGCGTGCTGGAGCAGGTTGAGGTCACCGATGGCGGCTTGGTGGTGTGGTTCAACAACGAACCGAAACTGCATGGTGAAATCATCGACGGCACTATCGCATTACTGTTTCAGGCTGAGGGCCGGGCGCAAAAAGGCCAGCTCAGGCTCAACGGCAAGGACGTGAACTGGCGCGCGCGCAAAAGCGATGGCGGATTATTGCTGACGGTGCTGGCGGCACGACCGCTGCAGGGTGACTGGGCCGGCAGCGAAGTCGATGATCGCTGGCGGCTGGAAATCCGCCTACAAGAGCGCTAGGCAGGGTGTTCCCCTAACCGCCGTCCGCTCCGACGCTCTTTGGCGTTGTTTCCCACGGATACTATCCATCTTTCCGACCTCCATTCGAGGCTCGCGCACGCTATCGTTCGCCCCTTCAAACGGCAGGATGCCAATACCCATCGTCTCTTGCACGAATGCAAGGGGCGACTTTTCAAGGATGGAAATATGCCAGTAAAACCACCTCGCGGTGGCAGCATCCGCGTGGATACGGAGGTTTACACCCACTCGAATCGGAATCCGGACAAGGATTTTTCACCGGCTGGCACGCCCGGCCGCGATGGCACGGCCTCTTCGGTTCGTGTCGATGATTCGAAGCTGCGAAGCACCTCGCTCGGCGATGATGCAGGCCGGGATACGATCTTGCGGACACCGATGGTCGAAGGTCGCCCGCAGCCGCGGCCTGCTGAAACCCTTCTCTTCAAATACAGGTCGCTTGAGCATTACAGGCTGGAGTCAGCGACCGGACTGCCGGATGCCGACAGCGAAGGTTTCAGGGTGCACAGAAATCGCCAGTATGTGGAGGTGCCTGACGGTGGCATCGTTCTTGTCGGGGTGGATCTGGACACGGGGTTGTATCGCGCACGACTTCCCAGCGAGTTGCTGCCCTCCGGCCCATGGTTGCTGCGTGATATCGAGAGCGGCATCTGGCATCCGCACAGCGACTTCAATGCACGCACCAATCCTCTGACCGACGCAAACTTGCAAGCCTTTCGTACCGGAGTGGATGTCAGTGGTGCAGAACCGGGCAGCGACGGCGTGATACGACACGATGGCAAGCTCTATGTGGCCATCAATGAACAGGCGTATCAGGTGATGCAGGATCTTGATGCGTCCCGCCCGGAATACAAGACTTGGCGTCTGGTTCATCCCGAGGACCCCGTCGCCACCGACAGCGCGAATATTTACCGCGCCAGCCGTAGCGGTGAAACCCTTGCCATCACCCGGAACGAGCGGAACACCTGGGTTTGCATCCTCACAGGTTTGCGCGGCGGCGCGGACGGCAATGCCCCGGCAGATGCCAACCCGTTCAACTTTCATCGCCCCTGGCTCACCGGCGCGGCACCCTCGGGTGGGCAAGCGCCGGTCGTTGTCGCGGCCACGCGGGCGCAGGTCAAACGCTACTTTGCAGACGCGACGGATCAGCATGCCGATGATTACATTGCGCGATTTGGTGAAGCGGCCGACGCAGAGGTGGAACTGAAGCGGCTCCAGCTTGAGTTTCCTCAACTGAACCGTGAGGTTACGGCTTGGGAGGCGGGTTATAAGGGCAAGGATGATGCAGAGCGTAGTCGGCGACTGGCAATAGGTGCCAAGATACGCCGGCTGTACAAGTGGCAGGGAGAGAGTTCGGAGAAAGTCTACCGTGAGGGGCGGCTGGTCGGCTTCAAGTTGGAACTTGACCTGGGAAGTCGAGGGAATCTGGCGCTACCGGGTTTTTCGATTCGACTTGAATCCATTGTCTCTCTTCGCCTGGAGGGCAGCCCCTCGAGAAGTCTGGAAAATTTATTCTCGATGTTTTCCCACATTGAATCCCTCGACGTGCGCGGATTCAGGGGCAAGAGCCAAGAGCTGTTTGCCGAGATCAATAAACTTCCTGCGTTGAGCGTATTGATGATGCAGGACAGCCGGCTCTTGCTGCCGGCCAATTCTGAACATTTCACGCGGTTGACCCGCTTGCAGGAGTTGAGCCTGACGAACTGCAGTATTTGGCCGACTCTTTCTGTGCAGGGAATGACCGAGTTGCGCGTCTTGCGCGCACGTTCTTGTGATTTACTCTTTGTGCCTCTCGGACTGGGTAATGCGCCCGCAGCGTCTCGGTTACAGGTGCTTGATCTTTACCATAATCCTGAATTGCGCCATGCGCCTGATGTCACCCACATGTCTGATTTGCGAATATTGGATCTGTCCTATACCGACATATCCGCGCCACCGCTCGGGCTCGGTTTGCAGAACGGTCCGTCGCGACTTGAGATATTGAACTTATCGCAAACTCCGCTTGCGATAGCACCCTCATTGCAGGGAATGACGGCGTTGCTGGAAGTCGATCTTAGCCGTACTCGGATAAATAGCTTCCCGGACGGCGTGACACCCGAAATTCCCAGGACACGTTTGGATCTGGCCTATAGCCTGATCAGATCTATCCCCGAAACCGTTGAACTCAGAACAGAGCTGGATCTGACCGGCGCGCTGATTTCTGACCCTGCCTCTTTTCGGCGGTTAATCGCTGCACGTCGGCAAACAGGTAAAGATTTCTGGTTGGGAAAATCCTCGCACGATCTGGTGATCGATCATTGGATGCACAATATTCCACAGGCGCAACACGCCGCGAAAATTGCCCTTTGGGGCTCGCTGACCCACCAGACGAACATTGCGATGATGAAAAAAATCAGGGATCTGATTCGTACGCCTGAGTTCCTCGTCGAGCGCGCACTTTTGCAGCGCCGAGTCTGGTCCTTTCTTGAGCATTTCGAAAAGGCAAGTCTGGGTGAGCAAGAAACTTTGCGAGAAATCGCGTTCGCTGAGCCCAGTCCAGGGAGAATGCTGGAAAGGCTCGAAGAGGAAACAAGAAAATTTGACCCAACGGCGCAACACCAGCCCTTGCATCATTTGCCCAAGCGGCCACGGTTTGATTAACGTGGCGCGAACGGCGATGAAAAAGCGGGAATCCCTGACCTGCCTGTATCAGGGTTCCCAAAAAAGTGGGCTTCGCTTGCCGCGTTAGCCCGGTATAAAGAGGGAACCCCCGGCCTGCCTGTACCAAGGATCCCAAAAGGGTGGACGCATCGCGCGGCGGTGCGACCCGGTGTAAAGAGGGGAATCCCCGGCCTGCCTGTACCAAGGTCCCCGAAACGGGTGGTGAAACGAATCACCTGTGAGAGGTATTGCAGGGGGCGTGCCAGGTTTAAATCTGCGGAAACAAAAAATCGTATCGCCAAAACGAAAGCCCCGGAATCTGGGGCTTTCGTATTTATTGCGGGTGGGAATACCAAGGGTCTTGCCGAGAATTTTGGCAGTAATGCTGTGCGCGATTACGGTTCATCGTGCCTTGCTGCGGTGCACCGGGGAACAGAATGTGGGAGCGGGCTTGCTCGCGAAGGCGTCGTGTCAGTCACCTTATATTTTTAATGATCCACCGCATTCGCGAGCAAGCCCGCTCCCACAGGAGCTACCGGGTGTAATGAAGGCGGATTAACCCTCTTCCCCCTCATCGTCATCCCCACCATCAACCTTCATGCCCAGTTCCTTGATCTTGCGCGTCAGGGTGTTACGCCCCCAACCCAGCAGCACCGCAGCATCACGCCGACGCCCGGCGGTGTGCTTCAGCGCCGTCTCGATCATTATCCGTTCGAAGGCCGGCACTGCGCTGTCGAGCAGACTCGACTGGCCGCGGGCCAGGGCCTGGTCGGCCCACTGGCGTAGCGCCTGCTCCCAGTTGGTCACCGGGGCCGAGTCCTGTGGCAGGTTGAGCAGTTCCGGCGGCAGGTCGCTGATATGCACTTCGCGTCCGGAAGCCATCACCGTGATCCAGCGGCAAGTATTCTCCAACTGCCGTACGTTGCCGCCCCACGGCAGGTTTTTCAGGTATTCCTCGGTTTCGCTTTTCAGCAGCTTCGGCTCGACCGCCAGCTCCTGCGCGGCGCGGCTGAGGAAGTGTTTGGCCAGGGTCGGGATGTCTTCGCGACGATCAGACAGGCGCGGGATATGGATGCGGATCACGTTGAGGCGGTGGAACAAGTCCTCACGGAATTTCCCGGCGTGAACCAGGGTTTCCAGATTCTGGTGCGTCGCCGCGATGATGCGCACATCGACCTTGACCGGGACATGACCGCCAACGCGATAAAACTCGCCATCGGCCAGTACGCGCAACAGGCGGGTCTGGGTGTCGGCGGGCATATCACCAATTTCGTCGAGGAACAGCGTGCCGCCGTCAGCCTGTTCGAAGCGTCCGCGGCGCAGATTTGCCGCGCCGGTGAACGCGCCTTTCTCGTGGCCGAACAGCTCCGACTCCATCAAGTCCTTGGGAATCGCCGCCATGTTCAGCGCGATGAACGGCGAGGCCGCGCGCGGGCTGTGACGATGCAAGGCGTGGGCAACCAGTTCTTTACCGGTGCCGGATTCGCCGTTGATCAGCACGGTAATGTTGGAGTGGCTCAAGCGGCCGATGGCGCGAAACACTTCCTGCATCGCCGGCGCTTCGCCGATGATTTCCGGGGTGCGGGTCAGCGCGGGCACGACTTCCAGGCCTTGCTGTTCCTGCGCGTGCTGGTTGGCGCGTTTGACCAGCGACACCGCTTCATCCACGTCGAAGGGCTTGGGCAGGTATTCGAAGGCACCGCCCTGATAGGAGGCGACAGCGCTGTCCAGATCGGAGTGCGCGGTCATGATGATCACCGGCAATCGTGGATGCTGCTCGCGAATCCGCGCCAGCAGGTCCAGGCCACTGGCACCCGGCATACGAATGTCGGAAATGATCACGTCCGGCTGCTGCCGGGCCAGGCGACTCATCACGCCGTCGGCGCTGTCGAAACTCTGGGTGGTCATGCCTTCCTGCTGCAAGGCCTTTTCCAGAACCCAACGGATAGAACGGTCGTCATCGACGATCCACACGGTTTCACTACGGCTCATGTCGATGTGGCTCCTTGTTCCAGTGGCAGAAAGATCGAGAAGGTGGTGTGGCCTGGATGGCTCTCACACTCGATCAGGCCCTGGTGCTGACTGATGATGTTCTGGGTGATGGCCAGGCCCAGCCCGGTACCGTCCGGACGACCGCTGACCATCGGAAAGAAAATGGTTTCCTGCAGTTCCGCCGGGATGCCCGGGCCGTTGTCGATAATCTCGATCTTGGTCACCAGGCGATGGCGGATGTGGCCAATGGTGAACTGGCGCATGGCGCGGGTGCGCAGGCTGATGCGGCCCAGGCGCAGTTCGTTCTGGCTGCTGATCGCCTGCATGGCGTTGCGCACGATATTCAAAACGGCCTGGATCATCTGTTCGCGGTCGATCAATACGTCGGGAATGCTTGGATCGTAATCGCGCACCAGGGTGATGCAGCCCTGGCTTTCAGCTTCGACCAGATGGCAGACGCGCTCCAGCACTTCGTGGACGTTGCACATTGCCAATGACGGCAGTTTGTTCGAGCCAAGCATGCGGTCGACCAGATTGCGCAGACGGTCGGCCTCTTCGATGATCACGTTGGTGTAGTCGCGCAGGCTTTCTTCCGGCAGCTCGCGGGCCAGCAGTTGCGCGGCGCCACGGATGCCGCCGAGCGGATTCTTGATTTCGTGGGCGAGGCCGCGCACCAGCATCTTGCTGGTTTCCTGCTTGGACAGTTGCGCCTCTTCTTTGGTGATGCGCAGCAAGCGGTCCCGGGGATGAACTTCCAGCAGCAGCAAAGTCGCGCCATTACTCAGGATCGGCGTTACCGCGTAATCCACCGTCAGGGTCTGTCCGGTAAGGGCAGTGAGCATCGCTTCGCGCTTGGTGAACGGGTGCGCCTGCTCCACGGCCTGGCGCAGGGAATTGAGCGCCTCGGGGGATTCGGTAAACAGCTCGCTGATGAACTGTCCGTGGCTGCGCTGGCCGCTCACGGCCAGGAGCATTTCTGCCGCCGGGTTCATGTACTCAAGGCGCAGTTCGGCATCGAGCAGGATGGTCGCCGTGGTCAGGTTGTCGAGCAGCAAACGGTGGATTGCGTCGCTTATGGTCATCTGGACCCCTTTTGGAGCAAGGCGTGCGCGAGAACAAAGCGCTGATAAAAGGAAAATGCAAAAACCAAACCAAGGCTCCGAAAAGAAGCGTTCGGCGCCTGAAACAGGCGTTTGACGCGCGTTTGTATGGCACGGAGCCAGCTCAAACGGGAAGTTTCGAACCAAAATGGGTTGGGATATGAGTACGCTGCGAGTTGTTGCACCAATATAGTGCGCAATGCACAAGGGCGTTAGAAGAAACGCAGGAAGGGGTTTTTCGGCTCGGGCGGTTTGTCTTTCAGCGGGCATTCGGGACGCACGCCATAGTCATCGGCAACGCAGGGTTTGACCTGGCGTTTCTGCGCCAGGGAGATGCGCAGCATGTGGAAAGGCTGGTTGGCCGTGCGTTCGATCGTCCGGCCCTGAGCGTCGAGAATTTCAATCGACAGGTTATGACTGCCACGATCGATGTTGGCCAGCGGGAACACCGGGCTGAGTCCAGGCTCACCGGTACTTTTGCCGTCCAGCAGCAGGCGATAGCGATGGCCGCTCTGCAGGCCGGGTTCGCTGGTGACGCTGACGATCAGTTCCCCGGCGCTGCTGCGAATCGTCGCGTCGGGTTCGGGGATCAGAATGCGCAGCATGTCGTAGTGGAACGGCGGCTGTTGCGCTGGTTTTCTGGCCGGGGCGCTCGGCGCAGTGGCGGTTGGCGCCGACATGCGATTACTGGTCGCGATCGGCACCCGCTGGGCGTTGGCTCGCGGCTGATCGGTGTAGACACGATTGCCTTGGGCGTCGACGTAGGTGAAGACTTGCGCCGTAGCGGGCAGGGCCAGGCAGCAGAGGATCAGCCATAAACCCCTCATGGCGTGTGCACCCGCTGCACGGTGAAGACGGCTGGCGCGCTCTGCTGGATGATGGTTTGCCCGTCGATCACCTGTACGGCCAGTCGATGCTCGCCGCGATCAATATTCACCAATTGCAGAACCGGCACATTGCTTGGCTGGCCATAGGGTTGTTCGTCGAGTACCAGCCTCAGCTGATGCGGCGGTTGCAGGCGCGGCTTGATCAGTACAGTGACGGTGAAGGTGCCGTTGTTGGCGCGCAGGGCTTCATCGCCGGGCAGGCCGGCCAGCTCGAGAATCTCATAGGCATTGCGCGGCGCCTGGCGCTCGGCGGCGGCGGGCGCAGGTGCCGCAGCCGGCGTTTGCGGCTCGACCCGATTGAGCGGCGGCAGCTCGACCGGTTGTGCCTGCACACCGTCCGGCGGCTGGTTGCTGTACGCGGTATTGCCGTTGGCGTCGGTGTACTTGTAGATCTGCGCGACGGCGGGCAGTGCAGTCAGCAGCAGAATGTAGAGGAGCGTGCGACCCATGAAATCGACCGGGGTTGGAAACGATGGATAGCAGCATAGGCCAGGTGCGGCGGTTGGCCCAACTGGGAACATATCCAGAATCATTCAGCCGCCACAAATCCCCTGTAGGAGTGAGCCTGCTCGCGATGGCGTCGTGTCAGTCGCCAGCTTTTTCAATGGCCCACCGCAATCGCGAGCAGACTCACTCCTACAGGGGGCTTGGTTGGCCATAAAATCCGGGCAATAAAAAAGGCCTTCCGAAGAAGGCCTCTTTTTGTCACGCCGCGTTACGCAGCGCTACCGGATCAGCAGCTGTAGTACAGCTCATATTCCAGTGGGTGTACGAAGGTGCGAACCTTGATTTCTTCTTCCGATTTCAGCGCGATGTAAGCGTCGATGAAGTCGTCGGAGAACACGCCGCCCTTGGTCAGGAACGCGCGGCCCTTGTCCAGCTCTTCCAGGGCTTCTTTCAGGCTGCCGCAAACTTGTGGGATCTCTTTCGCCTCTTCAGGCGGCAGGTCGTACAGGTTTTTGTCAGCAGCGTCGCCTGGGTGGATCTTGTTCTGGATACCGTCCAGACCGGCCATCAGCAGTGCTGCGAAGGCCAGGTACGGGTTGGCTGCCGGATCCGGGAAACGTGCTTCGATACGGCGGGCTTTCGGGCTCGACACGTAAGGAATACGGATCGAAGCGGAACGGTTGCGAGCCGAGTAGGCCAGCATGACCGGTGCTTCGAAGCCTGGTACCAGACGCTTGTAGGAGTTGGTCGCCGGGTTGGTGAAGCCGTTCAGGGCCTTACCGTGTTTGATGATGCCGCCGATGAAGTACAGCGCGGTATCGGACAGACCGGCATAGCCTTCGCCAGCGAAGGTGTTCTTGCCGTCTTTCCAGATCGACATGTGTACGTGCATGCCCGAGCCGTTGTCGCCGTACAGTGGCTTCGGCATGAAGGTCGCGGTGCGGCCGTAAGCGTCAGCAACGTTGTGCACAACGTACTTGAGGGTCTGGGTTTCGTCGGCTTTCTTCACCAGGGTGTTGAACTTGACGCCGATTTCGTTCTGGCCGGCGGTCGCCACTTCGTGGTGGTGAACTTCGACGGTCAGGCCCATTTCTTCCAGCGCGTTGCACATGGAGGTACGGATTTCGTGGTCATGGTCGAACGGCGGAACCGGGAAGTAGCCGCCCTTGACGCCTGGACGGTGGCCTTTGTTGCCACCTTCGACGTCCTGGTCGGACATCCACGAACCTTGCTCGGAGTAGATCTTGAACATCGAGCCGGAGATGTCCGACTTGAATTTCACCGAGTCAAAGATGAAGAACTCAGGCTCTGGGCCCGCGAACACGGTGTCACCGATACCGGTGGCTTTGAGGTGTTCTTCGGCGCGCTTGGCGATCGCACGTGGGTCGCGGTCGTAGCCTTGCATGCTCGAAGGTTCGATGATGTCGCACACCAGGATCAGGGTGGCGTCTTCGGTGAACGGGTCGAGAACGGCGGTTTCGTCAACCGGCATGAGGATCATGTCGGAGGCTTCGATGCCTTTCCAGCCAGCGATGGAGGAGCCGTCGAACATTTTGCCGACTTCGAAGAAGTCTTCATCCAGCGCATCGCGAGCCGGCATGGTCACGTGGTGCTGAGTGCCTTTGGTGTCCGTGAAGCGCAGATCAATCCACTTGACGTCATGATCTTTGATGAGTTGAACCGTCTTCGACATACTGTCCTCCGGGTGGCTTAGGGCTTGGTAGTGGATGCCCTTAAATGTGGGTGATGCCGGCGCGAATACTCTGCCAAGGCAACCTGCCTCACAAGGGAGCAAATTGCATGCCAGTGCCCCAGCATGGGTTTTTTGCCCCAAATTCACCCCTATTAAGGTGCAAAGCGCTGGATTGTGGAAAATCTCGCCCTCTAATGTAGCGTCTTCAATCGAAAATGACCCGTTTTGGTGCGAGCAAAACCTTCTGCACATTAACTGGTTAAACCTTGAGCAATTTCCGCTATAATCCGCGCCCCCCTTTTTCGGCTGGCCGTTCGCGCGCTGTTTTCATGAAACTAATCGTAAAAGTCTTCCCCGAGATCACCATCAAAAGCCGACCTGTCCGGACGAAGTTCATCCGCCAGTTGGCCAAGAACATCCGCACCGTGCTCCGTGACCTGGACCCGGCCGTGGTGGTGAGCGGTGTGTGGGACAATCTCGAACTGGAAACCCGCGTTACCGACCCCAAAGCCTTGAAAGAGATGGGCGAGCGCCTGACCTGCATGCCGGGCATCGCGCACTTTCTGCAGATCGACGAGTACCCGCTGGGCGACTTCGACGACATCACCGAAAAGTGCAAACAGCACTATGGCGATGCGCTGGCCGGGAAGATTTTCTCGGTGCGCTGCAAGCGCGCGGGCAAGCATCCTTTCAGCTCGATGGACGTCGAAAAGTACGTCGGCAGCAAGCTGCGTCGCGAGTGCGGCGCTGCCGGAATCGACCTCAAGGCGCCGGAAATCGAAGTCCGTATCGAAGTTCGCGACAAACGGTTGTTCGTGATCCACAGCCAGCACAACGGCATCGGCGGCTACCCGCTCGGCGCGCTGGAGCAGACGCTGGTGCTGATGTCCGGTGGCTTTGACTCCACCGTGGCGGCCTACCAGATCATGCGTCGCGGCCTGATGGCGCATTTCTGCTTCTTCAATCTGGGCGGGCGAGCCCATGAATTGGGCGTGATGGAAGTCGCGCATTTCATCTGGAAGAAGTACGGCAGCTCGCAGCGCGTGCTATTTGTCAGTGTGCCGTTCGAGGAAGTGCTGGGCGAAATCCTCGGTAAAGTCGATAACAGTCATATGGGCGTGGTTTTGAAGCGTATGATGTTGCGCGCCTCGTCCGAGATTGCCGAGCGCCTGCACATCGATGCGCTGGTCACTGGCGAGGCGATTTCCCAGGTGTCGAGCCAGACGCTGCCGAACCTGTCGGTGATCGACTGCGTGACCGACAAACTGGTCCTGCGTCCGCTGATCGTCGCGCACAAGCAGGACATCATCGACACGGCCAACGAGATCGGCACCGCCGATTTCGCCCGGCATATGCCGGAATACTGCGGGGTGATTTCGGTCAACCCGAAGACCGCCGCCAAGCGCGGTCGCGTCGAGCATGAAGAAAAAGAATTCGACATGGCGGTGCTCGAGCGTGCGCTCGCCAACGCCAAGCTGGTGCCGATCGATCGGGTGATCGACGAATTGGGCCAGGATTTGCAGATTGAAGAAGTCAGCGAAGCGCTGGCCGGTCAGATCGTGATCGACATCCGCCACCCGGATGCCGCCGAGGATGACCCGCTGGAACTCGCTGGCATAGAAGTACAGACGATGCCGTTCTATGCAGTGAACGCACGTTTCAAGGAACTGGACCCTACTCGCCAGTACCTGCTGTATTGCGACAAAGGCGTGATGAGTCGCCTGCATGCTCACCATTTGCTCAGTGAGGGGCATGCCAATGTGCGCGTTTATCGACCGAGCTAAGTGCCCGGGGCTGTTTGCCTGTGGCCTGCGTCACCGGCCCCCCGACACCGCCGTCAAGCTGTAACGGCCATGCCGGACACTACTGCTAATCGCTGCCAAGACTTGTCAGCAAACCGAATCCTCTGATCGAGATACACAAGTGATCGAAAATCTACGCAACATCGCCATCATTGCCCACGTTGACCATGGTAAGACCACCCTGGTAGACAAACTCCTGCGTCAATCCGGCACCCTGGAGCGCAACGAGCTCAACGACGAGCGCGTGATGGACTCCAACGACCAGGAAAAAGAGCGCGGTATTACCATCCTGGCGAAAAACACCGCCATCAACTGGAACGGCTACCACATCAACATCGTGGACACCCCGGGCCACGCCGACTTCGGCGGCGAAGTTGAACGCGTAATGTCGATGGTCGACTCCGTTCTGCTGCTGGTTGACGCTCAAGACGGCCCTATGCCGCAAACCCGTTTCGTGACCAAGAAGGCTTTCGAAGCCGGCCTGCGTCCAATCGTGGTGATCAACAAGGTTGACCGTCCAGGCGCGCGTCCGGACTGGGTTCTGGATCAGATCTTCGACCTGTTCGACAACCTCGGTGCTACCGAAGAACAACTGGACTTCCAGGTTGTTTACGCTTCGGCCCTGAACGGCATTGCCGGTCTGGACCACACCGCGATGGCGGAAGACATGACTCCGCTGTACCAAGCGGTGGTTGACCACGTTCCGCCTCCGGCCGTTGACCGTGACGGTCCGTTCCAGATGCAGATTTCCGCGCTGGACTACAACAGCTTCCTGGGTGTTATCGGTGTTGGCCGTATCGCTCGCGGTCGCGTCAAGCCGAACACTCCGGTTGTCGCGATCGGTGCCGATGGCAAGCGTCGCAACGGCCGTATCCTGAAGCTGATGGGTCACCACGGTCTGCACCGCGTTGACGTTGAAGAAGCTGCTGCCGGCGACATCGTCTGCATCAGCGGTATGGATTCGCTGTTCATCTCCGACACCCTGTGCCACCCGGACACGGTCGAGGCGATGAAGCCGCTGACCGTCGACGAGCCAACCGTTTCCATGACCTTCCAGGTTAACGATTCGCCTTTCTGCGGCAAGGAAGGCAAGTTCGTGACGTCCCGTAACATCAAGGACCGTCTGGACAAAGAGCTGCTGTACAACGTTGCACTGCGCGTTGAAGAAGGCGATACCGCTGACAAGTTCAAGGTTTCCGGCCGTGGTGAGCTGCACCTCTCGGTACTGATCGAAACCATGCGTCGCGAAGGCTTCGAACTGGCCCTGGGCCGTCCTGAAGTGATCATTCGTGAAGTTGACGGCGTCAAGCAGGAACCGTTCGAAAACGTCACCATCGACATCCCTGAAGAATCCCAGGGCAAGGTGATGGAAGAGATGGGCCTGCGTAAGGGCGATCTGAGCAACATGGTGCCGGATGGCAAGGGCCGTGTTCGTCTGGAATACAACATCCCTGCTCGCGGTCTGATCGGTTTCCGTAACCAGTTCCTGACCCTGACCAACGGCGCTGGCATCCTGACCTCGATCTTCGATCGTTACGACACCGTCAAGTCGGGCCACATGTCTGGCCGTCAGAACGGCGTTCTGGTTTCGGTTGAAACCGGCAAGGCACTGACCTACTCGCTGGAAACCCTGCAGGCTCGCGGCAAGCTGTTCGTAGAACACGGCCAGGAGATCTACAACGGTCAAATCGTTGGTCAGAACAGCCGTGACAACGACCTGGGCGTCAACCCTACCAAGGGCAAGAAGCTCGACAACATGCGTGCTTCGGGTAAAGACGAAACCATCGCTCTGGTTCCACCGGTGAAGTTCACCCTGGAACAGGCTCTGGAATACATCCAGGAAGACGAGCTGTGCGAAGTCACGCCTAAGTCGATCCGTCTTCGCAAGAAGATCCTCGACGAAAGCGAGCGTACCCGCGCTGCCAAGAAAGCCAAGGCGTAATTTAGCCCTGGAATAAAAAACGCCCCCGGTCTCGCGACCGGGGGCGTTTTTGTTTGTCTGGGTTTATGAAGTGCTGGTGGCGGCCCCTTCGCGAGCAGGCTCGCTCCCACAGGGGATCTTCAGTGAGCACAGATTTTGTGCGCACCAGATATCCATTGTGGGAGCGAGCCTGCTCGCGAAGGCGGCCGATCAGTCGCCGCAAATTTCAGGCGCGATCAAAACTTCTCGATCGCCCGGAAATTCTGCACGCGTTCGACTTCTTTCGGTTTATAAGCGCAATACCCCGGTCGCGGCCCGATTTTCGGGTGGTTGCGGCAGGTGTCCGGGCGCTTGTCATAAATGGTGCACAGGCGGCTTTTACGATCGAGGTAAAAGCAGTCGTTGTTGCTCATGCGCTGCAGGGTAAAAATCCCCGATTTCTGATTGAAGCGCTCGACCAGACCTTCCTTTTGCAAACGCTTGGCGATGTTCTTCGGCGGGTCGCCCAGTTCGAATTCGTCGACCACGCCGATGCGCACCAGGTCCTTGATCTTGACCTCGACCGGCAGCGTGCAGCAGCTGGAGATACACGAGCCGCACATCGGCGCCGAGTATTTGGCCCACGTATCGAGACGATCAATCTCGGCGGCGGCGATCAGGTTGGGCTTCATCATTGGGAGTTACCAGGCGTGTATGCATCAGGGCGCGCGATCATACCGGGACGGGTGGAATTTTGAACAACCTTTCGCCGGATATTTTTCTGTGCACTGCATTTTGCCCGGTACGACGGCACGGCCCCTGCATTCATTGGCTCATCCGCCAAGGTTATGTCGGACTGTCGCACAGTCCGCGCAAATGCTGCCGAACCAGAGCCAATACCGTCGGTCAGACCGTCTAGGCTCAGACAATTCCCGCTCGCTCGAGGTCTTATTGATGACTCAAGAACCACTAGTTCGCGAAGCAGAGGTGGCCGCATTCCGCGACGCCGTCCTGACCAAACTCACCTACGCCGTGGGCAAAGACCCCGATCACGCCTTTGACCATGACTGGTTCGAAGCCATCGCCCTGGCTGCGCGCGATCACATGGTCGAGCACTGGATGGACCATACGCGGCAGATCTACCGCAAAGGCCAGAAGCGCGTTTATTACCTCTCGCTGGAATTTCTGATTGGTCGTCTGCTCTACGACAGCCTCAGCAACCTCGGTCTGCTCGACGTCGCCCGTGAAGCGCTGACCGAACTGGGCGTCGATCTGGAGCGCATTCGCTTGCTGGAGCCCGACGCGGCGCTGGGCAATGGCGGCCTCGGGCGTCTGGCGGCGTGCTTCATGGAAAGCATGTCGACCCTCGGCATCGCCGGCCATGGCTACGGCATTCGTTATGAACACGGCTTGTTCCGCCAAGCGATTGTCGACGGCTGGCAACAGGAGCAAACCGAGCACTGGCTGGATTTCGGCAACCCCTGGGAATTCGAACGGCCGGAAGTGGTTTACCCGATCGGTTTCGGCGGCAGCGTCGAAACGGTCACCGACGCCAATGGCAAAACCCGCCAGGTCTGGTCGCCGGCAGAAACCGTGCGGGCGATTGCCTATGACACCCCGGTGGTCGGCTGGCGTGGGGCGAGCGTGAACACCCTGCGCCTGTGGCGCGCCCGCGCCATGGAAGAACTGCACCTGGAGCGCTTCAACGCCGGCGACCACTTGGGCGCCGTCGCTGAAGTGGCCCGTGCCGAGAGTATCTCCCGCGTCCTTTATCCGGCAGACAGCACCGAAGCCGGCCAGGAACTGCGCCTGCGTCAGGAATACTTCTTCGTCGCCGCCTCGCTGCAGGATCTGCTGCGTCGCCATCGCAACATGCACACCTCGGTGCTGACCCTGGGCGATCACGCTGCGATTCAGCTCAACGACACCCACCCCTCGATTGCCGTCGCCGAGCTGATGCGCCAACTGGTCGACGTTTATGACGTGGCCTGGGACGCCGCGTGGCAAGTCACCGTCGATACTCTGTCGTACACCAACCACACGCTGTTGCCGGAAGCGCTGGAAACCTGGCCGGTAGGCTTGATGGAGCGCATGCTGCCACGGCACATGCAGATCATTTACCTGATCAACGCTCAGCACATCGATTCGCTGCGGGCCAAGGGTATCCACGATTTCGACGTGCTGCGCGCGGTGTCGCTGATCGAAGAAGACAACGGTCGCCGGGTGCGCATGGGCAACCTCGCGTTCCTCGGTTCGCACAGCGTCAACGGCGTGTCGGGCCTGCATACCCAGCTGATGCGCAAGACTGTATTCGCCGAACTGCACAAGCTCTACCCGGAGCGGATCAACAACAAAACCAACGGCATCACCTTCCGCCGCTGGTTGTATCAGGCCAACCCGGAACTGACCTCGATGCTGGTCGATGCCCTCGGCCCGGACCTGCTCGACAATCCCGAAGAACGCCTGCTCGATTTGCAGCCGTTCGCCGAGAAAACCGCGTTCCGCAAAGCCTTCGCCGAGCAGCGCCTGCACAGCAAAAAAGCCTTGGCCTATCTGATTCACGAGCGGCTGGGCATCGCCGTCAACCCGGCGGCGATGTTCGATGTGCAGGTCAAGCGCATCCATGAGTACAAACGGCAGTTGCTCAACCTGTTGCACACCGTGGCGCTGTACCAGGCGATTCGCGCCGAGCCGGAAGTCGACTGGGTACCACGGGTGAAAATCTTCGCCGGTAAGGCTGCGGCGAGTTATCACCAGGCCAAACTGATCATCAAGCTGACCAACGACATCGCTAGGGTAGTGAACAACGACCCGACGGTGCGCGGCTTGCTCAAAGTGGTGTTCCTGCCCAACTACAACGTCAGCCTGGCCGAGAGCATTATTCCGGCGGCGGACTTGTCCGAGCAGATTTCCACTGCCGGTTTCGAGGCGTCGGGTACCAGCAACATGAAGTTCGGCCTCAACGGCGCGCTGACCATCGGCACCCTCGATGGGGCCAACGTGGAAATGGCGGAACGCATCGGTGCCGAGCACATGTTCATCTTCGGCCTCAGCGCCCAGCAGGTTGAAGCGCGCAAGCAGAACCACGAGTTCAGTGCGCTGCCGGACATCGCCGCGTCCCATCGCCTCAACGATGTGTTGCAAGCGATTCGCAGCGGGGTGTTCTCGCCGGACGACACCTCGCGCTATACCGGGCTGATCGACTCGCTGATCGATTACGACCGCTTCCTGGTCTGCGCCGATTTCGATTCTTACTGGGAAGCGCAAAAACGCGTTGAAGCGCACTGGCACGATTCGAATAACTGGTGGCGCTCGGCGGTGCTCAATACCTCGCGGATGGGCTGGTTCTCCTCGGACCGGACGATTCGCGAGTACGCCACGGATATCTGGAAAGCGCTGGAGTAACTTTCCGCAGCAAATGTGCGCAAGGCCCAACGTTTGTTGGGCCAGATCGATATACTGAGCGCCGGTTACCGGAGGCATCAGTCACCGCAGTCCTCCTGTGGGAGCGGGCTTGCTCGCGAAGGCGGTGTGTCAGTCAATTTGATTTCGACTGACACACCGCC